>JBEGKW010000035.1:0-10463 GCA_041183865.1 Actinomycetota bacterium | reverse complement strand
GCAAATGCCACCAAGCCGAGCATGGCCGCAAAGGCCAACAGGTTTGAGTTTCCGACGATGCCTTGGATGCGGTTGCCATCGAACAGGTGGCCCTGGGTCCAATAGAAGGCCGGAGCCGGCGGCTTGTCGCCAGAGTAGTTCTTGAAAATCGGCGCGATTGGCCCGCGAACAAAAACGGCTGCCACGAATTCAAAGACGAGCGATGCGCCGAGGATGAATCGGATGACATTTGAGAAGACTCTCAACAGGTGGCGCCAACTGAATCGGGCAACTAAGAAGAGTGCGAATAGCGAGGTCAGAACCTGCGAGAGGGTAGCCAGCGCTGTCCAGCCCGGATAGGCCGACCAGAAGGTGCTGACTCCCATCCAAGCGAGAAGTGCGTAAAGAGGCCAAGGCACGATTCGCAGGGTAGTCATCGGGTCATTACGCAGAAACATTGCGATCGAGCTGATGCCAATAAAGGCTAAAACCACGCCCCAGCCGTACCAGCCGACCGAGTATCGCACCGCATCGCACCGCATCGCCGGCCATCAGCGTGAAAACGGCAATCGAAGCTACCCAGGTTTTTGCCCGGTAGCCCTTTTCGCGCGTATTGAAAATCACGCGAATCGGTTGCGTCAGTGCGTTCATGCCGGCTCTCTATAAAGGTACGGGTGCCTCAAGTCTATTTCTCCCCGTTTAGGCTAAGTTGCTTTTGGGGCAAGTTACCGAAAGAGAGGATGAGACCATGCTTTTCAAGATCACTAATAGTGCTCGCGATTACGCCTGGGGTTCGAGTACGCTCATCCCTGATTATTTCGGTATCCGGTCAACCGGCCGCCCGATGGCCGAGATCTGGTTCGGCACCCACGAGGGTTCTCCGGCTCGTCTGGTCGATGAAAATCGCACTCTGGCAGCGGCACTAGATGGAAAGCAGCTGCCCTACCTTCTCAAGATTTTGGCGGCCGATAGCCCACTCTCGATTCAAGCCCACCCAAACAGCGCTCAAGCGGCAGAGGGTTTCGCTCGCGAAAATGCGGCGGGCATCGGCATTAATGCCGCCGATCGAAACTACAAGGATGACCGACACAAGCCCGAGATGATTGTGGCGCTCACCGAATTCGAAGCGCTGTGTGGTTTCAAGAGCGAAAAGCAGATCCGCAATCTCCTCGAGAGCATGCTCGACCCAACCGACGTCTCTGCTGGGCTGACCTCGATCGTCAATCACTGGCTTGAAATTTTCAATGGCCCGGATGGGCTACAGAAGCTTTTCGTAGACATCACCAATCGCCGTGGAAACCTCGACGGTGTCACCGCCGAACTTACACAGCAGGCGAACCTATCTGCCCAGTTCGAGCTCGCCGCGCGCCTGAACCTGCTTTACCCAGGTGACCCTGGCGTGATTATCGCTTTGTTGATGAACCACGTTTGGCTAGAGCCGGGGGAGGCGCTATATCTGCCGGCTGGCAACATCCATGCCTATTTGAGCGGTCTCGGCGTAGAAATCATGGCCGCCTCAGACAATGTGTTGCGCGGTGGCCTGACGCCTAAGCACGTCGATGTGGCAGAACTCGAACGCGTGCTGACGTTTGCTCCAACCACGGTTGAGATCGTGAAGACTCGAGAACTGGCTCAGGGGCTGGTCGAGTTCGAAACCCCGGTGGACGATTTCATTCTTTATCGCGCCGATTTGACTGGCGGCGTTGTGTTGGCCGATCTAAATATTCCGGGGGCCAGCATCATTTTGTGCACCGCGGGAGAGATCGCAGTTAGTAACAGCATCGAGGAGCGAGTGGTACTTCAGCGCGGCGAAGCGGCGTTCATCGGGGCCGACGCCAAGAAGTTCACGCTCGCCGGCAGCGGAACCGCTTACCTAGCTACTAGCTCGATTAGTTAATTGCCGACCAGGCGCTTTCGATAATCTCCGCAAGGCCCTGCTTCGCGGTCCATCCAAGTTCTTCTTCGATTCGGCTGACGTTTGCACAGAGGCTAGGTGGGTCGCCGGCTCGTCGAGCCTGAAGGTCAATCTTGAAGTCGATTCCGGTCACGCGCTTGACCTCGTTGAGCACCTCGAAAACGCTCGAACCAGAGCCGGTGCCAACGTTGAAGGTTGAGAACTTGCGGTCGTCGCGTTCTAGATAGTCGAGAGCGCTCAGGTGTGCCTCGGCTAGGTCGTGCACGTGAACGTAATCACGGATGCAGCTGCCGTCGGCGGTTGGGTAGTCGTCGCCGAAAACAACCGGGTCCTTGCCGGCTTTGAGGGCGGCAAAGACAATCGGCACAAGGTTCATCACTGCGGTGTCGGCGAGCTCTGGCCAACCTGCTCCGGCCACGTTGAAATAACGCAGGTTAGCAGCGCGCAAACCCCAGGCTCGGCTGGCATTCGCGCTCATCCATTCGCCGATTAGTTTGGTCTCGCCGTAAGGGTTGATCGGGTTGCAGGTGGCATCCTCGGTGACCGAATCGACATCTGGCATGCCGTAGGTGGCGGCACTTGACGAGAACACCAGACGGTCAACTCCGGTTTGGCGCATCGCGGTCAAGAGGTTAGCCATTCCGCCGATGTTTTCGCTGTAATAGCGCTCTGGTTCTTGAACCGAAACGCCCACCTGCTTTTGAGCGGCCAGGTGAATTACAGACCTGACTCCGTGTTCGCGCATGGTCTGGGTAAGAACCGAAACCGCATCTGGCGAGGCCAGGTTTAGTTGCACAAGCGTTGAGCTGCCGATTCTCTCGGTCAAACCGCTAGATAGGTCGTCAACTACGACCGCAGATTCGCCGCGTTGATGTAACAATCGGACAACATGTGAACCGATGTAACCGGCACCGCCTGTGACTAATACGCTCATACCCCCTAGATTACAGGGGTTTCCGGGCATATTTACCGTTGTTTGCGGCGCGCCCGGGGTTACAAGTCAACTTGACAGACATCGAGTTACACCAGTGTAATTACAACCACGAAAGTATTTCGCAAACCGAGGTCTTGACCCCAAAGGGTTGGCCGGTTTGAGATAAGGGTGAAAGTTATGGACAGTCGTAGTCGTGTGCCAGAGAACTGGTTTATCGATCCAATTCGACTAGGTGTTGCGGGGGCATACTCTGACACTGAGGGTGACCCTCTAGCCTGGCAGGCCGACGCACTTTGTGCACAGACCGACCCAGAGGCTTTCTTCCCTGAAAAGGGCGGTTCAACCCGAGATGCTAAGCGCATCTGCAGCGGTTGCGAAGTGAAGGCTCAGTGCCTTGACTATGCACTCGCCAACGACGAGCGCTTCGGTATCTGGGGCGGTCTTTCAGAGCGTGAACGCCGCAAGCTGAAGAAGCGCGCCTAAACATTCAGCTGGGAGCTACCCGTTAGCCCGCATCCCAACTAGAGAGCCGGCATGAACGCATTTGTTACCGCCGTCGTGGTCAGCCACGATGCCGACGAATTCTTTGCTATCACAGCAAAAAAGTTGGCCGCTCAAACTCGCCTGCCAGATCGCACTCTGGTGGTCGACACCTCGGTTCATTCCGAAAACGCTCCCATCAAAGAGATTTCCGAAGCCCTCGGCTTTGAGTATTTGAAACTTCCCGCTTCAACTTCTCTGCAGAGCGCTATCGAGGCTGCAACGCAAAACCTTGAGGCTCATAATCAGTGGCTATGGCTGTTGCACGATGACAGCGCCCCGGATGCCGACGCACTGGCCGCGATGCTCGCCGCGATCGAAGCATCGCCTTCGGTTGCCATTGCCGGCCCGAAACTAGTTCGCTGGCAGCAACCTAGAGTCATCGCTCAACTCGGTTTGACCCTGACGCCGGGCGGCGCACCTTTCTCGCCTATCGATGAACAGTTCGATCAGGGGCAACTCGATGACCTGGATGACGTTCTGGCAATCAGCACCGCCGCGGCCATGATTCGCTTGGATGTATTCCGCGAGCTGTCTGGCTTCGACCAGGATGCCCCGTTACTGGCTGCAGACATCGATCTTGCCGTTCGTGCGCGCCTTGCCGGCCATCGCGTAATCGTGGTTCCCGCGGCTCGCGTAGAGCACGCGGAACTCGCCCTTCACGGCAAGCGAAAGCGCTCGTGGTTGGGCACTTCGCCAAAATCCGCGATACGCAGAGCCACTATTCACTTGATTCTTGCCTACTCGCCAATCATCTGGTCACTGCTCTACTGGGCATTCCTGCCGGTGCTGGGCCTGCTTCGCGCGGTGATGCAGGTTGCCCGCAAACGTCCAGAGCTCATCTGGGCCGAAGTCGCATCAGCGGTTTGGGGTTTCTTCACCGTCGCCCGCAGGCTGGCTTCACGCGCAAATATCGCCAAGCATCGCAAACTAGCGGTTCGTGAACTGAAGAGTCTGAGGGCCTCGAGAAACGAAGTTCGAGCTCATCGCCGAGCCGACAAAGAACGAGCCGAGGCAGTCGATAACCTAAACGCCTTCGACCGTGGTGATGGCGACATCCTCACCGGCAAGGCCTCACGTGGCTTCGCAGCGACCGGTGGTTTTTGGTGGTTTATCGCTTTGGCCGCCGCAAGTTTTCAGTGGTGGCCAAAAGATGTTGCCGTAACGGCGAAGGCCGTCATCCCGCTGAGCGCATCCTGGTGGGACGTCTTCATCAGGGCCGGCGCCAGCTACCAGCCGATCGGTTTGGGCTTCTATGCGCCGAGTGACCCATTCGCGTGGGTCATCACCGGGCTATCGGGGTTGACCTTCTGGGCTCCGTCGCTTTCAATCGCAATCCTGCTTTTCTTGGTCAAGCCGCTGGCCTTCTTAGGCGCATGGAAGTTGGCTGCTCAATTCACCAATCACACCTGGGTTCGTGTCGTAGCCGGTTTGAGCTTCGCGTTTTGGCCCGCACTGCAACAAGCGCAGGGCGATGGTCGCATACCGGCTTTGATTTCGGGATTGTTGGCACCTTGGTTGGTCATCGCACTGCTGCGAGTAACTCAGCTCGGCCGGTTGACCAAGAGCACCGCCCAATCTTGGACCTGGGTGGCTACCGCTGGTCTCCTGGTGGCGGTCATCGGTGCAGCAACGCCAAACCTAATCCCACTCATCCTGGTTGGCCTCGTTCTTTTGGCCCTCGTGCGCATCCGCCGAATCGGTTACCTGATTTGGGTAGGGTTGCCGCTAGCCACCATTTTTAGCCCGACAGCCTTTTACTACCTGGTAGCCCTCGAGCACCCGCTGGCGATTTTGGCAGACCCTGGTCTCGCTCTGCCTTCATCCCAGGCACCATTCTTGAGTTTGCCTGCGCTGATCATTTCGGGCGGATTGGTATTCATCGCGCTCTTTGCGATGTTGCGTAAGCGAATTGGTCTGGCCGTGAGCGGCTGGCTCCTGGTTATCGTGGCACTCGCCTCGGCCTACTTTGTTTCTTCACTCAACTTCCCGGCAGTGGGTGTCGGTCAGGCAAATCTCGAGACTGTGAACGGCTCGCCTTGGGCGCTGCTGATTGTCGCGGGCCTCGCTCTGATTTCTTTGGCCTCGATTGCTGTAGATGGCATCCCAGCTCAAAATGCACGCCGGGTTATCGCCGCGCTTTCGGTGGTCTTGGCTGTGCTGCCGGGCATGGCTTATGCCGCCTGGCAAACCCCTAATCTCAAATTCACGGATGGGCGAGTGGTTCCTTCGATCGTCGCTGCCGAAGCCGAACAGGGCTCTACCCTCAAGCTATTGGTTTTGACCCCGAGTGCTGACTCTGCTGGAGAAAAGCGGCTGGCCGCCGAATTAGTAGCTGGCGATGGAGTGCACCTCGATGATCTCAGCCTGGCCTACCGATTCTCTATCTCTGGTTTGTCTAAGGCCAAGTACTCGAATATCGCTCAGTTGGTTGCCGACCTGGTCTCGGCCAACGGAACCCCGATTTCGAAACGACTTAAAGAGCAGCACATCGGGTATGTCTTGGTTCCCGCTGGCGCCTCGAGCGAACTTTCTGAACTAGGCATCGCACTCGATTCGGTTTCGGAGCTCGAAACCGTCGGAGCTACCGACTTCGGGCGACTTTGGCGAGTTAGAGACCCTCAGCAGGCCGATCAGCAAGACCCGAGTTCGCCTTGGTCAATTACCAAGGCTGTCCAGGTCATCATCCTGGTTGGTTTCGCACTGATGGCACTGCCTTCGCGCTCACCGCGCCGACGTGGCTCTGAAGAGATTTTCATCGAGTCGGGGGAGGATGCCCAGTGATCAAGAGACTGAGCGCACTCGTCGCCCTAGCCGCGGCTTTGGTTGGTTTGGTGTTGCTGGCTCCTCAGTTCAACCTGACCGTCGGTGAGCTTCCGAAGGCCGATGTGCTGAGCGTAAAAGCTCAAGACCTGAAATTGGTGTGCCCTGGCGGTGTCTACCGAACCGGAGGCGCTGCGGGCACCAAAGTGGGAGCATTCGAAGCCATCGGTTCGCCAGAGATCAACAGCGACTTCAACGGCCCTGCCGGAACTTCGATGCTGATCAGTGGCAACCAGCTCACTGCTGTCGACCCTGCCGGTCGGGCCGAACAGAACTCGATCTTGCTCAACGCCAATCAGCTTCAGTCGATTCAAACCGACGGTCTAGCGGGCCTAACTGGCGCAGACTGTCAGCGACCAACTAACGACCTCTGGTTTGTCGGTGGAGACAACAGCACCGGCCGCGAATCGCTGCTGGTCGTGAAAAACGTAACCAAGGTTGATTCGACCGTGAGCCTTGAAATCTTCAACGAACGCGGCTTGGTCACCGGGTCGGGAATGTCTGGCATCTCGGTGGCGGCCGGCAAGACAACCGTGATCCCGCTCTCGAGTTACGCCCCGAAAACCAAGACTTTCAGCACCCATTTGGTCAGTCGCGGCGGCTTGGTGGCTGCCTGGATTCAAGAAAAGGTAGTCCGCGGCCTGGCGGCAGGAGGCGTCGATTACGTTTCGCCTTCGGCTGCGTTTGCAACCACCGAGGCGATTCCTGGAGTCTTTATTCGAGGTTCCGCCGACGCTGCAAAACTAATGGCGAACTCAGACTTCTCAGACCTAGTGCCAACCCTGCGCGTATTCGTGCCGGGGCAAAAGTCTGCAACTGTAACCGCTCAGGTTCTTGGCTCAACGGCTAAGACATTTGGCACCGTGGTTCGCCAAACTATTGCGGGCGGAACCACAGCAGACATCGCTTTGCCTGGATTGCAGGATGGCGACTTTGTGGCGATTGTCAAAGCCGATGCTCCGGTCGGCGCATCGATACGCCTTCATCGAGTAGTGAAGTCAAAGGTTGATTTCGCCTGGCTATCTTCGGCTCAACCGCAGACCGCAAAGGTGGGTTTCACCGTGCCTACCTCGGGAATCTCGAAGTTGAGCGTCGCAAATCCGAGCACCTCAGATATTTCGCTGAGTCTGGTTCAAAATCGTGGCGCTGAGACTAGCTTCAAGGTTCCGGCAGCCGGCCAGCTGACCCTCAAGTTCGCACCCGGCTCTAAGCTGCAACTTTCCACAGGCAAGTCGCCATTCTTCGCGACGATGATTGTAGATGTTGATGGATTGGTTAGCGCCATCCCTGTTCTCGACTACAAGAACCCTGGTGGCCAAGTCGCTGTGATGGTGCGCTAGGCACCATTCTGCTGGCCAGGATAAGGCTGGTTACTCTGGGCGATAGCGCTCAGGAACCAGTTCCCAAGGTTCTTTATCTAACAGATGCGCGACAGCGGCAAAGACGTATTCTTCGATGTGCATACGCTCGTGCATCGGGTCGGCCCGCTTTGCATGACCCAGTCGCTCAATCGGCACTCGAAAAATACAGATGGTCATCTCGGCTTTTTTAGTTGCCCAGCGTCGAACGGTTTGTGAGTCGTCTCTGATCGAAGGGGCATCCATGACCTGCCACTTTAGGTCAGCCAACTCTTCGGGCCAGGTCGCCTGCAAGAACTCACAGGTTGAGCGAACGACCTGTGCGAATGAGGCCTGGCGGGTTTCGCCGTGGCGATAAAGATTGCTCAGCACAGGGCGGCGGATTCCCCGTCCGTGACGGTCTCGATATGCTCCTCGAGAGATGCCCTTGTCTGCCATGTAATCAGTCTATTCAAAGCCGCTCAGCCCAATAATCCAGCCCCCTCGCTGGTATCCTAGAGGGGTTACTTTTCTAGAACGGATTACATGAGCATCGACTGGGATTCACTCGTCAAAACCTATGACGTACGAGGTTTGGTGGGCACCGCATTGACCACCGAAATCGTCACCGCGCTAGCCGCTGGTTTTGTTGACGAACTTGGCGCAGCCGGACAAGACGTTGTGGTCGGTCACGACATGCGTGACTCTTCACCAGAGTTTGCCGACGCCTTCGCCATCGGTGCTCAGGCGCGTGGTGCCAACGTGGTTTCTATCGGTCTTTGCTCAACCGACGAGTCTTACTTTGCTTCAGGTTTGTTCAACGCACCGGCAGCGATGTTCACTGCAAGCCACAACCCAGCCGCCTACAACGGCATCAAGTTTTCACGAGCCGGCGCTCGAGGCATCAGCCTTGACACCGGCCTGGCCGCCATCCGTGACCGCGCCAAGGCTTATCTGGCCAACGGATTGGATGAAGTGGCAAACCCTGGCACTTACCGCGAAGAGCACATTTTGGTTCGCTATGCGAGCTACCTACGCGAGATGGTAAACCTCGACAGCATCCGCCCGCTAAAGGTAGTCGTCGACGCCGCCAACGGAATGGGCGGCATGACCGTGCCTGCCGTACTTGGAACCGGAACCGATCTTCACAAGTTGCCACTCGACATCGTGCCGATGTACTTCGAGCTTGACGGCACTTTCCCGAACCACGAAGCCAACCCGCTTGACCCAAAGAACCTTGTCGACCTGCAGCGTGCAGTAGTCGAACACGGTGCTGACATCGGTCTAGCTTTCGACGGTGACGCCGACCGCGTGTTTGTGGTCGACGAGAACGGTGATGCCGTGACCCCTTCGGCGGTTGCCGCCATCGTGGCCCGACGCGAGATCTCTCGCGAAAAGGCAACTAACCCGGGTGCGCCGATCACCGTTTTGCATAACCTTTTGACCTCGCGCGTGGTTGAAGAAGTCATCACAGCTGACGGTGCAAAGCCAGTAAAGACTCGTGTCGGACACTCGCTAATCAAAGACAAAATGGCCGAAACCAACGCCATTTTCGGTGGCGAGCACTCTGCTCACTACTACTTCAGAGATTTTTGGGGTGCCGATAACGGAATGTTGGCAGCCATGCACGTGTTGGCAGAGTTTGGAAACCAAGAGAAGCCACTCTCTGAGTTTGCAAAACAGTACAACCCTTATTTCTTGAGCGGCGAGATCAACTCGACCGTTTCTGATGTCGCCGCCGCCAAGGCTCGCGTCGTTGAGGCTTTCGCCGATCGCGCTAGCTTTGACGAATTCGACGGCATCACAGCGCAAGGCAAGCCTGCCGAAGCTGGCCAGTGGTGGTGGTTCAACGTTCGTGCCTCGAACACCGAACCGCTACTTCGTCTAAACGTCGAAGCCTCGAACGAAGACACCATGACCCAGATTCGCAATGAGGTTCTAGGCCTCATTCAGCAGAAAGCCTAAACATGTCTTCAACCCTTACCGCCATCGACTTCAAGGTCGCCGACCTAGGTCTAGCCGAAGCCGGGCGTCACCAGATTCGTCTCGCCGAAAATGAGATGCCTGGTCTGATGTCACTTCGCGCCGAGTTCGCAGCGAGCCAACCACTCAAGGGCGCTCGCATCACCGGTTCGCTTCACATGACCGTTCAGACCGCTGTGCTCATCGAGACCTTGGTTGACCTTGGTGCCCAGGTTCGTTGGGCTTCTTGCAATATTTTTTCAACCCAGGATGAAGCCGCAGCTGCCGTAGTTGTCGGTCGCAACGGAACCGTTGAGGCTCCTGCCGGCACCCCGGTCTTTGCTTGGAAGGGCGAAACCCTCGAAGAGTACTGGTGGTGCACCGATCGCATCTTCGACTGGTCAGCCGAGGCTGCAGCCGCCGGCGAAGACTTCGTTGGTCCAAACATGATTCTCGACGACGGTGGCGACGCAACCCTGCTTGTTCACAAGGGTCGTGAGTTCGAACTTGCGGGTGCAGTGCCAGCGACGCAGCCAACCGACTCTGAAGAGTACGGTGTCATCCTTAACCTGCTTCGCGACAACCTGATCACCAACCCTGGCCGCTTCACCAAGATTGCCGCCGAAATCAAGGGCGTGACCGAGGAGACCACCACCGGAGTTCACCGCCTATACGAGTTCCACAAGCGCGGCGCGCTGCTCTTCCCGGCTATTAACGTCAACGACTCAGTTACCAAGTCAAAGTTCGACAACAAGTACGGCATTCGCCACTCGCTTCCAGACGGCCTAAACCGCGCGACCGACGTTCTAATCGGCGGCAAGGTTGCCTTCGTGGCCGGTTACGGCGACGTCGGAAAGGGTTCGGCTGAGGCACTTCGCGGTCAAGGCGCGCGAGTTATCGTTAGCGAAATCGACCCAATTTGTGCTCTTCAGGCCGCCATGGATGGCTTCCAGGTTGCAAAGCTCGAGTCGGT
>JBEGKW010000034.1:0-10034 GCA_041183865.1 Actinomycetota bacterium | reverse complement strand
CGATCTGACACTCTGGGCAGATGAAACGTTCACATCGCTGGCAACGAACGTATGCCTCGCGGTCTGGGTGTCGGTAGCAGGTCATTAGACCTTTTCGATGCTGATTGACTCGATGATTACGTCAGAAAGTGGCTTGTCGCGGCCGTCGGTCTCGACGCCCTCGATTGCAAGAACAACCTTCTTTGAATCTTCGTCCGCTACCTCACCAAATACGGTGTGCTTGCCGAACAACCAGGTGGTTGGAGCGGTGGTGATGAAGAACTGTGAACCGTTGGTGCCAGGCCCGGCGTTCGCCATGGCTAGCTTGAATGGCTCGTTGAAGTTTAGCTCTGCGTTGATTTCGTCGCCGAACTGGTAGCCAGGGCCGCCCATACCGGTGCCGGTTGGGTCGCCACCCTGCAGCATGAACTGCTGGATGATGCGGTGGAAGATTACGCCGTTGTATAGCGGCTTGCCGGTCTGAACCTCACCGGTGCGAGGGTCGCGCCACTCGATTGAACCGGTTGCTAGGCCCTCGAAGTTTTCGACGGTCTTTGGTGCGTGGTTGCCGAATAGGTTGATTTTGATGGCGCCATGGTTTGTGTTGATGGTCGCTACTGAAGTGTGTGCAGTCATGCCTACTATTGTTCCATGGCTAAGAAACTCGACCTACACGAATTGCTCGAACTGTTGCCCGCTATTAGCGAAATCTGGGATGACGCAACAGCCGGTGCAAAGAAGGCTTCGGCGGCGACCAGCGCGACCGCCAAGCAGGCGGCAAAGCGTGTGGTTAAAGAAGCAAAGAACCCGGTTTACGGTTGGGTTGCCGTCGGTCTTGCCATTGCAGTCACCGCGGTGGTTGCCTATTCGGTCTTGAAGCCTGAGGAAGATGACCTCTGGACCGACGTTCGCACCGAGTCAACCGAAGACTAACGTCGGGCTAATGACCACCCAGGCGCTTGCTGAGTTCTAGACCAGCCGCCCTTAGAGCCCCAGCCAACTCGCCACGCAAGGCCTCGTCGGCATCCTCAGACCTGAAGGTCAGGGCAATAGCCGCTACCGGAATGCCGAGGTGGTTCTTCGCAGCCACTGCGATCGACGAATAGCCCACGGTGATGAAGCCATCCTCGGCACTAAAACCGGCCGCGGCCTCGTCTCGCAGCAAAGTGCTTAGCTCACGCATATTGGCCGGGCCAAGACCGGTGCGGTCTACAAAACTCTTGTTATTTGCGAAGGTTGCGCGCACCTGTGCGGCATCGAGACCAGCCAAGATGGCCCGGCCCGAAGCGGTCAGGTGCGCGGGCAGGCGAACACCCACTTCGGTAACGAGCGTGACCGGGCGATGTGGCACCTCACGCAGTAAATAGAGCAGCTCGGTGCCCTGCAAGATGCCGAGCTGAGCCACGGCCGGAAGTTTGGTCTCGGTCTCGCGAACCAACTTGGTTAGCAATGGTCGCGCCTGGCGCTCTAGCGGGTCGTGCCGCAGGTATGCCGAACCGAGTTCGAAGGCGCCCACCCCCAGACCCCAGCGTTCATCCTCGGGAAAATGCATCACGAAACCGCTCTCTTGCATCGCGGTCAGCAGGTGATAAGTCGAAGAGCGCGGAATACCCACACGAGTCGCAATCGCCGCTGCCGGCATCGGAGCACCGGCCTTGGCCAGGGTGCGCAAAATCAGCAGGGCACGGCTGGCTGCCGGAACATTTGTCATGCTAATTTCCTAATCTCGTATTTCAGACAGTAGCACCTAAAAGCTAGTTGGCACGAGGGCTAAAAGCCAGTTTTATTGACCTATGACCACTTCATCTCGCGGCCCACTGCACGCCGCCACAGGTTCGAATCTCACCGCCAAGGGCTGGGCCCAAGAGGCGGCCCTCCGCATGCTGCACAACAACCTCGACCCGGCGGTTGCCGAGCACCCTGAAAACCTCGTGGTTTACGGCGGCACCGGCAAGGCAGCCCGCAACTGGGCTAGCTTCGACGCCATCGTCAAGACCCTAACCAACCTGGATGACGACGAGACCATGCTGGTTCAGTCGGGCAAGCCGGTTGGCGTGTTCCGCACTCACGAGTGGGCACCGCGCGTTCTGCTCGCCAACTCAAACTTGGTCGGCGACTGGGCAAACTGGCCTGAGTTCCGCCGCCTAGAGCACCTCGGTCTAACCATGTATGGCCAGATGACCGCGGGTTCGTGGATCTACATCGGAACCCAGGGCATTTTGCAGGGAACCTATGAGACCTTCGCCGCGGTTGCCGAGAAGCGCTTCGGTGGCACCCTGGCCGGCACCCTTACCGTGACCGGTGGTTGCGGTGGAATGGGTGGCGCACAGCCGCTGGCCGTCACCATGAACGAGGGCACCTGCTTGATCGTCGACGTCGACGAATCACGCCTGCGCCGTCGCCTTGCCGACCGCTACCTCGATGAGATCTACGACAACCTAGACGCAGCAATCGACCGCGCGGTAGAAGCCAAGAATCAGAAGTTGGCCATCTCAATCGGTCTAGTCGGCAACTCGGCATCCGTGCTGCCAGAGCTACTTCGTCGCGAGGTTCCGATCGACATCGTCACCGACCAGACTTCGGCGCACGACCCGCTGTTCTACATCCCAGCCGACATGAAGTTCGAAGATGCCGCCCAGGCTCGCATCGACGATCCGGCCGATTTCACGAAGCGCTCACAAGAGTCGATGGCTCGCCACGTTGAAGCGATGGTTGGCTTCATGGATAAGGGTGCCGAGGTCTTCGACTACGGAAACTCCATCCGTGATGAGGCTCGCAAGGGTGGTTACGACCGCGCCTTCGCCTTCCCTGGCTTCGTGCCGGCTTATATTCGCCCACTGTTCTGCGAGGGTAAGGGCCCATTCCGTTGGGTTGCTCTCTCGGGTGACCCGAAAGACATCTACCGCACCGACCAGGCGATTCTCGAGCTTTTCCCAGAGAACAAGCACCTGCACCGTTGGATCAAGATGGCTCAGGAGCGCGTCGAGTTCCAGGGTCTGCCTGCTCGCATCTGCTGGCTTGGCTATGGCGAGCGCGAAAAGGCCGGAGCCGTGTTCAACGACCTAGTCGCCCGTGGCGAAGTTTCGGCCCCGATCGTTATCGGTCGCGACCACCTCGACTGTGGTTCGGTTGCCTCGCCGTATCGCGAGACCGAGGCAATGCTTGACGGCTCGGATGCGATTGCCGACTGGCCAATCCTGAACGCAATGCTCAACGTTGCCTCGGGCGCATCCTGGGTTTCACTGCACCACGGTGGTGGCGTTGGCATGGGTCGCTCGATTCACGCCGGTCAGGTTATCGTCGCCGACGGAACCGCTCTGGCCGCCGAAAAGATCAACCGCGTGCTCACCAACGACCCTGGCATGGGCGTGATTCGTCACGTCGACGCCGGCTACGACATCGCCAAGGAAGTCGCTCGTCACAAGCACGTGCACGTTCCGATGCTCGATATCGCGTAGGTTCGTTTTGTGAGCAGCACCGCCTTCGCCAACATCGGGTCACTCGTCACTAACGACGAGTCGCTCGGCGCTGGCAAAATCGGTGAGCTCGGTGGCACCGGTGCTTCGGCTGCCGGCATGGTCGTCGAACACGGACGAGTGGTTTGGGTCGGCTCAACCGCCAACCTGCCGGACGCCGATTCACGGGTCGACCTTGGCGGCCGGGCGGTCATCCCAGGTTTCGTCGACTCACACGCGCACCTGATGTTTGCCGGCGATCGCGCCGAAGAATTCAGTGCACGGATGCAGGGTCGCGCCTATTCGGCCGGAGGAATCAAGACCACGGTGGCGGCCACTCGCGCAGCCAGCGATGACGAACTTGCCGAGAACCTGTTGAGTCTCGTTGCCGAAATGCACGCGAACGGAATCACAACCTTTGAAACCAAGAGCGGTTATGGCCTTTCGGTTGCCGACGAGGTGCGTTCGCTTCGCATCGCTGCAGCGCACACCTCCGAGACCACCTTCCTTGGCGCACACGTGGTTCCCGCCGAGTTTGCCGAACGCGGTCAATCCGGTGCCGACGAATATGTTTCTCTCGTAGTGGGCGAGATGCTGACCGGTGCCAGCGAGCACGCCAAGTGGATCGACGTCTTCTGCGACCGTGGTGCATTCGATGTCGATCAGGCTCGTCAAATCTTGACCGCGGGAATCGCAGCCGGGCTCAGGCCTCGCATCCACGCCAATCAACTGGCCAACATCGGCGCAATCGAACTGGCGGTCGAACTCGACTGCGCCTCGGCCGATCACTGCACCCACCTCAGCGACCGAGACATCGAACTGCTTGCCGGCTCAAACACCGTGGCCACGCTGTTACCGGGAGCCGAGTTCTCAACCCGCTCGCCTTACCCAGACGCTCGTCGGCTAATCGATGCCGGTGCAACCGTGGCGCTGGCCACCGACTGCAACCCGGGTTCGAGCTACACGACATCCATGCCGTTTTGCATCGCTCTCGCGGTTCGCGAAATGCACCTGAGCCCGGCCGAGGCAATCTGGTCGGCAACCGCCGGTGGAGCCGCCGCAGATTTTGTAGTTCTCAACGCACCATCGCACCAACACCTCGCCTACCGCCCGGGCGTAAACCTCATCGGTCAAACCTGGCGCAACGGCAAACTAATCGAACCAATCAAGCAAGGGCACTCACATGACTAACCAAACCGTCACCATCAATTCAGCTGGGATGACCGCTGCCGATGTGATTGCCGTCGCTCGTCACGACGCCAAAATTGTCATTTCGAGTGAGGCCCTGGCCGGCATGGCCAAGACCCGTGCTCACATCGAATCGCTGGCCAATGGCGAGACCCCGGTCTATGGCATCTCGACCGGATTCGGCGCTTTGGCGAACCGCCACATCGCCATCGAAGACCGTGTTCAGTTGCAGAAGTCGCTCGTTCGTTCGCACGCCGCTGGCATGGGTGCCCCGGTGGAGCGCGAAGTGGTTCGTGCCCTAATGTTGCTGCGCTTGAAGACTCTAGCCAGCGGCCGCACCGGCGCCCGCCCGGTTGTTGCCGAAACCATGGCGGCGATCCTGAATGCCGGCATCACCCCGTTCGTGCACGAATATGGTTCGCTCGGTTGCTCGGGTGACCTGGCTCCACTCGCCCACTGCGCCCTCGTTGTCATGGGCGAAGGCCGCGCCTTCGATGCCAACGGTGTCGAGCGCCCAGTCGCCGAACTACTCGCCGAGACCGGCATCACCCCGGTTGAGCTTCGCGAAAAAGAGGGTCTGGCACTCATTAACGGCACGGATGGAATGCTCGGCATGGCCATCCTTGCAATCGCCGACCTAGAACGCCTGGCCGACTACGCCGATGTGATCGCCGCAATGAGTGTCGAAGGATTGATGGGCACCGATCAGGTGTTCCGCACCGAGCTTCACAACGACCTGCGACCACATCCTGGCCAGGCAACCAGTGCAGCCAACATGTTCAACGCGATGGCCGGTTCGGGAATCGTCGCTTCACACCGCGTTGGTGACAACAAGGTTCAAGACGCCTACTCGCTGCGCTGTGCGCCTCAGGTAACCGGCGGTCTGCGCGACACCGTGACCTATGCCTCGATCGTTGCCGGTCGCGAGCTAGCCGCGGCCATCGACAACCCGGTGGTGCTTGAGTCTGGTGAGGTCACCTCAAACGGAAACTTCCACGGAGCCCCGGTCGCCTACATCCTCGACTTCTTGGCGATTCCGGCAACCGACCTCGGCTCGATGTCAGAGCGTCGCACCGACCGTATGCTCGACCAGAACCGATCTTCTGGTCTGCCACCATTCTTGGCTCACGATGCCGGTGTCGACAGCGGTTTGATGATTGCCCAATACACCCAGGCCGGTTTGGTCTCAGAGAACAAGCGTCTTGCCAACCCTGCTTCGGTAGACAGCATCCCGTCATCGGCCATGCAAGAAGACCACGTATCGATGGGCTGGCACGCCGGTCGCAAACTACGCAAGATTGTTGACAACCTGCGCATGATTTTGGCTGTTGAATTGACCGCAGCCGCCCGTTCCGTCGAGTTACGCGCACCACACCAGCCGGCACCGGTTACCGCCGCACTTATCAAGCGTCTTCGCGAGGTTGTGCCGGGCAACGGACCAGACCGCTTCTTGGCTCCCGAGCTAGAGGCTGCGGCAGAACTGTTGAAGCACTAATGGAAGACCAACTCTGGCCCAGGGCATCGGCCTGGCTAAAACCAGCCGAGCCAGACTCGACCCAAAACTACGACCTCGGCCTGATGGGCATTCCGGCACACCTGACCTCGATCTCGGCGACCAATGCGCACACCACCCCGGCGGCCATCCGCGCTGCACTACAGCGCTATTCGACCTATAACTGGTCAACCGACACCGACGTCTCAAACTTGTCATTCGCCGACTTCGGCGATGTGATCGAACCCGACTCTGAGGCCGGTGAAGCCAGAACCAGTCAGCTCGCTGCCGACCTAGCCAAGCGCGCTGGGCTGGCCATCGGCCTGGGTGGCGACAACTCGGTCACATTCGCGATGGCTCGTGGCGTCTTCGGTTCGCACGTAGAAACCGCCGGTCTAATCACCCTTGACGCGCACCACGATCTGCGTGACGGAATCAGCAACGGTTCACCGGTTCGCCGATTGGTTGACGAGCTCGGTCTCGATGGTCGTCGCATCGTTCAGATTGGTATTGCCGACTTCTCGAACTCACCGGCCTATGCGGCTCGCGCCAAGGAACTCGGCATTTTTGTGATTCCGCGCTCTAGCCTGCGCGATCGTTCGATGGCCGACGTTATGGCAGAGGCGGTTTCAATCGCCGGTGCCGCCGGTGGCCCGGTGCACGTTGACTTTGACGTCGACGTCTGTGACAGAAGCGTGGTTCCGGCTTGTCCGGCTGCCGCTCCAGGTGGAATCAGCGCCGACGAGTTTAGACAGCTTGCTTTCGAGGTCGGTCGCTATTCACAGGTTCGTTCGGTCGACTTCACCGAGATTGACGCGAGCATCGACTCGGCCGATGGCCGAACCGTGCGTTTGGCCGCACTCGGCATCCTAGAGTTGGCCGCCGGTCGCCTTTCGGCTACTTAGCACGCTCTTCGAGCACCTGGTTGAAGGCGCCGACCTCAGAGCGAGATTGAAAAGTCCTCTCCGCTGTTGGCGACGATCTCGCGAGTGCCGTTGCGCTCATCCGTGGTGTGCCAAACGATTTCAAACTGCTTGCGAGCGAACCCGGCGAAACCCTTGCCAGTGACCCGACCGCTGACCGAAACATCCTTGTCGTTCCTAACCACACGGATGCTGGTGCGCACGCGATTGCCTTCGAGGGCCGCGTAGGTCAAACCGTCGTCTTCTTGTAGTTCTGAGGTCCACTCGCCATCGGCCGCTGGCACGAAAACGTGTAGTTCGATCGACTCCGGTGCCAGACCATCGGTGCTCTGCGGCGCTTCGGCGAGCATCGGCAGCACCGCACCCCCGCGTGCAAAGACCGGAATGAATTCGAGCGGAGCCTCGGCAATGATGGTTTGGCCACCGTCCAGGTGCTCACCGGTGTTGAAGTTGAACCACTCGCCGGCCGGAAGATAGACCTCGCGCTTGCGCTGGCCGTCTTCGACGATCGGCGCGACCAAGAGGTTAGCGCCAAACAAATACTGATCGTCGAGGTTGCGCAGGTTTTCGTCATCCTGGTAGTCGAAAATCAGTGGTCGCTGAATCGGCGCACCGGTCTCGGCCGCCTGAACGAAGGCGCTGTAGATATAAGGCAGCAGGCGATAACGCAGCTCGATCGCGGCACGGATGCCAGTCTCGACTTCTTCGCCAAAGCTCCATGGATACTGGTCGACAGTGTGGATCACCGCGTGGTTGCGGGCGAACGGGGTGAGCGCTCCATACTGGGTCCAGCGCAGCAACAACTCGGCGGTGGTGTTTTCGCCGAAGCCACCGATGTCGGCACCGACAAACGACTGACCCGAGATGCCCAGGCCCGAACCCATCGGAATGCTCATCCAGAGGTGATCGAATCGCGACATGTTGTCGCCCATCCAGTTAGCCGCATAGCGCTGGATACCAGGTGAACCTGCGCGCGAAAGGATGAAGGTGCGCAGTTCTGGCATTGCCTGCACCAAACCCTCGTGGGTTCCCATCGCCATCAGCAGTGCATAGACGTTGTGATAGCGATCGTGCGAATACTTGCCCGCTCCGAAGCGCATCGCTCCAGAGGCAACATCGCCGGTTGCCGGTTCATTCATGTCATTCCAAATGCCGGCGAGACCGCTCTTCACATGCTCGGCATTCAACGCACCCCACCATTCGCGAGCGGATTCCTGGACGAAGTCAGGGAAGGCGGTGTTGCCAGGCCAAACCTGACCGATGTAGGTCGATCCAGATTCGGTGACCGCGAAGACGTCCTTTTCGACACCGTCGTCATAGACCGAATAACCAGGGTCGTGCTTCACACCAGGGTCGATGATCGTGATCACACGGATGCCCTGCTCCTTTAGTCGGGCCAGCATGCCCGGTGCATCAGGGTAGCGGTCCTTGTTCCAGGTGAAGACTCGGTATTCATCCATGTAATCGATGTCGAGCCAAAGGGTGTCGACCGGAATCGAACGCTCGCGGAACTTGGCCGCCAACGCCTCGATGTCTTGCTGCACATAGTCTTTCCAGCGGCACTGGTGATAGCCGATCGCCCAAAGCGGCGGCAGGTTGGTGCGTCCGGTCAGCCAGGTGTAATCCTCAAGGATGTCGGCCATGTTCGGCCCGGCAAAAACATACTCGGTGTACTGGCCGCCGTTGAATGAAATCTCGTAGGTGTCGGCACCGGTGAAGTCGTATAAACCGCGGTAGCTGTTGTCGATGAACGAGCCGCCGATGGCCGAGGTCTTGGCATCCTGGTGATAAAAGAACGGAATCGAGACGTAATAAGGGTCGAACTCGGTGCTGGTGTTGTCGGCGCGTGGGTCGGTGGCTGCCTGCAGCGAGCTGAACTCGCCCGATGCGGTTGGGTTGAGCACGTCTACGTTCCAGAGGGTGAAGTCGCGCCCGCGGCGGTTGAAGGAGCCGGTCTTTTCGCCAAGGCCATAAATCGGGTCCTGTTTGCCGATCTTGCGACGAAGCACGAATGCGTCGTTCAGCACCGAATAGGCACGAGGCTTGCCATCGCGGTCACTCGCGGTCTCAAAGATCGCCGAACCGTCGGAGCGAAAGGCATTTAGTGAGAATGGTTCGCGCACAATCTCGAGGGTCATCGCGTCGGTGCTCACGTGAATCTTGTCATTCGACTCGGTGAGATTGAACGACGTTCCACCTGCCTTGGTTGCCTCGGCAATCGGGTCGATCGCCAACGCATAGGTAGGGTTTTCGTCGAACTTGCCACCGCGGCTTATCGCGATGCGCATCAGGTCATCCTTGATGACTTCAACCTTGATTAATTCATCGTCGAGTTTGGCAATCAGGCCGTGCTCGATGCGTTCGAATGAGCCGACAGCGTTGAAGTGAATCTGGCCTGAATTTTGCATACTCAAACCCTAAAGCCAAAGGCAATCAGTCAGAGATGACTAGCGGAGGTTCGCTTCGATCAGTTCGATGATTTCAGGCGCATCTGGCTTAGTGGTTGGGCGAAAGCGATGCACTTCGCCGTTTGGCAGAATCAGGAACTTCTCGAAGTTCCACATGATCGGCCCGGCTAGGCCGCGGGCATCCTTGGTCTTGACCAGTTCTTTGTAGAGCGGGTGCCTCCCGCGGCCGTTGACCGGAGTCTTCTCGGTCATCGGAAAAGTCACTCCCCAGGTAGTCGAGCAATACTCGGCGATGTCGTCGCTGTTCTTTAGCTCTTGCATGAACTGCCCGGAAGGCACGCCCAGCACGGTGAACCCGCGCGAACCGTAAGTTTTTTGTAGTTCTTCGAGCTGTTCATACTGCGGGCTTAGACCACAGCGTGACGCAACATTGACCACCAGGATGGTCTTGCCCGCGAAATCGGCGAAGTTAGCCTTCTTGCCGTTCAGCATGGTTAGCTCTACATTTGGAATGCTCATGGGTTCAACAACCTCCAGTCGGGCAAATTCGTTCCCAAATCGAAATAAACTAAGTACCCACTAGGTATTC
>JBEGKW010000033.1:0-12553 GCA_041183865.1 Actinomycetota bacterium | reverse complement strand
GGAGAAATCAATGCCAAAGCAGAAGACCCACTCTGGCGCTAAGAAGCGTTTCCGCTTCACCGGTAGCGGCAAGATCATGAAGCAGCAGATCAACATGCGCCACAACCAGGAGCACATGTCAAACCGTCGCAAGCGTCGTCTAAACGTAGACCAGGTTGTTTCACCGGCTGACTACAAGACCCTCAAGACCCTACTCGGCAAGTAAGCCCGAACTTACAAATTTCTGAGGTGCTTCGGCACCGCCAGTTGAACTTAGGAGTATCAACAAATGGCAAGAGTAAAAAACGCTGTAAACGGTTCTAAGAAGCGCCGTACAGTTCTAGAGCGCGCCAAGGGTTACCGCGGCCAGCGTTCACGTCTATACCGCATGGCAAAGCAGCAGATGCTGCACTCACTTGTCTACGCGTACAACGACCGTCGTGCTCGCAAGGGTGACTTCCGTCGTCTATGGATCCAGCGCATCAACGCTGCATCACGCGCTAACGGCCTAACCTACAACCGCCTAATCCAGGGTCTAAACCTTGCTGGCATCAAGGCAGCTCTACCAGCAGACACCTCAGCACCAAAGGTCAAGTAAGACCTTGCTGATTGATCCCAAGGCCAATAAGGTCCGCGGGGTCGCCAAGCTCACCAAGAAAGACGCCCGGTCATCGACCGGGCTCTTTCTGCTTGAGGGACCTCAAGGGCTAAAGGAAGCGCTAAACCGCCCAAAGCTGATCGTCGAGTTGTTCGCAACCGAGGATGCAGTTGAGCGCTACCCAGACCTCTTTGAGCGTGCCGAATCTGCTCGCATTGAAGTGCAACTCGTCTCTGAGCCGGTGCTCAAGGCGCTGACCGACACCACCACACCTCAGGGCGTCGTGGCGGTCTGCGAGCAACTGCACTCTGACCTGGAAGACATCATTGCGGCCAAGCCGCGTTTGGTGGCGCTGCTGGCCAACATCCGTGACCCGGGCAACGCCGGAACCGTGCTCCGCGCTGCCGATGCGGCCGGAGCCGATGCTGTGATTTTTAGCTCTAACAGTGTTGACGTTTACAACCCGAAGGTGGTTCGTTCAACCACCGGCTCAGTTTTTCACGTGCCATTCGCCATTGACGTTCCGATCGAAGACGCCATTGCCGCACTGAAGTCGGCTGGGCTCCAGGTTTTCGCCGCCAATGGCGGGGGAACCGAGATTCCATCCTTGGGTGATGAGGTCCTGGCCAAGCCAACCGCTTGGGTGTTTGGCAACGAAGCCTGGGGTTTCGAACAGAGCACCCTGGACCTGGTTGACCAAGAGGTTGCAGTTCCGCTTTACGGAGCAGCCGAATCGTTGAATTTGGCTACCGCGGCAAGCATTTGCCTTTATGTGACAGCCTTCGCTCAAAACAAGGCTTAGGCCCTCTGAAAAGGTAGACTTAGAGCCTATGTCTGCCGAAAATCCAATCACACAAACCGCAGTGGATGCGGCCGTTGCCGACGCTCTTTCAGCGATCGCATCAGCCGCCGATCTCGCTGCGCTCAAGGCCGCTCGTGGCACCGCCGTTGGCGAGCAATCAGAGATCGCGAAACTAAACGCTCTGGTCAAGAACCTGCCTAACGAATTCAAAGCTGCCTCAGGCGCCATGATTGGCAAGGCTCGTGGCGAGCTCAATGCCGCATTTGCTGCGCGCGAAACCGAACTCTTTGCCGTTGAAGAAGCCGCCAAGCTAGCCGCCGAGGCCGTTGACGTTACCGCTGCTGCATCACCTTCAAAGCTTGGTGCGCGTCACCCACTGTCGTTGTTGCAAGACCAGATTGCCGATGTTTTCGTTGGCATGGGTTGGGAGATCGCCGAGGGGCCTGAGCTCGAAAACGAGTGGTTCAACTTCGACGCACTGAATTTTGATGAAGACCACCCGGCTCGCGCCATGCAAGACACATTCTTCGTTGACCCAGTGGAGTCGCACCTGGTTTTGCGCACCCACACCTCACCGGTTCAGGTCCGTTCGATGCTAGACCGCGAATTGCCGGTCTACGTTTTGTGCCCTGGTCGCGTTTTCCGCACGGATGAACTCGATGCCACCCACACCCCGGTTTTCCACCAGGTCGAGGGCTTGGCAGTTGACAAGGGTTTGACCATGGCTGACCTGCGAGGCACCCTTGAACACTTCGCAAGAATCATGTTTGGCCCAGACGCCAAGATTCGTTTGCGCCCATCATTCTTCCCGTTCACCGAACCATCGGCCGAGCTCGACGTCTGGCACCCAGGTGCCAAGGGTGGCGCGCGCTGGGTCGAGTGGGGCGGCTGCGGAATGGTCAACCCAAACGTTTTGAAGGCCGCCGGAATCGATCCAGAGGTTTACTCGGGCTTCGCCTTCGGTATGGGAATCGAACGAACCCTCATGTTCCGCAACGACGTTCGTGACATGCACGACATGGTCGAATCAGATGTTCGCTTCAGTGCATGGCTAGCCGACTACGTTGACCTTCCGGGCGATGTAACCGCAGATAGCGTTATGGCCGAACTGGTCAAGGTCGGTCTCGAAGAAGAAGGTTCGCACGGATTCGGTGTCGCCGGCCCGGTCGTAGTCGGTCAGGTTCTTGAATTCATCCCAGAGCCACAGAGCAACGGCAAGACCATTCGCTGGTGCCAGGTTCGTGTCGCTGCCGAAGGTCAGCAGGCCGCCGATGGTGGCGCTGATGTTCGCGGCATCGTCTGTGGTGCCAGCAACTTTGAGGTTGGCGACAAGGTCGTGGTTTGTCTGCCAGGCGCAGTTCTGCCGGGTGACTTCCACATCGCTGCCCGCAGCACCTACGGTCACATCAGCGACGGCATGATGGCTTCGGCCCGCGAACTAAACCTCAGCGACGACCACGCCGGCATCATTCGCCTTCACGAGCTTGGTCTCGACCCAAAGGTGGGCACCGACGCTCTAGAGCTTTTGCACTTGGATGACGAGGCCGCAGAGGTCAACGTAACTCCAGACCGTGGTTACTGCTTCTCGATGCGCGGTATCGCCCGCGAGTATTCGCATGCAACCGGCGCCGACTTCCGCGACCCAAAGAGCAACGCACACATCGAGGCCGGTCACGGTTTCGGTTTGACGATCAACGACGAAGCTCCGATTCGCGGCCGCCGTGGCACCGATCGTTTCGTGCTTCGCGTCGTCAAGGGAGTCGACGTTTCGCGCCCGACCCCAGCCTGGATGGTTTCTCGTCTAAAGCTTGCCGGTATGCGCTCGGTCTCCTTGGTTGTCGACATCACCAACTACGTGATGCTTGAGCTGGGTCAGCCGACTCACGCCTACGACCTAGACAAGATCACGGGCGGTCTAACCGTTCGTCGTGCGAAGGCCGGCGAAACGCTCAAGACCCTAGACGGTCAAGAGCGCAAGCTCGACCTTGAAGACCTTTTGATCACGGATGAGTCTGGGCCCATCGGCCTTGCCGGTGTTATGGGTGGAGAGGCAACCGAGGTTACCTCGACTACCAAGAACGTTCTCGTCGAAGCCGCTCACTTCGAGCCGATCTCAATCGCACGTTCGGCACGTCGTCACCGTTTGCCTTCGGAGGCTTCAAAGCGGTACGAGCGCGGCGTCGACCCAATGATGCCTGACAACGCCGCAGCTCGCGTTGTGCAGTTGCTTGAGGTGCACGCCGGTGGCGCTGCTGACTCTCTAGGTGCCGAGTTCAAAGACCTTCACCCTGTGCAGCCAATCTGGTTGCCAGCCGAGTTCGCAAGCGAGCTAGTGGGTGTCGCATACACCGCCGAAGAGATCGACAAGGTGCTTCGCGAGGTAGGTTGCGTTGTCGCTTCAGTCGACGGTGGCTACGAGGTAATCCCTCCGAGCTGGCGTCCAGACCTAACTCACAAGACCGATTTGGTCGAAGAGATCGCTCGCATCACCGGCTATGACCGCATCCCTTCGCGCCTGCCGGTTGCTCCTCCGGGGCGCGGCCTAACCACCAAGCAGAAGCGTCGTCGCACCATCCTTGGAGCACTGGCTGGTTCTGGTCACGTCGAAGTCTTGACTTACCCGTTCATTAGCGAGGCTCAGAACTCTTTGTTCAGCGAGGGTCAACCATCGGTGAAGTTGGCAAACGCGCTTCAGGCCGAGTTCGGCGAAATGCGCACCACGATTCTGCCTGGTCTGATCGAGGCTGCCCGTCGCAACTTCTCTCGCGGTCTAACCGACCTCGCGATCTTCGAAGAGGGTTCTGTGTTCTTGCCAGCTAAGGCAATCACTGCAACCGGCAAGTTGCCAATCGGCAACCAACTGCCATCTGCAGAAGAGCTGGCTACCCTAAACGCAACGATTCCGGCACAGCCGAGCCGTCTGGCTGCTCTGTTCACCGGTGATCGAGTGAACCAAGGCGTTGGCATTCAGTCGCAGGCAATCAGCTACCAGGATGCAATCCAGGCGGCTCGCATCGTCGCACACGCGGTTGGTCTTGACCTGACCGTTCGCCAAGCTAGCCCGAAGGGTTTCCACCCTGGCCGCACCGCCGAACTATTGGTCGGTGCTGACTTGGTGTCGATTGGTTTCGCCGGCGAACTCGACCCTAACCTGACTGCCGCCAACGACCTTCCGCGTCGCGTAGCCGCTCTAGAGATCGATCTAGAGGCGCTTTACGCCGCCGCACCTGAGGTCATCCAGGCCGGCTTCATTGGCACTTACCCGGCGGCAACCCAGGACCTTTCTTTGGTTGTGGCCAATGAGATTCCTGCCGGTGACATCCGCGCAGTGATTCTCGAGGGTGCCGGTGAGCTTCTCGAGCAGGTCACTTTGGTTGACGATTACCGCGGCGACAATGTTGCTGCCGGTCACAAGTCTCTGACTTTTGCCTTGCGTTTCCGTGCCGCCGACCGAACCTTGACTCAGGTCGAGGCTTCGGAATCACGCGACAAGGCCGTGGCTTTGGCGAATCAAAAGTATGGTGCAACGCTCCGCGCATAGCGGGCGAATGCACGGATTGGGGAGCAGCATGGCATTTTCAGTGGCCATCGCCGGCGCCAGCGGCAACGTTGGCGGAGAACTCTTGCGCCTTGTTGCCGAACATCCAGAACTCGAGCTCAAGACCGTAACGGCAAGCAGCATGGTGGGGCAGAAGGTTTCAACCCTTCACCCGCATGTGCCGGCGTTCGCAGATCTTGTGTTCTCTGAGAACTCGGCCGAAGAACTGACAGGGCACGACATCGTGTTCTTGGCGCTGCCGCACTCAAAATCTGCAGAGGTTGCTGCGTGGTTAGACGCCGACACCCTAGTCATCGACTGCGGTGCCGACTTCCGTCTCGAAAGCGAATCTGACTGGAAGAAGTTCTACGGGGGAGAGCACGCCGGCACCTGGACCTACGGCATGCCGGAACTCCTCATCGGTGGTCCGAACAAGCAACGCGAACTGCTGAAGGGCACGAAGCGCATTGCCGTGCCAGGTTGCAACGTGACCGCCATCACTCTCGCTTTGGCTCCAGGGCTAGCCGCCGGGCTAATCGAGCCTGAAGACATAGTCAGCATCCTGTCAGCCGGAACCTCGGGTGCCGGTCGCGGAGCTACAGAGAAGCTCTTTGAGATCGAACCAACCGGATCGGCGAATGCCTACCAGATTGGTGGCATTCACCGCCACACACCAGAGATTGAGCAGAACCTGTCAAAGTCTGCCGGTGAGCGCATCCAGATTTCATTCACTCCCATCCTGGTTTCGATGGAGCGCGGCATCCTTGCCGTTAACACCGCGAAACTAAAGCCAGGCGTGACCCTCGAACTTGCCCACGAAGCCTGGGACAAGGCCTACTCATCAGAGCAGTTCATCAAGGTTTATCCGAAGGGCGAATTCCCTTCTACTGCCGACACCATCGGTGAAAACAACGCGCTAATCGGTTTGGCGATCGACGAGCACGCCAACCGCCTGGTTGCTGTTTGTGCAATCGACAACCTGGTCAAGGGCACCGGTGGCGCAGCCATCCAATCGATGAACATCGCCCTTGGGCTTGCAGAAAATACCGGCCTCACAGCAATCAGCTTGGCCAAGAATGGTGCAAAGAAATGACCGTAACCGTAGCAAAGGGTTTTATCGCAGCAGGCGTCAAGGCCGGGCTGAAGGCCTCGGGCAATAAAGACCTCGCACTTGTCGTAAACCAGGGTCCGTTGAAGTCGGCGGCAGTGGTGTTCACCACCAACCGTTGCCAAGCAAACCCAATTATTTGGAGCAAGCAGGTCATTGCCGACGGCGAGGTTTCGGCCATCGTTTTGAATTCTGGTGGCGCCAACTGCTACACCGGCCCGCAGGGTTTCCAGACCACTCACTCGACTGCCGAAAAGGTTGCCGATGAACTTGGGATTTCTGCCGGCGATGTATTGGTTTGTTCAACCGGTTTAATCGGTGAGCAGCTTGACTTGGCAAAGCTCACCAGCGGCGTCAGCGCTGCGGTTGCTGAATTATCGGCAGGTGCCGGCCAGTCGGCGGCAGAGGCAATCATGACCACCGACTCAGTTTCGAAGACCGCCCACCAGGTCAGCCCAAACGGCTGGTCTGTCGGCGGTATGGCCAAGGGTGCCGGCATGCTGGCTCCGGGCCTCGCCACGATGCTGGTGGTAGTCACCACCGATGCGGTGGTCGACAGCGCGACCCTAGACAAGACTTTGCGCGCGGCTACCCGCGTCACCTTTGACCGCCTCGACTCGGATGGTTGCATGTCTACCAACGATCAGGTGACTCTCATGGCTTCGGGTGCCTCTGGCGTTACCCCAGACCAGGATGAGTTCCAGGCCGCGGTCACAGGAGTGTGCCACGATCTTGCTCAGCAGTTGCTCAGCGACGCTGAGGGCTCAAGTCACGACATTGCGATTGAGGTAGTCAAGGCCGCTTCTGAGAATGATGCAGTCGAGGTAGGCCGGTCGGTCGCCCGAAACAACCTTTTCAAGGCAGCCATTTATGGCAACGACCCAAACTGGGGTCGCATCCTTGCCGCGGTGGGTGTGACCAAAGCCGCTTTCGACCCTTATGACATCGACGTCGAGATCAATGGTGTGAGCGTATCTCGCAAGGGTCAGCCAGACCAGTCACGCGACCTGGTCGACCTAACCCCGCGTGCTGTACAGATTCGAATCTCTCTAAACGCCGGCGAGGCATCGGCCACCATCTATACCAATGACCTGACTCACGAATACGTGACAGAGAACAGCGCATACTCAAGCTAATGATTCCTTCAGAACAGCACGAAACTGGGCTCGCCCGCATCAAGGCCGAGACCCTAATCGAATCGCTGCCTTGGCTACAGGCTTTTCACGGCAAGGTGGTCGTAGTTAAGTTCGGTGGCAACGCGATGGTCGACGAAGAGTTGCAGCGCGCCTTTGCCGAAGACATGGCCTACTTGCGCTGGGTCGGAATCAAGCCGGTTGTAGTTCACGGTGGTGGGCCGCAGATTTCAGCACGCTTGGCCGAGCTGGGCATCGAGAGTGAATTCCGTGGCGGCTTCCGCGTCACCACCGACGAAACCATCGGAATCGTGCGCGACGTCTTGCGCGACCAAATCAGTGCGCAGCTCGCCGACATGATCAAGGTCGCCGGGGCAGAGCCTGTGGTCATGTCTGGCGAGGATGGCAACCTGTTCCGCGCCGAGAAGACTGCACTCGAATCAGCCGAAGGGCCAATCGACATCGGTCTGGTCGGCGAGGTGAACCTGGTCAACCCGCGAATCGTTTTCGAGGCCTTGGATGCCGGTCGCATCCCAGTTGTTTCTACCGTTGCGCCGAGCACGTCGGGGGAGCTGCTAAACGTCAACGCAGACCTTGCCGCCGCGGCACTTGCCGTCGCACTCGGAGCAGAGAAGTTGATGGTTCTTACCGACGTACCAGGTCTCTATAGCGATTGGCCAAACCGTGATTCGCTGGTTTCTGAGATCACCGAGTCTGAGCTAGAAGAGCTGCTGCCAAAACTTGAATCCGGAATGATTCCAAAGATGCAGGCCTGTCTAAAGGCGGTTCAAGGTGGTGTGCCTCGCGCCCACGTAATCGACGGTCGAACCCCACACAGTATCCTCCTCGAGATTTTCACCATTAGTGGCTTTGGCACAATGGTTCTTCCTGATTAATGATTGGACACAAAATGGTTCGCCACTTTCTAAAAGACGATGACATCACGGCTGCTGAACAGGCCGAGATTCTTCGACGTGCCCTCGAGCTGAAGCAGGCCCCTTATTCGGCTCGCCCTTTTGAAGGCCCGAAGACCGTTGCCCTGATCTTTGACAAGACCTCAACTCGCACCCGAGTCTCTTTTGCCGTGGGTGTTGCCGATCTCGGCGGATCACCGCTAATCATTGACAGCCAGACCTCACAGATGGGCGGCAAGGAGTCGATTGCCGATACCGCTCGAGTTCTTGGTCGCCAGGTCGCTCAAATCGTATGGCGCACCTACGCCCACGCGGGTCTCGAAGAGATGGCAGAGCACGCGGGTGTTCCGGTGATCAACTCACTCAGCGACGACTACCACCCATGTCAGATTTTGGCCGATTTGCTCACCATCCTTGAACACAAGGGAAAGCTTGCCGGTCTGAAGATTGCTTACATTGGTGACGCCGCAAACAACATGGCTAACAGCTATCTGATCGGTTGCGCGTTGGCCGGTATGAACGTAGCGGTCGCCGGCCCAGCCGGATACCAGCCAGATCACGGCATCGTTGCTCGCGCCGAATTGATTGCCGAAAAGCACGGTGGTTCGGTTGAGGTTTACGGTGAGCCAATCGGTGCCATCACGGATGCCGACATCGTGGTTACCGACACCTGGATCTCAATGGGGCAGGAAGCTGAGAAGGCTCAGCGCCTTGCTGACTTCGCCGGTTACACCATCGACGCCGAGCTCATGAAGCGTGCCAAGGGCGACGCGATCTTCTTGCACTGCCTTCCTGCCTATCGCGGATACGAGGTGAGTGCCGAAGTGATCGATGGCCCTCAGTCCGTCATCTGGGATGAGGCCGAAAACCGCCTACACGCCCAGAAGGCGCTCATGGCTTGGTTGGTCGAACAGGCCTAGTCCGGGCCACCCGCAATAAGATTGACTCAATCCGCAACCGTTTATTCGGTGGATCTATTTAAGGAGCACCATGTCTAGCCAGGCATCAGGTTCAAATGCCCTCTGGGGTAGTCGTTTCGATGGCGGCCCATCCGAGGCGCTCGCCGCGCTAAGCCGTTCAGTGCACTTCGACTGGCGACTGGCCTCTTATGACATCGCCGGTACCCGCGCGCACATCAAGACCTTGCAGTCGGCGGGTTACTTGACCGTGGCCGAGCACGAGAAGCTAGACCGCAGCCTGGTTGAGCTGAACGACCGTGTGGTCAAGGGCAGCTTCGTTGCGAAGCCAACTGATGAAGACGTGCACTCGGCTCTCGAGCGAGGTCTCATTGAAATCGCAGGCGTTGAGCTAGGTGGCAAGGTTCGTGCCGGCCGCAGCCGTAACGATCAGATTGCCACCCTAATCCGCACCTACTTGCTCGACCAGGCAACCGTGATCGGTGAACTGGTGACCGAGCTCATTGAGATCCTGGTGACTCGCGCCGAAGAAAACCTCGGTGTTGCCATGCCAGGTCGCACTCACTTCCAGCACGCCCAGCCGGTTGCGCTATCGCACCACCTGCTGGCGCACGCATGGCCACTTTCTCGCGACCTAGATCGACTCAACGACTGGCGCGTCCGCGCGAGCCTTTCGCCATATGGTGCCGGTGCGCTCGCCGGAAACACTCTTGGCCTAGACCCAAACATCGTTGCCCGTGAACTCGGATTGGCCGGCCCAACCCAGAACTCGATTGACGCAACCGCGAGCCGCGATGTGGTCGCCGAGTTTGCATTCATCGCCAGCTTGATTGGCATCAACCTCTCTCGCTTCTCAGAAGAAATCATCATCTGGGCGAGTGCCGAGTTCAACTACATCAAGTTGCACGACTCATACTCGACCGGTTCGTCGATCATGCCGCAAAAGAAGAACCCGGACATCGCCGAACTTGCTCGCGGAAAGTCTGGTCGACTAATCGGTGACCTAACCGGTCTACTCGCGACGCTCAAGGGTTTGCCTTTGGCCTACAACCGCGACCTGCAAGAAGACAAGGAGCCGGTCTTTGACATGGTCGACACCTTGACTGTCTTGCTACCGGCCTTCAACGGAATGGTTGCCACCCTAGAATTCAACCGCGATCGCCTAGAGCAGCTGGCTCCGGCCGGTTTCTCGCTGGCTACCGACGTGGCCGAGTGGTTGGTCAAGAAGAAGGTCGCCTTCCGCGACGCTCACGACATCACCGGCCGCATGGTCTCTTACTGTGAGCAGCACGGTCTTGAGCTGCACGAAGTGCCTGATTCAGAAATGGCAGCCATTTCACCAGAACTAACCCCGGATGTTCGCGATGTGCTGACCGTCGGTGGTTCGATCAAGGCTCGCGCCGGCGCCGGTGGCACCGCGTTACCTCGCGTACTCGAACAAATCGCCGCGCTGCGCAAAATCGCACCTAAGCACGAAGGCTAGTCCAGTGGCTACTCCTGAAACTCTCGCGGCCCAGTCGAACGATTCGTCGTTCGCCGAACTCTGGGATGAACTCAAGTGGCGAGGCCTAGTCGCAATCACCACGGATGAAGAAGAGCTGCGCAAGGCCCTGAACGAAACTCAGGTCACCTACTACATCGGCTTTGACCCAACCGCGCCAAGCCTGCACCTCGGAAACCTGGTTCAGCTCTTGATCATGCGTCGCCTTCAGCTGGCCGGCCACAAGCCGTTGGCTCTGATTGGTGGTTCAACCGGACTGGTTGGCGACCCACGCCCAACCGCGGAACGCACCCTGAACACCAAGGAGACCGTAGCCGACTGGGTTGAGCGTCTCGGGGCACAGGCTTCACGCTTTCTAGACTTCGAAGGCGCAGCAGCCGCTGAGTTGGTAAACAACCTCGACTGGACAGCTCCGCTTAGCGCGATTGACTTCCTGCGCGACATTGGCAAGTACTTCCGTGTTGGCACCATGCTCTCCAAGGATGCCGTTTCTGCGCGTCTCAACTCTGAGCACGGCATTAGCTACACCGAGTTCAGCTACCAGATTCTCCAGGGATACGACTTCCTTGAGCTCTTCCGTCGCTACAACTGCACCATGCAGATGGGCGGCAGTGACCAGTGGGGCAACCTGACCTCTGGCACCGACCTGATTCGCAAGGCCGAGGGTAAGAGCGTTCACGCGCTGGCCACCCCACTTATCACTAACAGCGATGGTAAGAAGTTTGGCAAGTCCGAGGGCAATGCCGTTTGGCTAGACTCCGAGCTAACCAGCCCATACGCCTTTTACCAGTTCTGGCTAAATGTCGAAGACGCTGACGTCATCGACCGCCTAAAGGTATTCACCTTCTTGACTCGCAGTGAGATCGAAGAGCTAGCAAAGCAGACCGCAGATGCGCCTTACCTACGTGCGGCTCAAAAGCGTTTGGCTCTAGAGGTAACCTCTCTGGTGCACTCTCGTGAGGCCGCCGAGGCTGCCATCGCTGCATCGGCAGCACTTTTCGGGCAGGGGGAGTTGACTGACCTAGACGCCGCAACCCTTACCGCCGCGCTAAAGGAACTGCCTAATGCAACTGCGCCGGTTGGCACTGCTATTACCCAGCTGCTAGTCGACACCGGATTGGTTGACAGCATCAGTGCCGGTCGCCGTGCCATCAAGGAAGGCGGCATCTACTTGAACAACCAGAAGATCGAAGATGAAGCCGCAACCTGGGATGCACTACTTCACGACTCATGTGCTGTGCTTCGCCGCGGTAAGAAGACACTGGCTGGCTTGTTCAAGGCGTAATCGCCATTTCACCGGCATTTCTCGTGCAAAACGGGCCTCCTACGCAACTGGGATGGCCCGTTTTCGCGTTCCAAGACCGCTACTTCCCTGTATTTACAAGGGTCAGCGCCATCCGAGAAAAAAATTTTTAAGAAATATTTGGCAAATTAGCGAAATTACCGGCGAAATTGCGAGATCGGGGAGCTTCCCATGGCCCTGAATGCCTTGTAAATACTGGCCTCGCAAGAAATATTCATGAAATTGGTGTTTGGATTTGACATCCCCGTTACGAGAACGTAATGTTTTACCTGTTGCCCAAAGCTTGGAAGTATCCGTAGAGATCACCGGCTCAAGAGCGCAAAATCCTAAACCAGGTCAAAATACCTCTTGCAGGTATTTGCATCTGTGTCTAAGATTGAAAACCTTCCACTAAAAGTAGTTGGCGTGTCAGATTTGACAAGTGAATGAAAAGTGGTAAGTTAGAGAAGTTGCCCTGGAGGCCAGTCGGAAGACAAACTCCCAGGAGCATCCGATCCTTGAGAACTCAACAGCGTGCACAATGTTTATGCCAAGAACCTCTTGGCTTCAAACTTCGGTTTGAAGGCAGAGAAAATTTATTGGTTAAACAGATTGTCAGACAATCTGATTTAGTCAGATCAAGCTAAAGCGCCATTTTCCGGCGCGGAAGTAAAAAATTTGGGTCACAGCTTGCTGTGGCTCTAAAAAACTTTTACGGAGAGTTTGATCCTGGCTCAGGACGAACGCTGGCGGCGTGCTTAACACATGCAAGTCGAACGAT
>JBEGKW010000032.1:0-14452 GCA_041183865.1 Actinomycetota bacterium | reverse complement strand
AGCCATTTTGTGTGCTTACGGCTAGTCACGTGTTTTCGTTATCGAACCGATATCAACCCGGGCGTAATCTCACAATCGTTAGGCGGCAAAGTGGCCGTCAAGAAAACCAAGTGGTTGGCAAGGATGCCAGCTTCGAAAGGAAAATAGCAATGACCGTTTATGCACAGCCAGGTCAAGCCGGCGCCGTTATGGATTACAAGCCACGCTATGACCACTGGATCGGTGGCCAGTATGTGGCACCTTCATCTGGCCAGTATTTTGAAAACCCATCGCCAGTAACCGGCCGTGTCTTCACCGAGGTTGCCCGAGGCAACGCGGCAGACATCGACAAGGCCCTAGACGCAGCTCACGCAGCCTTCAAGACCTGGGGCAAGACCTCAGCCACCGAGCGCGCAAACATCATGAACCGCATCGCCGACCGCATGGAACAGAACCTCGAGAAGATCGCGGTTGCTGAGACCTGGGAGAACGGCAAGCCAGTTCGCGAGACTCTCGCAGCAGATATTCCTCTAGCCATCGACCACTTCCGCTACTTCGCCGGGGCACTTCGCGCCCAGGAAGGATCACTTGGCGAGCTAGACCACGACACCGTTGCCTACCACTTCCACGAGCCACTGGGCGTCGTCGGTCAGATCATCCCTTGGAACTTCCCAATCCTGATGGCCGTCTGGAAGCTTGCGCCAGCAATCGCCGCCGGTAACTGTGTAGTTCTAAAGCCAGCCGAGCAGACCCCGGTTTCGATCCTTTACGTAATGGAGCTAATCGCCGACCTGCTACCTGCCGGTGTTATCAACATCGTCAACGGCTTCGGTGTTGAGGCCGGTAAGCCACTGGCTTCTTCTCGCCGCATCGCAAAGATCGCCTTCACCGGTGAAACCACCACCGGTCGCCTCATCATGCAGTACGCATCAGAGAACATCATCCCGGTCACCCTAGAGCTTGGTGGAAAGTCACCAAACATCTTCTTCCGTGACATCGCCGAAGAGAACGACGCGTTCTACGACAAGGCAATCGAAGGCTTCAACATGTTCGCCCTAAACCAGGGAGAAGTATGTACCTGTCCTTCACGTGCACTTATCGACGCACCGATCTACGACAAGTTCCTTGCTGACGTAATGGTTCGCACCAAGCAGATTATCCAAGGCAACCCACTAGACACCGCAACCATGATTGGTGCTCAGGCATCGAACGACCAGCTAGAGAAAATCTTGAGCTACATCGAGATTGGCAAGCAAGAGGGCGCCAAGCTACTCATGGGTGGCCACCGCGTCGACCTTGGTGGCGACCTATCGGGTGGCTACTACGTTGCGCCGACGATCTTTGAAGGCACCAACAACATGCGCATCTTCCAAGAGGAGATCTTCGGCCCAGTTGTCTCAGTCGCTAAGTTCGACGGGTTCGACCAGGCCATGGAGATCGCCAACGACACCCTTTACGGCCTCGGCTCGGGTGTCTGGACTCGCAAGATGAACACCGCGTACCGTGCCGGTCGTGAGATTCAGGCTGGTCGCGTCTGGACCAACTGCTACCACGCCTACCCAGCACACGCTGCTTTCGGTGGTTACAAGTCATCGGGCATCGGTCGCGAGACCCACAAGATGATGCTTGACCACTACCAGCAGACCAAGAACCTTTTGGTCAGCTACTCAGAGAGCAAGTTGGGCTTCTTCTAAAATGAACCAAACTCCAGAGAGGGGAGTCGCTGCGGCGGCTCCCCTTTACGGCTCTCTTCCGGTTCGCATTGAGACCGCACCGGCCGCGGATGATTTGCTGCGCAAGCTCACCTCGATTCACGGTCCACTCATGTTTCACCAATCGGGCGGTTGCTGCGATGGCTCGGCCCCGATGTGCTATCCGGCCGGGGAATTTCGCGTTGGCGCGGCCGATGTTTTGCTAGGTGAACTATTCATCGATGGCTTGGCTGAACCGATCAAGGTTTGGATTTCACTCGAGCAGTTTGAATACTGGCAGCACACCCACATCACGATCGACGTGGTGCCGGGTCGCGGCGGCGGCTTTTCGCTAGAAACCCCTGAGGGCATGCGCTTCATCATTCGCTCTCGCCTCTTCAGCGACTCCGAAGCCATGGAACTACTCGGTAAGCCGGTGCTGCTCGGTGACGGGCAACTCAAGGTCGTCTAGCGCCAAACTACTTCGATTGAGCCAACATTTCGACTTTGGCGTAGAGGTCTTCAAGTAGCAGGCGGTTGTCGACTCGAGTGAACACTCGCAAAGGACGGGCCTGCGGGTTTTCTTCATAAAGGCCGCTATCAAGGATGTTCGGGCACGGTTTGGTAACCCATTCACTCGAAGACAGATCAGGTTCAAAACTCGACTGAAGCGCAGTGGCCAACACCAATGGGCTGTCACCAAGGATGTACACCTCGCCAAGATCCAACCCGAATTTCGAAACCCGGTTAGCCACCTCACCTAAGGCGTCGTAAAGGTGACGCCCCAAAGGCCCCTTCGAGCGAAGTCGCGTGAATAGCTCTGCTCGGCTAGCCAGAACTTGGCGATATGAGTCTCGCGCAAATTGCCAGACCTTTAGGTCTGAGTCATTGAACACAACCTGGCCCGCAATCGGATCGATGTTCAGGTTGTATTCCATCTCGGTACCGCCGATCGGCGCTTCAGCCAAGCCTTCGTGTTCATGGCCGCCTATCCAGACCAACGTCAACCGCTCGGCGATTCTGGGTTCAATTAGCCAGGCGCTGGCGATCTCGGTGAGGCTGGCTCCGCAAACTACGAAAAGTGGTGCATCGGTATCGTCACGCATTGCTTCGCGAATGATCGCCTGAACCCCATCGGAATGCTGTGGCTCATGACGGCTAGCCAATGGCGGCACAGCACCCTTAAGTACCGGCACGTTACCCGCCAGACCACAAAGCTCGACGACTCGACTCGCAGCAACCACAGCTGCCTGAGCGCTGTCTTCTGAGGTATCCCACGGGTCACCTGCTCTCAGATGCGTCCCGATGATGGCTACGGTTTCGGTGCTGGGGCTCAGCAACTGGTGCGCCAACTGAACCAAACCATCTGGGTCACCCGAATAATCGTTGTCAGTGATGACTCGAATTCGAGGTCGAATCAAGTCGAGTGACCAGGGCTCTTGCGACATTAGCTAGCGACCTCTTCAAAGCGCGATAACTCAAGCGAGCCTTCAACGCTGTAGACACCAATGACTCGTCCCGTGAACGAGCAAGTGACTTCTGCTGACAGGTAGCGCCCATCAAACGAGGCAACTATTACTTCAGTGCCATCCGCGGCCAAGTAACCAAGGCGAACAATATCCGAGGTCTGCATTGATGGGAAGTCCGAGCCAGAAGGTCGATCGAGCTTCATCAGCAGCGTCAATGACTCGCCGTGTGGAGCGTCGACAACGACCTCCTGAGTCGCGTAAGACAGCACAGCACGAGCGATGACCTGGCCACCTGAGATTTCGATGTCATAGTGTGCCGCCTCGTCATAGCGCATCGTCAAGCCACCAACACCCGAAACGCTGACCGTAGCTCGCACGACTCCTTCAAGGCGTCGCTGCCGACGACCGATAAAGGTTGGCGCTTCATGGTCGAGCTGGCGACCCTCGCCGTTCAACAAGACGCTGCCCGGTTGCTTCACAACAATCTCGGATGCCAGGCGACGAATCGTGAGCCAGTCACCAGAAAGCTCATCTGCGCTGAAATCATCTGTGAAAATCGGCACCGGCAAGACTTCATTCAATTCGATTGGCTCAACACTCGGCCAGCCATCCACCCAAGTCACATTGCTCGCGAAGGTTTCGCGTCCAAGCGACGAGAATGCTCTGGTCATTCCTCGAGTTCGCATACCCAGGCAAACCACCGCCCAACCGCCATCTGGAGTGCGCACTAGGTCGCCGTGGCCCGTGTTTTGAACTGGGCGAGCGGTGCTTCTTGCGCTCAAAATCGGGTTAGTCGGAGCGCCTTCGAAAGGACCTTCCGGCGAAGTTGAGCGCGCGATGGATATTCCGTGGCCTCGTTCGGTTCCACCCTCGGCAATCATTAGATACCAGGTGCCATCGATCTCATAGAGGTGTGGGGCTTCGGGAAACATCAAACCCGTGCCCTTCCACATATTGCGAGGCTCCTCGAGTTTCTTTCCTGTGGCCAGATCAATTCGAACCTGCTGGATTCCGAGGTGCTTACCCATTTCTTCACCATGCAAGATCAAGCCCGAAAAAGTCATGTAGCAGGTGCCATCAGCCGCCCAAGCCAAATCTGGGTCTATGCCGTCGATGTCTGTGACAATGCCATCAGACCATGGTCCCTCTGGTTTTTCCGACGTGAAGATGAGGGTGCCGCGACCCATGGCGTCGGTTACGACGACGTAGAAGAGCCCTTCGTGGTAGCGGATGGTCGGCGCCCAAGCGCCTCCACCAGTTGGCACCCCAACCATCTGCAACTGACCCTCTCGAGTAATCACATGACCGATTAACGACCAGTTGATGAGGTCGCGAGAGTGGTAAATCGGTAAACCTGGCAGATATTCAAAAGTCGAGGTTGAGAGGTAGTAATCCTCGCCAACCTTGACGATTGAAGGGTCTGGATTGAATCCAGGAATAAGCGGGTTTGGGAGTCTCACTATTAGGACATTCGAACTACATGGCTGACCGGGAGGTCATTCACGTTAGAACCAACTAGCAGTGTGAAGTCACCTGACTCAAAGTTCCAGCCACCGTTCCAGTCGGCGAACTCGCGGCCACGAATAGAAATTGACGCAGTCTTAGTCTCGCCGGCGCCAGCGTGAACCTCGGCAAAGCCAACCAACCAACGAACCGGACGATCGATTGCCGAATCCTTGCGCTCTGCATAAACCTGAACTACATGCTTTCCGGTGCGACTTCCGGTGTTCTTAACTTCAACCTGGAGGTCAACGCTGCCGGTTGCTGAGATACTGGTGCCACCCGAAACCGAAACAATCTGCCAGGTTGTAAAACCAAGACCGTAACCGAAGTCATAGGCTGCAACAGCGCCGGCCTTTAGCCAAGCACGGTAGCCAATGTGAATGCCTTCTTCATAGACAACTTGTCCGTTTGCATCAGGGGTGCAGTTGATGACCGGAATCGAAGCCTCATCTGCTGGCCAAGTGGTCGGCAGGCGACCGCCTGGCTCGGTTGCTCCGGTAAGCATGTCTACCAGCGCATTACCCATCTGCTCGCCACCGAAGTAGCTAACCAAAACAGCCTTGACATCCTTGCGCCAAGGCATCAAGACCGGTGAACCAGAGTTGACGACCACGATCGTGTTTGGGTTGGCTGCTACGACTGCCGCGACCAACTCATCCTGGCGACCAGGCAACTTGATGTCTTTGCGGTCGAAACCTTCAGACTCAACCTGAGCATTGGTTCCGACGACAACGATTGCCAGTTCGGCCGACTTTGCCTCTGCGACTGCTTCATCGATGAGACGCTGCTCGTTTGAACGGTCGGTTTCGAAACCGAAAACAAAGTTCTGCGCCGAAAGGGCCAGACCTTCGCGGTCGGCAAGGTCGACGTGGATGTCGATCTCAACTGACTGACCTGCCACGAATTCAATCGGAATCGAAGTAAATGGAGGGTCCATAAGCGCAGTAAATACATCCTGGCTTTCAGGGATCAGCTTCGCCTCGATTGCGAGCTCGCCGCCGAGAGAGACCTTCACTGGCTGCACGGATGCATAACCGAAAAGAGCCGTCTCTGAGACAACTGGCGTGTAGACACTTCGAACACGAATAGCCGCTGCCGACTCGACCGGAGCCTGGCTACCCAACCAAGTCAAAGTGCTGGCCAAACGTTCTTCGGTGAAGATGACATTGCCCGCAGCGTCGAGGAACTCAACCTGAACACCAGCGCCACCCGTGACCGGGTTCTTTAGCTGCGCTTTATTGACTTCGCCGATGCCGCGCTGAACGACCGCGCCGACCGAATAGGTCAACTTATCGCCAAGAAGCTCCTTGAGAGCATCGAGAGGGGTGACTACGATCTCAGGCATGGTCGTTGCCGACCCGCCGCCCTGAGTGCGCGCTGCCTTGGCATTGTGCCCGATGAGAGCAACCTTTGTCTTGCGAGATAGGTCGGCAATTGGAAGAATTCCGTCATTCTCGAGCAGGACAGCGCCCTCGGATGCTGCGCGACGAGCGAATGATCGACCTTCTACCGCGATGTTGTTGTGGCGAAGAGGCTGGGCTGGAGTGACACCGTCGCCACCGATTGCGCCTACACGAACGGCAAGAAGAATCATGCGCTTGATCTTGCGGTCAATGACCGCCTCGTCGATTTCGCCGCTTCGAACAGCTGCAACGAGCGCATCGCCCCATGGTCCGATTGGGCCAGGCATCACCAAATCTTGCTCTGCTTTAGCGCTTTCTAGAGATCGCACTGCGGTCCAGTCGCTGATGACAACACCATCAAAACCCCAGTCAGTGCGCAGTGGGTTTTCGAGAAGGTCGTTCTCGGTTGCGGTGGTGCCATTGATCTGGTTGTAAGAGCTCATGATTGTCCATGCGCCGCCCTCAACGACTGCATCTTCGAATGGGCGAAGGTAGAGTTCGCGCAGGGTGCGCTCATCGACGACCACGTCAACCGTGTAACGCTCGGTCTCGAAATCGTTTGCCACGTAGTGCTTCGGGCAAGCGCCCTTACCAAGCGACTGCATCGCCTTGGTGTAGCTAACCGCGAGCGAACCGGTCAACATCGGGTCTTCGCTTAGGCACTCGAAGTGGCGGCCACCAAGGGGGCTGCGATGTAGGTTGATGGTTGGGCCGAGCACTACGTCGACGCCCTTTCGAGCCGCCTCACGGGCCAAGGTGCGGCCATACTCTGCCGCCAACTCGTTGCTCCAGGATGAACCAAGGGCAGTTGCGCTCGGAAGGTTCAGCGAGTTGTCACGCTCGTCCCAGAATTCACCACGCACGCCTGAAGGACCGTCAGATAGCAATAGGTTGCGCAAGCCAATCGACTCGAGTGGAACCGTGTTCCAAAAGTCGCGACCGGTCAGCAACGAGACCTTTTCTTCGAGGGTCAGTGCTGCGGTTAGCTCGTCAACGCGCGAGGCTAGGTTAGACATCTACTTTGCTGCTTTCTTTTTGTGCTCGGTCTTGTAAACGAATTAGATAAGACCGGCGGCCAACATGCGGCGACGCTCTTCGCGACGAGCTGTCTGCTCAATCGGGTTTGGAACTGGTGCAGCCATCATCAAACGCTTTGTGTAGGCGTGCTGAGGGTCTTGGGTGACTTGCTCCCCCTGACCCCACTCGACAATTTCACCCTGATACATAACTGCTACTCGGTGGCTCAGGTGGCGCACAACCGCAAGGTCGTGGGAGATGAAAAGGTATGCGACTCCGGTGCGCTCTTGAATCTCAAGGAAGAGGTCTAGAACCTTAGCCTGAGTGGTCAAGTCGAGTGCAGAAACTGGTTCATCGCAGACGATTAGCTTTGGGTCGAGTGCAAGTGCGCGCGCGATGGCGATTCGCTGACGCTGTCCGCCCGAAAACTCGCGAGGGCGGCGGCTGGCTGCGTCGGATGGCAAGCCAACCGAGTCTAGAAGTTCGCGCACGCGCTTCTTGGCATCATCCTTGGCCCAGTCTCGAACCAACATCGGCTCGGTCAAGATTTGCTCGATCGACATTGACGGGTTCAAAGATGAGTAAGGGTCTTGGAACACCACCTGAATGTCTCGTGCCAATTCGCCACGTTCAGCACGTGACGCATGGGCAATCTCACGGCCTTCAAGTGTGATTGAACCCGCGGTCACCGGAGCAAGACCGAGAACGGCTCGACCCAGTGTGGTTTTACCCGAACCCGATTCACCTACGAGGCCAACGCATTCGCCTGGGCGGATGTCAATCGAGACGCCTTTTAGAGCTTTAAAGTCTTTTTTGAGACCCTTGCCCTTGTAGGTAACTTCGACATTTTCAACATTTAGCAACGACATGGTTAGTTGCCTTTCGGTGCGACATATGCGCCACGTGCTGGGCCACCCTCAAGGATGGAGTCCAGAAGCGACTGGGTGTAAGGGTGTTTGGCGTTCTGGAAGATATCAAGCACTGGTCCAGCTTCCAAAATTCGTCCGCTCTGCATCACGTTGATGTAGTCACAGAGGTCTGCAACAACACCAAAGTTGTGGGTCACGAGAAGGAGAGCCGTGTTGGTTTCCTTCTGGAGATCGCGCAGAACATCGAGCACCTCGGCCTGAACAGTTACGTCCAAGGCAGTAGTTGGCTCGTCTGCGATGATCAAATCTGGGTCACATGAAACTGCACCAGCGATTAGAACGCGCTGCGCCTGGCCGCCCGAAATCTCGTGTGGATACTTCTTCATGGTCAGCTTTGGGTTCGGGATACCGACGCGTGTGAGAAGTGCGATTGCCTTCTCTCTCGCCTCGCTACGCTTCAGACCTAGAACCTGAACCATAGGCTCAATCAGCTGGCTGCCAATTGTGAACGATGGGTCGAGGTTGGTCATCGGCTCCTGTGGGATGTAGCTGATGCGACCGCCACGAATTTTGTCCATCGACTTAGTCGAAGAGCCCACCAGCTCTTGACCGTCGAAAACAATCGAACCCGCTACGACGCGGCCGCCCTTAGGCAGAAGGCCGAGAACCGAGAATGCGGTCTGGGTCTTGCCCGAACCAGATTCACCGATTAGACCTACTACTTCACCGCGGTTTACGGTCAAAGAAACATTGTGAACAACCTGCTTGATGCCGCCCAAACCATTTGGGTAACCAACGGCAAGGTTGGAGATCGATAGAAGCTGGTCGGAAACTCGCTCAGGAGCATCGTGGATGATGGTTGCCACCTCGGCAGCATCATCGGCGAGCTGAGCGGCAGTCTTTCCTGACCCCTTGACCTTCTTAGTTCTCGAACCAGTGCGCTCCAACTCGTCACGCACGGTGTTTGCGAAGATAACCAGAGCCACGGTGATTCCGGCGATGACGACGCTTGGCCAGATCAGAAGAACCGGAGTTTCGTAAATCTGACGGAAGGCGTCGTTCAACATTGCACCCCAACTTGGAGTGTCCTTGTCGCCTAGGCCGAGGAATTCGATACCAGACTGAATTGCGATCGCAATCGAAGCGATGATCGCGGTCTGAATGATGATTGGAGCGCGTACAACACCCAGGATGTGGCGACCAATGATGCGAAGGTCGCTCAGACCCGAGACTCGGGCTGCATCTACGTAAAGTTCGTTGCGCACGCCTCGAACTGTTGTGTAGACAAGTCGGAAATAAGCCGGCGAAAGGAGCACGCCGAAAATAGCCATTGCGCCCCACATTGTTGGGCCAATGACCGCCATCGAAGCCAGCAACACAACTAGCCCAGGTAGCGCCATGGTAACCGAAGTCATCCAAGATGCGACCGCGTCAAACCAACCGCCGAAGTAGCCAGCAATCAAGCCGCCGGTAACACCGATGGTTAGAGAGATGACTACGGCCAGAGAGGCTGTTGCAAGGCTGAACTGGCTCGAGATAGCCAGACGGGTGAACACGTCACGGCCAGCACTATCCGTACCGAAGAAGTGCTCTGCGCTCGGGCCAGCGAGGGTTGAGTAAACGTCAGGTTCATTTGGGTCCCACTGGCTGAACAGAGGTGCCACCAGACCGTAAACGATTACTAGCAGAATTACGGCAACCGAGAGCCATCCACTCGGGTTCTTTAGAACCTTGAGGGTTAGGCCATCCTTTTTTTGTTCTTTGTTGCTCATGAAAGACGCACCTTTGGGTTTAGAGCTGCTGATAGAAGGTCGATGACGAGGTTGACGACAATGACTACGAGCGCAGTTACGACGACTAGGCCCATAACCGCAGGGATGTCGCTCATCGACGTAGCGCCAACCGCATATGGGCCGAGGCCAGGAATAGCGAAGATCTGCTCAATCAAAATGGCGCCACCAAGCATGCCAACAAACTGGACTCCAAGGATTGATAGAGCCGGTCCACCCGCATTGCGAAGCACGTGCTTGTAAACGACCCTGTTGAAGCTAAGACCGCGGGCACGGAGAGTGCGCACGTAATCCATGTTGATCGCGTCGGTAACTGAACCACGAACCTGCTGAGCAACCGAGGCAATTGCGCTCAGTGAAAGAGCGGCAACCGGCAAGGTGATCGACTTTGCCCACTCAGTAGGGCTTTCAGCAAAGTCGACGTAGCCAACTGCGTTAAAGATTTTGCTCTGAATCGCGAACAGGGTAACCAAGAAGAATGCGACCAGGAAGCCCGGAACAGAAAAACCAATTAGGCCGATGAACTGCACAATGCGGTCGATGGCGCCGCCGTGAATCGCAGCAAGGGTTCCGAGAATGATTGCGACCGCGACGATAGTGGTCAGGGTCACGATGGTGAGTGTGACTCCAAGTCGAGGAAATAGAACCTCGTTTACGGTTTCAGGCATCGACCATGAGTCTCCGAAATCCAATCGGGCTGCATTGGCGAGCCAAGTTGAAAACTGCTCAATGAGTGGGCGATTGAGGCCCAACTGCTCATTCAGCTCTGCGATCTGCTCAGGAGTTGCCTGCAAGCCAAGGATCAAGCGGGCCACATTGCCTGCACCGATGCGGAGCAGGAAGAAGGCAACGAAGCTGACGGCGACGAGCATTACAAGCCCGTTTGCAATTCGCCTAAGCGTGAATATAAGCACTTTAGTTTCCGATCGAAGTTGGCTGATGCCGTTTCAAAATTGTGTGTTGGAGGGCTGAGGCTTATCGCCCCAGCCCTCCGGTGAAGCTATTTGTTTCTTTACTTGATGTTGTATAGGTAAGGAATCGCGTTACCAGCCTGAGGTGCCTTCACAACGATGCCCTTGTAAGCAAAGGTTCCCTGGATTTCGTACCATGGTGAGAACCAAGCGTTGTTCACCAATTCGGTGTTGATCGCCTTGAAGATCGCTGGACGCTTTGATTCGGTTGCGGTCTTGTAGCTCTCGATCAACTTGGTAACGGTCGGCTCGGTGTAGCCATCGTTGTTGAAAGTCGCGTTTGAGGTGATCATGAAGTTAAGCAACTTCCATGGGTTACCAGCACGCTCGAAGATCATCAAGTAGGCGTCGTACTTTGGTGCCATGATGTTCGCGATGAAGGTTCCACCGGCTTCTTCAACTTCCTTCACGGTGATTCCGATTTTGCCAAGCTGAGAACGAATGATGCTGTAACCTGCTTCGCCGAAGACAGGGGTGAAGGTCGCCATCGAAATGGTGCAGCCAGATGGGAATGCTGACTTGGCCATCAGAGCCTTTGCATCGTCAACGCTGTATGCGTACTTCTTGTTTAGAGCTACGTCATAGCCCTTGCTTGAGCTTGCAACATACTGGGTGGTTACCTTACCGAAGCCGTTGTCCAGGCTCTTTAGCATCGCTGCGCGGTCAAAGATGGTGTTGATTGCACGACGTACGTTGACGTCTGAAACACAGTTCTTTGGGTCCTTGCGAGCCGAGAAGTAGATTCCCTTTACGTCTAGGTAGCCCTTTGCGAACTGGAAACCAGCGTGCTGAACAGGAGTTACGAATGAAGGGAAAATGTTTCCACCCTGAACTGCACCTGACTGTAGAGCGTTGCTCATAGCAGTTGCATCTTCGTAAACAGAGATGACTAGGTTGTCATACTTGCGGCTCGCCTTGTTCCAGTAGTTCGGGTTCGCCTTGAAAACATACTTTGAGCCAGCGCGGGTCTTTGCCTTGTCTAGCAAGTATGGGCCAGAGCCGATTGGGTCGGTGGCAGCTGATGCCTGGCCGATGGTGGTAGGAGCCGCAATGGTTCCAGCCGAGTCAGCTAGGTACTCGGTAAGCGCTGGGTCTACGTCCTTCAAGGTTAGAACTACGGTGTTGCCCTTTGCAACAGCGGTCTTAACTGAAGCTAGGTAGTTTGCGGTAGGGCCATTGCCGTCGCGGTTCGCGATCAGGTTCTTAGCTACTGCGGCTGCGTTAAGAGCGGTTCCGTTGCTGAACTTGACGTCGGTGCGAAGGGTTAGGGTCAAGACGGTCTGGGTCGAGTTGTAGGCCCACTTGGTTGCCAAGCTTGGCTTCAGGGTGCCATCTTCGGTCTTGATTAGTAGGGTGTCGTAAATAGCCTGGTAGTACCAAGCGCGGTTTCCGTACTCAGCCATGTCAGCAGCGAAGCTAATTGGCTTTGCGATCGAACGCGCCGGTGACTGTGCCCATTGCAAGCGCTGCAGCCAGAGCTACAGCGGCGATTGCCTTGAACTTGTTCATTAAAGTCTCCTGGATGTATTAGAGCCATAAACCCCGATGATTCATGGTTAGAGCAAACTTATTGCCAAAAACCTAGTGATGACTTAGTTTTTTCTTAAACGATGCAGAACTGTTATCAAATAGTTTTGTAAGGTGGCAGGTGAGATTAGATTCTTTTGAATCTCCAGTCACAGACTGTAAGCGCTCAACAAAAAACCTCAAGCAACCAAGGAAGTGAAATGGCTAGACCACGCGGAAACTATCAGGTAACTGAGGCTCGACGCGCATCAATCCTTGTAAGCGCTTTCAATGTTTTCGCCAAATCGGGGTTTCGGGGTGGCTCACTAAAGCAGGTTGCCGAACACGTGGGCATGACTGAGGCCGGAATTTTGCACCACTTCGAATCTAAGAGCGCCTTGCTGATTGCAGTGCTCGAATACCGCGATTCTGAATCGGAAAAAACATTTTTGCCGATGAGCACGACCGTGACAGGAGCCGAATTCATCGAACATTGGCTCGGACTAATTAGCTACAACATGGCTAATGCTGGCATCGTCGAGCTTTTTTGCATCCTCTCGGCTGAGGCGACTTCTCAAGACCACCCAGCCCACCACTACTTCGTCGAACGTTACAAATCCATCACCAAACTGACCACTTCGTATTTCGAGATTCTGCGAAACGAAGACATGCTTCGAGACGGACTTGAATCTGTAGACCTAGCGAGAACACTGATTGCCCTAACCGACGGGCTTCAGGTGCAGTGGCTGCTCGACCCTAGCTGGGACATGCTTGAGGCACACCGCGCATTCTTTAGAGGCATTCTGCGACCGGAGTTTGAACACACCGTTTCGGTTCAAGATGCACGCGAATACAACATGGCCGCCGGCCGTTAACCGATGAGCTCATCAGGCGCTTTGGAAGTCGAGCTGTTCAGCGAGTACCAAACCGCCCTGCTCGGAGTTCCGGGGCGCACCCCTCTGCTCAGTTGGCGCGTTACTGGGGCGAACCGCGACGAAGTTCAATCGGCAGCTGAACTGCAGGCCTCAAGCTCTGCAGATTTCTCAGAGATCTTGGACGTTACGACGATCGAAGGCTCGCCAAGCCAGTTCATCTCGGCACCAGCCGGCGAATTGTCCAGCAGAGAAACCCGGTTCTACCGGGTTCGCATCGTGGTTTCATCGGGTTGGTCGAAATGGTCTAACACGCTTCAGTTGGAGGCCGGATTAATCGGTGCTAGCGCTTTCGTCGGCGTTGCTATCGGCAAGAATTCAGAAGCCCAGGGGCCCGCAACACTTCTGCATAAGAAATTTGAACTCACCCAGGGTGTCGCAAAAGCTCGACTATATGCCACGGCTCACGGAGTGTTTAACCTCTATCTGAACGGACATAGGGTCGGAGACGAACACCTCGCTCCCGGTTGGACGACCTACCAGAAACGGATTCTGACCAGCGCCTATGACGTAACTAACCATCTCACCGAGGGTAAAAACGCCCTGGGTGTAATGCTCGGCGATGGCTGGTTTCGAGGTAAGTTCGGGTTCCTCAACTTGGTCGATAACTACGGCCAGCAGAGCGCGTTTCTTGGGCAGCTCGAACTGACCTACCTTGACGGCACGGTTGAGACAATCGCCACTGATGACAGCTGGCTGGCCGGCACCGGAGCAGTTCGAATGGGCTCAATCTACGACGGTTGCGAAATCGACCTCAACTTCGACCAACCGAGCTGGCATCGGCCAGATTTTGACGGCAGCGATTGGACCTCCGCTGAGATCTACCCTTTTGACAAGTCGGTTCTAGAGCCTCGCGCGGCAGCTCCTGTTCGCACGATTGCGGAATTTAGCCCAACACTTTCCCGCCACAATGAGGCAATTCGACTGGACCTTGGCCAGAACATTTCCGGCTGGCTTCGCATGAGGGTTTCAGCCAAAGCCGGCGCCAAGGTCACAGTCCGTCACGCCGAAGTGATCGAACCGAACGGCGATCTACACACGGCTGCCCTTCGTGGCGCACGAGCGACTGACACCTACCTGTTTGCCGAGTCTGGCGAACGGATTCTTGAGCCAGAACTAACCTTCCACGGTTTTCAATTTGCCGACATCGAAGTGGAGGGCGATGCCGAAGTTTTGGAAGTCACCGGTGTCGCAATCAGCAGCGACAATAACCAGCGCGGGTCCTTTGAGAGTTCACACCCACTCTTGAACCGCCTACATAGCAACACCAAATGGTCTTTGTTGGACAACTTTGTTTCTATTCCGACAGACTGCCCACAGCG
>JBEGKW010000031.1:0-11419 GCA_041183865.1 Actinomycetota bacterium | reverse complement strand
GACCAGCTTTCAAAGCTTAAGGTTTACCGCGGTGCAGAGCACCCACACGCTGCACAGCAGCCAAAGCCTTTCATCATCGACCAGGTAGCTCAGTAAGGACTCCCAGCATGGCTAAAGACATCGCAGAAGCAGTAGCTTCAGAAGACGTAGCACCAACCAGCTACAGCACCGAGACTCCAGCAGCTAAGGCTGCACCGGCTAAGTCACGTGGCCCACTAACCACTCCTGGCGCAGGTCTAGGTCGTCGCAAGCAGGCTATTGCTCGCGTACGCATCGTTCCTGGCACCGGTGTTATCAAGGTGAACGGTCGCTCACTAGAGGACTACTTCCCAAACAAGTTGCACCAGCAGCTAATCACCGACCCATTCACCGTTCTTGACCTAAAGGGTGCTTACGACGTAATCGCTCGCATCTCAGGTGGTGGCTCAGCAGGTCAGGCTGGCGCACTTCGTCTAGGCATCGCTCGTTCATTGAACGAGATCGACCGCGACAACAACCGCCCAACCCTTAAGAAGGCTGGCTTCCTAAAGCGCGACCCTCGTGTTATCGAGCGCAAGAAGGCTGGTCTTAAGAAGGCTCGTAAGGCATCTCAGTTCTCGAAGCGTTAATCCGCTTCTCTCAAGAACGCGTAGTTCACGGCTATGGCTCGTCTATTTGGCACCGATGGTGTTAGAGGTCTAGCCAACCGTGATCTCACCCTTGAAATGTCAATCAAGCTGGCTCAGGCCGCTGCGATTGTCATGGGCATGGGTGAAGAAGCTCGTTCACGAGGAATCAAACCAAAAGCCGTTATCGGCCGCGACCCCCGAATCTCTGGGGAGTTCATTGCAGCAGCAGTTGCAGCGGGACTCTCGAGTTCGGGGGTTGACGTTTTTGACGCCGGAGTTCTTCCGACCCCGGCAACCGCGTTTCTAACCGCCGACCTCGACGCCGACTTCGGCGTCATGATCTCGGCTTCGCACAACGCGGCTCCTGACAACGGCATCAAGTTCTTTGCCCGCGGCGGCCACAAGCTCGACGACGCCATCGAAGATGCAATCGAATCAGCCATGGATGGCCCGAAGCTTGCCCCGGTTGGTGCCGGCGTGGGCCACGTCACCCGCTTCGCCGACGCCGAAGATCGCTACATCATTCACTTGCTCGGTTCGCTACCTAACCGCCTCGACGGCCTCAAGGTTGTTGTCGACTGTGCTCATGGTGCAGCTGCCGGTGTTTCGCCAGAGGTCTTCAAGGATGCCGGTGCAGAGGTTATTGTCATCGGTGCCGACCCAGACGGCCTAAACATCAACGACGGCTACGGTTCAACCCACCTCAGTGCTCTTCAGGCTGCGGTTCTCGAGCACGGTGCCGACCTCGGTGTTGCCCACGACGGCGATGCCGACCGATGCCTCGCAGTTGACGCCTCAGGTGCGATTGTCGATGGTGACCAGATCATGGCCATCCTTGCTTTGTCTATGAAGGAGCGCGGCCAGCTGGCTCGCAACACCCTCGTTGCCACCGTGATGTCAAACCTCGGTTTGAAGATTGCGATGAAAGAGCACGGCATCGACATGATTGAGACCAAGGTGGGCGACCGCTACGTTCTCGAAGAGATTCGCGCCAAGGGTTACACCCTCGGTGGCGAGCAGTCTGGTCACGTCATTTTCAGCCAGTATGCAACCACCGGCGACGGCATTCTCACCGGTTTGAAGATTGCCGCCGAGATGAACCGCAAGGGCAAGTCGCTAGCCGAGCTAGCTGCGGTCATGCAGGTTTACCCACAGATTTTGATCAACGTTCCTGGTGTCGACAAGACCCGCACCGACAGCGACGAAGAGGTGCAGGCAGTGGTTCGCGAGTGCGAGGCAGACCTGCACGGCACCGGTCGCGTTTTGCTTCGCGCCTCGGGCACCGAGCAGTTGGTTCGCGTAATGGTTGAGGCTGCCGACGAAGGCACTGCCAAGAGTTGGGCAGAGCGCATCGCCCGTGTCGTTGAGCACCGACTAGCTCTAAAGTAGCGCCACTTAAGCAGAAAAACGGGGCCACCTTTCGGTGACCCCGTTTTCTATTGGAGTTCTATTTGGTGATTAGTCCTTGAATTCTGACTTTGCGAATTCAGCTGACTCTTCGGCCGACTTGATTCGGGCGATCGAGAAGATGATCAGACCGAATAGACACTTAGCCAAGATGTCGGCAATGCTGTAACCAACTTCACGAGCAACGAACTGGTCGGCTGCGAAGCCGGTTGAACCCATTGCAAGGATGAAGGTGATTGGGTAGACACCCCAGGTTGCGATTAGCAGGATGCGAAGAAGCTTTACTTTCTTGACTACTGCCTCTGACTGCTTGCTGAGGCTCTTGCCTAGCTCGATGAAGAGCACGTACAAGATGTATAGGAATGGGATGGTCGATAGAAGACCCCAGATTCCAGGGGTGATTCCCATGATGTCTAGCTTTGCGTCGCCAGGGTATCCGAGAAGGATCATCGCGGCAGCGGCAGGAACTAGGCGGTTGAGGATTGATGACTGTGCAGCGCGAGCAAGTGCAAGCACGGCAACAAGCTCAACTAGAAGCAATGGAACGGTTAGCAACCAGTCAACGTAGCGGTAGCCAACGTTGTAGGCATCCGGGTTGTTAGCGGTCATACCTGCGAATGCGTGGTTGAAGTTGTCGAACATTCGGAAGTAGTGGTACGTAGCGATTGCGGTAACTGTGCCAGAAACCATAACTGCCATGCGGTAACGAGGTAGAACTCGGTCGCGGCCTACGAACAAGAAAATCGAGGTGAATAGCATCGATGCTAGACCTAGCGATAGAACGTTGTAGACGAGGTTGAACTGCCCATTGGTGAGCGTTGCAGAAAGTGTATTCATTTGTAGCCTTTCAATTGATGTACTAGAAAGTCATCGTTTGCATCGTCGGTGCCAAGGATTATTGCACCTGGCGACACCCATACGAATGGCTCACTTTGAGTCAACTGGGAAAACGCTGTGAATAGTTCGAGGCGCGCTAACGTTTTGATAACGGCTTGGCGACCAAATTTCTACAACTTACGCAGCAAGACCGATTCGACGGCGTGGTTGGCACCCTTTTTCAAGACCAGGGTGGCGCGCGAGCGGGTTGGCTCGATGTTTTCGGTCAGGTTTGGCAGGTTGATGGTTGCCCAGATTTCTTCGGCACGAGCAAGTGCCTTCGATTCTTCCATCTCGGCATAGCGGTGAAAGTATGAGGCCGGGTTGGTGAAGGCCGAGTCGCGCAGTTTGCGGAAGCGGTTCAAGAACCACTGGGTCACGTTCTCGGTTGAGGCGTCGACGTAAATCTTGAAGTCGAAGAAATCACTCAGCGCTAACTCTTGGCCAGACCCCGGTGACTGCAGAACGTTCAAACCTTCGACGATCAACACATCCGGGGCGTGCACCACTGCCTGTTCGCCAGGCACGATGTCGTAACTGAGGTGCGAATAGACCGGGGCCGAGACTTCGGCGGCGCCTGACTTCACGTCGGCTACAAACTTCAGCAACGCGAGGCGGTCATAAGACTCGGGGAAACCCTTGCGCTCCATGATGCCGCGACGCTCGAGCTCGGCGTTCGGAAACAGGAAGCCATCCGTGGTGATCAGCTCGACGCGAGGGGTTCCCTCCCAACGAGAGAGCAACTCTTTCAAAAGACGCGACACGGTCGACTTGCCAACCGCCACCGAACCGGCGACGCCAATGATGAAAGGCACGCGCTTGGCGCGCTCGCCGAGGAACCCGCTGGTCACGCGGTGCAGGTCCTGAGTTTCGGCCACGTAGAGGTTCAACAGGCGGCTTAGCGGCAGGTAAACATCCGTGACTTCTTTGAGGTCTAGAAAGTCGCCGAGGCCGCGAATCTGGGCAATTTCGGCTTCGGTGAGCGGCAATTCGGTGTTGTTGCCGAGGTCGGCCCAATCGGCGCGCTTGATTTCAACGAAAGGGCTCAGGTCAATGCCTGAATCTTCGTTACTCGCGGTCTGTGCTGCGCTCACAAAGAGCCATTCTGCCGTAAATTAGACGTATGTGCGGAATCGTGGGTTATGTAGGCCCGAAGTCAACCCTTGATGTTCTACTAGGTGGCCTTCGTCGCCTCGAGTACCGAGGCTATGACTCGGCTGGAGTTTCAATCATCGCCCCTGGCGGTCAGCTAGAAACTCGCAAGAAGGCGGGCAAGCTCGACAACCTCATCGCCGAGATCACCAACCACCCGTTGCCAACTGCCAACATCGGAATCGGTCACACCCGCTGGGCAACCCATGGCGCGCCAACTGATGGCAACGCCCACCCACACCTCGGTGGCCCAACCGCAAAGCTTTCACTCATTCACAATGGCATCATCGAGAACTTCGGTGAACTCAAGGCCGAGCTTGCTGCCATCGGCACGAAGTTTGCCAGTGAGACCGACTCTGAGGTTGCCGCCCACCTAATCGCTCGCGAGTTCGAAACCACCGGCGACCTGCCAACCGCATTCGCCAACGTGGTCAAGCGTCTGCACGGTGCCTTCACCATCCTGGTTATTCACGAAGACCAGCCAGATGTTGTGCTTGCCGCACGTCGCAACGCACCGCTGGTTATCGGCCTTGGCGATGGCGAAAACTTCTTGGGCTCTGACGTAGCCGCATTCGTCGAGCACACCAAGCGCGCAATTTCTGTGGGCCAGGATGAAATCGTCATCTTGCGCTCTAACTCTGTCGAGGTTCGCACCTTCGATGGCGCACCGGTCACTCCGGTTGAATTCACCGTTGACTGGGATGCCTCGGCAGCCAGCAAGGGTGGATGGTCTAGCTTCATGGCGAAGGAAATCGCCGACCAGCCTCAGGCCGTTGCCGACACGCTGATGGGTCGCCTCGGTTCAGACGGCTCGGTCACCCTGAGCGAGATCGACGGTCTATCGGCCGAAGACATCAAGAACATCGACCGCATCATTATGGTTGCCTGTGGCACCGCGAGCTATGCGTGTGACGTTGCCAAGTATGCGATCGAGAAGTATTCGCGTATTCCGGTTCAGGTCGAGCTCTCACACGAGTTCCGCTACCGCGACCCAATAGTCACCAAGAACACCTTGATCGTGGCCGTAAGCCAGTCTGGCGAGACCATGGACACCCTGATGGCCACCCGCTATGCCAAGGAGCAGGGCGCCAAGGTTCTGGCCATCTGCAACACCCAGGGTGCAACCCTGGCTCGTGAGTCAGACGCCGTCATCTACACCCATGCCGGCCCAGAGGTTGCGGTTGCATCAACCAAGGCCCTAACCGCACAGATCACCGCAGGTTTCTTGCTCGCGTTGTTCCTAGGTGCCGGCCGTGAGAAACTTTCAACCGCAGAACTTCGTCACCTCGGCCTCGAGCTACTTAAGATGCCGGCTCACGTAACCGAGGTCATCGAAAACCTAGACCTAGCCCGCGAGCTTGGCAAGCAGATGGCAAACGCAAAGTCGGTCTTGTTCCTCGGCCGCAACGTCGGCTTCCCAATCGCCATGGAGGGTGCGCTAAAGCTCAAGGAGCTGGCCTACATCCACGCCGAGGGTTTCGCCGCCGGTGAGCTAAAGCACGGCCCGATTGCTCTTATCGAAGAGGGTCAGCCGGTTATCGTGATCGTGCCTTCGCAGCGCGACGAAGAGAGCCTGCACCCTAAGGTGATCTCAAACATCCAAGAGATTCGCGCTCGCGGCGCCAAGGTAATCGCGATTGCAGAAGAGGGCGACAACCAGGTTGCCGACTATGCCGAGCACGTTATTTTCGTGCCGCAGTCCGAGAGCATGTTTGCACCACTCTTGACCGTGATTCCGCTGCAGGTATTTGCACTCGAGCTTTCAACCGCAAAGGGCTTGGATGTCGACCAGCCGCGCAACCTTGCGAAGTCTGTAACCGTCGAATAGCCACTTGATGATCATCGGTGTTGGTATTGACACGGTTCAGCTAAGCCGCTTCGAGGCCAAGCTAACCGAGACTCCACGCCTTAAAGATCGTCTCTTTCTCGACATCGAAACCGTCGATGCCAGCATCGCGACCTTGGCTGGTCGTTTCGCAGCTAAAGAAGCCGTAATCAAGGCGCTTTCGGGTGACCCGGGAATCGAATGGCACGGCATCGAGGTTGGTAAAGAATCATCGGGCAAACCGGTGATTTGGTTGCACGGCACCACGGCTAAAATCGCACTGCAGGCCGGCATCAGAAAACTTCACGTTTCAATCAGTCACGATGGCGATAACGCGGTGGCTTTCGTAGTGGCAGAAGGAGTTGAGTCATGAGAGAACTAATCATCGACCTCGATGCCATTGCCTACAACTTGGATGTCATGCGCCAGCGCACCAGCGGTGCCATGGTCTGTGGCGTAGTCAAGGCAAACGCCTACGGCCACGGAATGCTAGAGGTAGCCCGCAAGCTTGAGGCTGCTGGTGTCGATTACCTGGGTGTAGCCGACGTGACCGAGGCGCTAGAACTTCGCCGTTCCGGAATCGTCTCACCGATCCTCGCCTGGTTGCACGACCCACACGAAATGTTTGTCGAGGCCGTCAACGAGGGCATCGAGCTCGGTTTGGCCAACGAAGATCACCTGACCCGAGTGGCAGCCGCCGCCGAAATCACGGGCCGACTTGCTCGCGTGCACCTCAAGGTGGACACCGGTCTAAACCGCAACGGAGCTAGCGCCGCCGAATGGGAGGGCGTGCTACGTCAGGCTCGAGGTCTGGTGGCCGAGGGGTTCATCCAGGTGGTTGGCATTTTCTCTCACCTATCGAGCACTGGAGAAGCCGAAGACCTCGCTCAGATCGCTCGTTTCGACGCGGCTGTCGAACAGGCTCGTGAATTCGGCATCAAGTTTGAACTGCGCCACCTGACAGCCTCGGATGGTTCGCTGAACTACCCGCAAGCACACTACGAGATGGTTCGCGTTGGTGTTGCCCTCTATGGTCTCTCGCCTTTCACCGACCACCACTCGAAGGAGTATGGTCTGCGCCCAGCGATGACGGCCACCGCCTATGTGACTCAGGTTAAGCGGGTTCCGGCGGGGGAGGGCGTGAGCTACGGCTACATGCACCGAACCAAGGCTGAAACCACGCTGGCTTTGATTCCGGTCGGCTATGCCGAGGGTCTGCCTCGCAACGCTAGCGGCAAGGCATCCGTGTCGATTCACGGCAAGACCTACTCAATCTCTTCGCGCATCGCGATGGACCAGTTCGTGATCGACGTCGGTGACGACGATGTAAACGCCGGCGACCTGGTGACCGTCTTTGGCGACCCGGCAGCCGGAGTGCCATCAGCAGACGACCTAGCCGCCGCTGCCGACACCATCAACTATGAAATCGTCACTCGCATGGGTGGCCGTTTCAAGCGCACCTTCCTGGGGCAAGATTGACCCAGCACGTAATCGCCAAGCTCGAGGCCTCAACCGCAGAGTCAATGCACGAGCTAGGCCTCAAACTCTCGCGCCTGCTACAAGGCGGCGATCTTGTCGTGCTGACCGGTCCACTCGGTGCCGGCAAGACCACCCTCACCCGCGGTGTCGGTGAAGGTCTAACCGCGATCGGTAACGTATCGAGCCCGACCTTCGTGATCGCCCGAACTCACAAGCGCAGGGATGGCGGCCCAGTGCTCGTGCACGTCGACGCCTACCGCCTGGGCAGTGCCCTCGAACTAGATGACCTAGACATTGACTACGAGAACTCGATTGTTTTGGTCGAGTGGGGCAAGGGTATGACCGACGACCTCGTTGAAAGTTGGCTCGAGATCATCATCGAACGCGATCGCGCGGTTGAACATGCCGCCGATGACAGCGAATCGACCGACCCGCGCAAGGTGAACATCATCGGTTACGGCCCGCGTTGGGCAAGTGTGTCAATCGATGAGGTGGCCGGCTAATGGGTCACGTTCTAGCCATCGACACCTCTGCTGGCACCTCGGTTGCCGTGCTCAAGGATGGTGTGGCGCTCGCCGAAGTCGAGATCGCCGACACCCGCAGTCACACCGAATCGATCGGCAATGCCATCCAGGATGCGCTTTCGGCCGCTGGGGTCAAGCCAAATCAGATCAAGTCGGTCGCCGTTGGTCGCGGCCCCGCCCCATTCACCGGTTTGAGAGTCGGCATCGCCGCCGCACTGATGTTTGCCGAGGGCTCGGGTGCCGAGTTGTTCGGAATCGTGAGCCTCGACGCAATTGCGAAGCAAGAGTTTGCCGCCCAGTCACTGGCCAACGACACCGCCGCCGAACAGCCACTGCTGGTCACCTCGGATGCCCGCCGCAGCGAGCACTACTGGGCGCTCTATTCGGGTCTCGACCGCCACGGGGTGCCGATCTGCATCGAAGGCCCAGCGGTTAATCGACCGGCCGACATCGAAGCGAGCTTGACCGAGCGCGGAATCGTCGCGGCACGCACATCCCTGGTGATTTCTGCTCGAGCAATCGGCGAGCTTTTCGAAGCACAGGCCGCGGCCGGTTCGCTGAGCCACGACATCACCGCGCTTTATCTGCGCAACCCGGATGCGGTCGAGCCAAAGAACCTGCGCGACTTCGGTAAGAAGGTGAGCGGATGAGCGACTGGATTATTCGCCCGGCCACCGAAACCGACCTTGCAGCGATCATGGCGATCGAGCACGAATGTTTTCCCGAGGACGCCTGGTCGCAAGACAACATGCACTTCGAGTTGCTCGCGCATCACACCGAGTATTTCGTCGCGGTGCGTGACGAGCAGGTAATCGGATATGCCGGCCTGAGCAAGGTGCCTTCGAGCGATCAGGGCGATGTGCAAACCATCGCTGTGCTGCCTAGCGCGCGCGGCTTCGGTCTCGGCCGTGCCCTCATGGATTCGTTGCTCGCCGCAGCCAAGCGACTTCACGCACGCGAGATTTTTCTCGAGGTTCGCGCCGATAACCCGGTCGCCCAGAATCTTTATGTTGCCCTTGGTTTCGAGCACATCGACACCCGCAAGAACTATTACCAACCGGCCGGAATTGACGCGTGGATCATGCGCCTGACCATCCCTCAGCGCAGCATCGGTCGCGAGCCAGTGGTTCTCGGCATCGAGTCGACTTGCGACGAAACCGGTGTCGGCATCGTGCGGGGCACGACCCTGCTGGCCAACATCATTTCTTCGAGCATGGATGAGCACGCCCGCTTCGGCGGAGTAGTGCCCGAGATCGCGGCTCGCGCTCACCTCGAAGCGCTAAAGCCAACCCTCGACAAGGCCTTGGCCGAGGCGAAACTCAGCCTCCATGAAATTGACGCAATCGCAGTGGCCAATGGCCCTGGCCTCGGTGGCGCGGTTATGGTTGGAGTTGCCGCCGCCAAGGCGCTTTCGATCGCCACCGGCAAACCGGTCTATGCCGTCAACCATCTGGTCGGTCACGTGGGTGTTGACATCCTTGAACGCGGTCAGGTCGAAACTCCAACCGTCGCGCTGTTGGTTTCGGGCGGGCACACATCCTTGCTGTTGGTTCGTGACCTCTTGGATGATGTTGAGCTGCTCGGCGAAACCATCGACGACGCTGCCGGCGAAGCATTTGACAAGGTCGCTCGCGTGCTCGGTTTGAAGTATCCAGGTGGGCCGGAGATCGACCGCGCGGCTGCTGGCGGTAACCCGAACGCGATTCGGTTCCCTCGCGGGCTGACTCAGGCCAAAGATATGGAAAAGCACCGATACGACTTCTCGTTCTCGGGTCTAAAGACGGCGGTCGCACGCTGGGTAGAGGTTGCTGAGGCCAAGGCCGATTCGGGCGAGGGTGACGAGCTAAACATCGCCGATGTGGCCGCGAGCTTTAGAGAGGCCGTTGCCGATGTCTTGGTTAGCAAGGCGGTAAAGGCCTGCCTAGATCACAACGTGCCGCGTCTATTGCTTGGCGGTGGCGTCGTGGCCAACGCTCGCCTGCGTGAGTTGGCAGCCGAACGCTGTGCCGAGGCAGGTATCGAACTGCGCATCCCAGCCCTGAGCCTTTGCACCGATAACGGCGCTATGATCGCAGCGTTGGGAGCCCAACTCGTGATGGCTGGGCGCAAGCCTTCATCCTTGTCGTTCGGTGCCGATTCGACCTTGCCGGTCACCACGGTTCAAACTCACTAGCTCTCGGGCGCAAACGCCTAGGCGACTTGCAGGCGTTTCACAGTTGCTTCACAGCATCGACTGCTGAACTGTGGTCATGGCAGATAAAAACGAACAGATCGAAGCCGCTGAAGTTGCCCCGGCAGCAAAGGCCCACTTCGACTTCACCAAACTAAACACGCTTGCGGTTGTCTCATTGGCAACCGCCGTTTCCGGATTCGGCGCAGTTGCCGCGGTTATCACCGGTCACATCTCTCTTGCTCAGCTAAAGAAGACCAACGAATCTGGTCGCGGTCTCGCCCTAACCGGTCTAATCCTCGGTTATGTCGGCATCGGCCTCTGGGTTATCGGCGGCATCGGCATGGCAATCGCCCGTGCGTTCCTCGGTCAGCGCTACGGTGTTGAGTTCGGCGGCGGCAACGGTCACATGCAGGGCGGCTTCGGCGGCGGCATGATGGGTGGCTTCGACGGCCCACGTGGCAATGACGACGGTGGCATGATGGGCGGCAACTGGAACCCAATGGGTGGAACCAACAGCGGTACCGTTCCGGCTCCTAGCCAAACTAACTAAGTTTTCCTAGCTTTCCCTTTCCACGGCTAGCGAAGACTCTCGCAAACGAGAACACGATGGGCGTCGCCCACTCTGGTAACAATCAGGGTGGCGGCGCCCTTTCCCTTTGGCTGGAGTTCTTTGCGCAGCTGCTCGGGCACGATGTCTGAACCACGCTTCTTGATCTCGAGGGTGCCGATTCCCTTTTCGCGCAGGTATGCCTTGAGCTTCTTGCGATCGAAGGTCAGGTTGTCGAGCACGCGGTAACCCTTCAACCATGGTGAGTGCAGTTCTTGGCTCGAGGTTAGGTAGGCGATCTCCGGGCTAAAGATGTGTGCGCCAAGTTGTTCGGCTAGCTGACCTAGCAGGTGCGAGCGGATGACCGAGTTATCGGGCTCGTAGACGAAGGCTTCAATTTCGCCGAGCGGCGCATCCTGGCGGGCGGTTGAATCGCTGGTGATCTCGTGTTTGCCGTTGGCATCGATCAGCAGCGCGGCACGCTTGATGCCCGGGCGGGCGAGCGCGCCAAACCAGAGGCTCAGTTCAACCAGGTCGCCATTGACCGAAACCCACTGGGCCTCGGCTTCTTCTGGGATGCCCTCGTGCGGGTGGCCCGGTCCGAACTTCACGCCGGTCGGCTTCTTGGCGGCCGCCGCCATAACGAAATCGAAGGTTGGCGAAAACGCCATCGGGTCAAACTTGCGGGCCGCACGCTCGCGGGTCGGTCCGCCAAGTTCACGTCGAGCCGGGTCGAAGAACAAGGCGTCGAACTGATTGAGGTCGAGTTCGGTGACGTCGGCTTGCTCGACGGTTGCGTTCTCGAAAGGTGCGAGGTTGTAGGTGGCG
>JBEGKW010000030.1:0-10796 GCA_041183865.1 Actinomycetota bacterium | reverse complement strand
GGTGTTCTAAACGGCGGGCTTGCTGGAGCGTTTCTTGGTTTTGGCATTGGTGCCGCATCTTCGATTTCACACCGACTATTTGGAGGCCAGGGATTCCGTGTCTGGCTTCTTGAAATCGGTCAAGACATCGTGAGCCTTACCGTCATGGGTTTGATTCTCGCTGCTTGGCGCTAAACCAAATCAATCGAGCAAAATATGTCGGTTATCGATGACTTCTTGGCTGGCGTTTCTGAACCCCAGCGAAGCGTGCTTCAAGAGCTGCGCGAGCTAATCCTCGAGTTCATTCCTGAGGCCGAAGAGTGCATCTCTTATAACTTGCCGTGCTTCAAAGTGAACGGTAAGGGCATCGCTGGCTTCGACGCCTACAAGAATCACAATTCCTACTTTCCGTTCAGCGGGCAGGTTTTTAAAGAGATGCCCGCTGAGCTCGAAGGTTATGTCTTCACAAAGGGTTCGCTGCACTTCAGCAAGACAGAGTGTCTGCCTCGCGAGCTGGTTCAGAGACTAATCGAAGTTCGACTGGCGCAGGCCTTCTAGATAATCGGCGGGCGACCATATTTGGTCATGATGCCGATGGTCTTCCACGAAAGCTTGCGACGAACCGCCGCATCGCTAAATACGTATCCCTGATCGCTCAGGTCCATGCGCATGCCGGCAAACAGACCCTTGAAAAGTTCGCGAAGTTGAGTCTTGATCGCATACTTCCCTGATGGGTGAGGAATCTTGCCGATCATGATCTTCACAAAATCAAGCGCAAACCAGGCGAGTGGGTAAATCACCAGGAATGGCACAGGCAGGTTGCGGCGAGCCATCACAACCTTGTTGCGCATACCGAACCAAATGCTCTTGTCGTGGCGCTCAGGGCCCACTGGAGGGTGGCTGACCACAAGTCTTGGCTCGTAGCGGGTTTCAAAACCGTTGTTCCAGACTCGCCATGCCAGATCGGTGCCTTCGTGGGCATAGAAGATCGGTTCGGCCCAACCGTTTGATTCGATGAATGCCTTCCATCGAATAACCGTCGCACCCTCCCAAACCGAGAAGGCAGCAAATGAATCCATGGTCGGTGTCTTGTCTGCACGTGGAATCCAATAGCGCGGCCCTGACTCGTCGGTCTCGTCGCTCTGACCTATGCGGGTGACGACCTTTGGCTGCACTAGGCCCAACTTTTCGTTGGCCTCAAAGATCCTCACAGCACGCTCGATGAAGTCAGAACCAAGGATGTAGGCGTCATCATCGATAAAGAGGATGAGGTCAGATTCTTTGCCAGGGGTCGCGGCAAGATCGCGAACTCCGTAGTTTCGGCCAGCCGGGATTCCCAGGTTAACGCCGGTTTCGACGACGGTTATGCCTGCCGGCACCTTGCCAAGGTCGACGGTTTCGCAGTTGATCACCGTGATGATGTTTTTCGGCTTTATGGTCTGACTGAGCACATCGGCCCAAATGTGGTGCAAATCCTCATTACGGGTTCCCTGAGTGAGAATCACAACACTGACGCTAAGCATGCACTCAGTTTAGTTTGGCTTTAGGCTGGGGCTGTGAAGCGACTCCTAGCGGGGATGAACCCGTGGCTACCGCCAATGATCTATGTGGTCATTTTCCATGTGATGCGCGGCGCTTATGGCGACGCTGCCATTTTTTCGTTGGGCTCACTGATTTTGATTGCAGACTGGAAAAAGTGGATTAGGTGGTCGATGCCAGAGCGGCCGAGGTTCGGGCGCTTGCCAGTCTTTTTCGTCATCCTGGTTGCAAGCTCGGTTTTATTTTTCTCGGAACGTGGCGGTTGGCAAGACGTAACCCTTTTGCTCGTGCTCGCCCCAATTGCCCTCTCGCTGGTTTACTACCGTGACCACGGCCCAAAGCCCTCATCCACGCCAGTTATGAATCGCACCCGTTGGGCCTGGCTCGCCCTTGCCGTGATCATGTGTGTCAGCGAATTGTTCGCCTACATCTGGGCCAATGCCTTCAAGGATGACAAGACCTACCCGACCATCTCGATAATCGTTAACCCCGTTCTTGAATCGCCTTATGGCAGAGGCATATTCTTAGCACTTTGGATGCTCATCGGAGTTGGTCTATTGCAGCTTTGGAGAAAGAAATGAACTTTTCAATTCCAGAATGGGAGTATCTGGGAGTCATCTTTGCCGGGGTGATTCTTTGGCTCGTCGGCCGGTTCAGGCCCGATCTAGTCGCACCATTCGGCGATTTGATTGCCCGCATCATGCACCATCGAAACACTCGACTTGCTGTCGTGATTGTTTGGTGGTGGCTGGGTTGGCACTTCTTTACTGTTTAGAGTGCGCCTAGAGAACTAGAGGGTGCGCGGTGCCTGGCCAACCACTACAGCGCCTACAGCGACGTCGTGGGTCACGGTGGTGTTTGCACCGATTGAAGCGCCATCATGGATGGTGATGTTGCCAATCAAAGTTGCACCTGCTCCGATGGTTACCTTGTTGCCCACGGTTGGGTGACGCTTCACTGATTCGAGGGTCTTACCGCCGAAGGTGACACCGTGATAAATGTGAACGTCATCGCCGATAACCGCGGTTTCACCGATGACCACGCCCATGCCGTGGTCGATGAATAGACGACGACCAATGGTGGCACCGGGGTGAATTTCTACGCCGGTCCACAAGCGAGTGACATTAGAAAGAACTCGCGACAGTGTGCGAAAACCGCGCTTCCACAACCAGTGGTTCACGCGGTGTTGCCAAACAGCATGCAGACCCGGCGAGGTCATAAACATCTCGAAACGAGTGTTCGTCGCCGGGTCACGCACTAGAGCTGCGTCAATGTCCTCGATTACTCGAGAAAATAGGTTTTTTTGGGGCATTTAGTCCATCAAGTCAGAGTACAAAGCGGTTGAGAGGTAACGCTCACCGAATGAAGCCAAGATTACAACAATAATCTTGCCAGCGTACTCAGGACGGTTTGCAATCTGGTTTACGCCCCAAAGAGCCGCACCACCAGAAATACCAGCAAGGATGCCCTCGTTGGTTGCTGCGGCGCGTGCCCAAGCGAATGCCTCTTCGTTTGGTGCGTCTAGAACCTCGTCGTAGATGCCGGTGTTTAGCACTGGCGGGATGAAGTTTGCGCCGATTCCTTGGATAGGGTGACCTGCAGGTGATCCACCGGTTAGCAGCGGTGAAGCAGCAGGCTCAACTGCGATGATCTTGATCTCTGGGTTTAGCTTCTTGAGGGCCTCGCCAACACCGGTGATGGTTCCACCGGTGCCGATGCCGGCAACAACTGCAGCGACCTTGCCGTCGGTGTCGTTCCAGATTTCCTGGGCGGTAGTGGTTGCGTGGATGAATGGGCCAGCTGGGTTCTCGAACTGCTTGACCAAGATTGCGCCGGTCTCAGATGCGATTGCCTCTGAACGTGCAACGGCACCCTTCATGCCCTCCGGGGCTGGGGTTAGCACTAGCTCTGCACCGTAGGCGCGTAGAAGAGCACGACGCTCCTTTGACATCGACTCAGGCATGGTCAAGATAACCTTGTAGCCTCGAGCCGCACCCACTGCAGCAAGCGCAATACCGGTGTTACCCGAAGTTGCCTCAACAATCGAACCACCTGGCTTTAGCTCACCAGACGCTTCGGCTGCATCAACCATGGCGATTGCCAAGCGGTCCTTAACCGATGAGGTTGGGTTGTAGAACTCAAGCTTTGCGGCAACGGTCGCCTGAGACTCTGGGTAGAGGCGGTTTACGCGAACTAGAGGAGTGTTTCCGAACGCTGCGGTGATGTCGTTAAGAATCGGCATGGTGTTCCTTTGTTTATGTGGCTGATGCGTGGATGAAGTTTTACTTGAAAGCTGCCATGACGACGTCGTGGAGTTTTCCGTTTGTAGCAAGAACGCTCGAGGTTTCCTCTGTAAGCGGGCCACTCAATGCGCTGAACTGCCCACCAGCAAGTTCAACGATAGGCACTAGCGCTGCGATGTCGTAAATCTTCAAGTCATGTTCCGTAACAATATCGACCGAACCTTCGGCCAACAGCATGTATGAATAAAAGTCGCCGTATGCGCGGGTTCGCCAGATTTTGCGGGAGAGTTCCAGAAGCTCTGGCAGCTTCCCTGACTGATCCCAAAGCTGCAGGTTGTTGTAAGAAAGCGAAGCGTGAGTAAGGTCTGCGATTGCCGAAACCTTCAGGATGCGTTCCGAGCCATCGACGTCGCGAGTCCACGAACCAATTTCTGGGGCAGCCCACCAGCGGCGACCCAGAGCGGGTGCCGAAACCACCGATAAAACGACCTTGCCGTCTATGGCTAGGGCGATTAGTGAGGCCCAAACAGGAACTCCACGCATAAAGTTGGCGGTTCCGTCGATTGGATCGATGATCCAGGTTCGCTTTGGTCCAGACGCTGCGCCCTCGGTGTTGCCAAACTCTTCTCCGATTAGTGCATCATTCGGGCGGGCTGCAAACAAGTGCGCCTTCAAGGCCTGCTCGACCGAGCGGTCGGCATCGGTAACTGGGCTGGCATCGGGTTTGGTTTCAACGTGTAGGTCTTGCGCGCGAAAACGGGCGAGTGAGATTGCATCGGCAATATCGGCCAGCTCGAGAGCCAGGGAAAGGTCTTCGCGGTGAGTCATGTCTGCAATTCTATTTGTCGGTTTATTCAGAGTCGTTTTAGCGTTTTTCAAACGGGTCTGAATGTGTGGCCAGCGATGCGATTAGGCGGCGCAGTGAGTCGACGCGGTGAGCGCCTGAATCGCCCAAAGTCGAGTTTGCAATTGCAACATCGAGCTCACAGTCGGGCGCATCGGCGAGGTGGCTGCAGTCGCGTGGGCAGGTTTCAATTACGTGCCACAGGTCTTCGAAACTTCGCAGGATGTTCTCTGGCTTCACATGGCCGAGGCCAAATGATCGAACGCCAGGGGTGTCAATGATCCACGCATCGCTGAGTTGAATCGCTCGAACCGAAGACGAGGTGTGGCGACCGCGACCAGTTACTGCGTTAACGCCTCCGGTGGCTCGGAACTGGTCTGGTGCAAGCGCGTTAACCAAGGTCGACTTTCCGACTCCAGAATGGCCCACCATCACTGTCGTGTTGCCAGCCAAGAATTTGCGAAGTTCCACCACGGATGGGTCATCCGAGCGATTCTTGATAACCGGAATACTCAGGCCTTCGAAGTTCTTCAAGAAATCGGCCGGGTCGGCTAGGTCGACCTTGGTGATCACCAAGATTGGTTTCAGGCCGGCGTCATAAGCCGCAGCCAAGTAGCGGTCAATCAGGCGAGTGCGTGGCTCAGGGTTTGCGATGGCTACAACAATCGCCATTTGGGTGGCGTTGGCGACGATGACGCGCTCGACCTGGTCAGAGTCGTCGGCGCTGCGTCGAAGAAGCGAGGTTCTAGGTTCGACTCGAACAATTCGAGCCAAAGCTCCTACGGTCTCAGAGGTGTCGCCAGAGAGGGCAACCCGATCACCAACGACGGCGCCGGCCTTTCGCAACTCTTTACCCATGGTTGCTGTGATTTGACGCTCTTCGCCTTCGAGCAAAACGTGGTAGCGGCCCATATCGACGCCGGTTACCAAGCCGATTAGGGCTTCTTTGTACTCTGGGCGCTTCTTGGTTCGAGGCTTATTGCCTTTGGGGTTAGGGCGAATGCGCACATCTGTTTCATCCAGGTCGTTTTGACCCGGATCTGGCTCATAGAGCCAGCTCAAGCTTTGCCTTCAAGCATGTTCAGCCAAAGCTTGTCGAAGTCTGGCATGGTCTTTGAAGTGGTCTTGATGTCTTCAACCTGGATGCCTGGCACACGAAGGCCGATGATTGCTCCCGCAGTCGCCATGCGGTGATCTTCGTAAGTCTCCCAAAGCGCGCCGTGAAGTTTGTCGCTGGGGTCAATTTCTAGGCCATCGGCGGTTTCACGAGCAATGCCACCAATGCGGTTGATTTCGGTGGCCAATGCCGCCAACCGGTCGGTTTCGTGACCGCGCAAGTGTGCAACTCCACGGATGACTGTCGGTGAATCGGCGATAGCCGCGAGAGCCGCAATTACGGGGGTCAGCTCGCCGCCGATAGAAAGGTCAATGTCGATTCCGTGAATCTCGCCGGTGCCGGTGATAGTCAGGCCTACGTCGGTGCGCTCGATCTTGGCGCCCATCTCTTGCAAAATGCCATCAAACTCATCGCCAACCTGGGTCGTGCTGTCTGGCCAGCCGGTGATAGTCACCGAGCCGCCTGCGACCATTGCCGCGGCAAGGAACGGGCCGGCATTCGACAGATCTGGCTCGATTGCGAAGGTTCCGCCGTTGATTGAACCAGGTTCAACGCGCCAGGTAGGAAGCCCGCCCCTGCCATCGAGGTTCGCAGTCGAAACTCTAACGCCGCGCTTCGCGAGGCAGTCAAGGGTCATCTCGATGTGCGGCATCGAAGGAAGGTGTTCGCCGTCGTGCTGAAGGGTGACGCCGTTTTCAAAGCGGGCAGCTGCGAGCAGAAGACCCGAAACAAATTGGCTAGAAGCCGAAGCATCGATCGTTACCGAGCCACCAGCCACCGAACCGGTGCCGTGAACGGTGAACGGAAGCGCGCTTGCGCCTTCATCCGTGACTTCTACACCTAGAGCGCGAAGCGAATCAATTGTGGTGTTCATCGGGCGTCGTCGGGCAGCTAGATCGCCGTCGAAGCGAATGTCACCCTTTGAGAGAACCGAGATTGGCGGAACGAAACGCATCACGGTGCCGGCAAGGCCGCAGTCAATTGATGCCGAACGGTCGAAGGTAGCGGGGTTGACCTTCAAGTCACCATTAGGAAGCACTTCGATATCAGCGCCGAGCAGTCGCAAAGCTTCGATCATTAGCGCCGAGTCGCGCGAAGCAAGGGGAGCAGTCAGCAGTGTTGGTTCACTTGCAAGAGCCGAAAGCACCAACTCGCGGTTAGTTAAAGACTTCGAGCCGGGCAGCGATACGACCGCGTTTAGCGGGCCAGAGGCAACCGGTGCGATCCAGGGCTGGGAATACGAAGTTTCAGACATTGGTTCAAATTTACCATGACGAGTTTGATGGCCACGGGGTCTTTGCCTACAGGGCGGAGGCTAGACTCAAAAACGATGAAAAATTCGAACAGTGCGGCCGATGAGGCACGCATCCAAGCCTTCGAGCAGCAGGCGCTGCCGCTCATGCCGCAACTCTACGGTGCAGCGCTTCGCTGGACACGCAATCCCTCTGATGCAGAAGACCTAGTGCAAGAGGCATTTGCGAAGGCTTTCGTCGCGTGGGGGCAGTTTCAGCAGGGCACAAACCTGAAGGCATGGCTCTACCGAATCATGACTAACACCCACATCAACATGTACAACAAGCGTGCGAAAGACCAGGCCAAAGGCGGCTTGGATGACCTCGAAGACTGGCAGATTGGCTCTGCCGAGTCGGTCACTTCACTCGCATCGCGCTCCGCCGAACTAGAGGCGATTGATAATCTTCCTTCGGATACCATCCGTAAGGCGCTGCATGACATCCCAGAAGAATTTCGCATGGTTGTTTACTATGCTGTCGTCGATGGATTGCCTTATGCAGAAATCGCAGAAATCATGGACACGCCAATCGGCACCGTGATGAGTCGACTGCATCGAGGCAAGAAGATGTTGCGCAAACTATTAGCTGATTACGCAGCCCAAGAAGGCTACGACGTTTCAAACAAGACAGGTGGCTCTGATGAGTGAAATTGATTGCCAAGAAACTAAGAGACACGTGCATGAGTATCTGCACAACGAGCTGAATAATTCTGAGATCGAAGACATTACCGCGCACCTGGCCAACTGCGATAGCTGCGAGACTGACTACGACATGGAGAACCTAATCAACGGTTCGATAAAAGAGGCATGTGACGAGGCTCCGCCAGAAGAACTAGCTCAGCGAGTTCTGGCTGAAATCCGTCGCATCCAGGCAAACGGCGGCACGCACGCTATCTAATAGCTAAAAAGCCGCGATTCTTACTAGTTATCTACTGAGAGGCCGAGCCACTCATACCAACCGCGGTTGAGCACCAACCACGCGATTAGTCCGTGGCCAATCTGGCCCGGCAGGTGGTTTTCGGCAAGATTGATCTCTTCATTCCAGCCCTCGTGATCAACTAGAGGTCTAAAGCAATCCACGAATGGAATTCCTCGGCGCGCGGCAACGTCCTCAAAGCCCGAAGCAAGGTGTTCAATCTCACTGTTGAGTTCTGGATTGCGGTGCGGTGTGGGGCCTACCAAGAATGATTCGATACCTGCGCGCTTAGCCTCATCCACGATGGTTGCGATGTTCAATCGACTTCGTGAAATCGAAATTCCGGCGGCCGGGTCGGCGTTGCCAAGAGCAATCACCAAACGGTTTTCGGTATCGGCGCTGAAGCGGCGCTTAACCTCATCCGTCCAGCGTTCGGCAAGCATGCTCGTAGTTTCATCAGGCGCCGGAAGCACGAAAATATCGATACGCGGCGATGTCGACGGGGTTTTCGCAGTTACGCGACCAACCCAGCCCATGCCTTTAGGATCTCCGGCTGCAGAGACAAGACCATCGCCGAGAACGACGATGCGGATGTTGCGTCTTGCCTGCTCAGTCATCGTTTATCGTGCGAAAGCGCGGGCGACTAGGTCTGCCTGCTCTGCCGCGTGGCGCTTAGCCGAACCAGTCGCTGGCGAGGCACTCGCTGGGCGAGAAACAAGCTTGGCAACCTGACCGTTCATGTAACGAGGGAGGAATAGGCCGATGTAGGTCCATGGTCCCTGGTTTGCAGGCTCATCCTGAACCCAGTAAAGCTCGGCGTTTGGATACTGGGCATAGGTTGCCTTGATCTCGTCGACTGGGGTTGGGTAGAGCTGCTCAACGCGAACGATTGCGGTGGTCTTGTCGCCGGTCTTCTGAGCTTCGGCCAGTAGGTCCCAGTAGACCTTGCCCGAGCAGAGGAGCACGCGAGTAACTGCGTTCTTGTCTAGACCTTGCTCGTCGTCAATCACCGGACGGAAGGTTCCGTTGGTGAAGTCTTCGACCGAGCTTGACGCCGCCTTTAGGCGAAGCATCGACTTAGGAGTAAAGACGACCAGCGGTCGACGAGGGGTCGAGTAAGCCTGACGACGAAGTAGGTGGAAGTGCGATGCCGGGGTTGATGGCTGAGCAACGGTCATGTTGTTTTCAGCGCACAACTGTAGGTAGCGCTCGATGCGGGCTGACGAGTGGTCAGGCCCCTGTCCTTCATATCCGTGTGGAAGGAGAAGGACAACTCCAGAGTGCTGGCCCCACTTCTGCTCGGCTGATGAAATGAACTCATCGATGATGGTCTGCGCGCCGTTGGCGAAGTCACCGAACTGGGCTTCCCAAAGCACTAGAGCGTTCTCGTTCTCGACCGAGTAACCATACTCAAAGCCCATGGCCGCGTACTCACTAAGAAGCGAGTCGTAGATGTAGAACTTTGCCTGGTCTTCTGAAAGGTTGCGCAGTGGCATCCACTCTTGACCGTTCTCGCGGTCGTGGAAGACTGCGTGGCGCTGAACGAATGTTCCGCGGCGGCTGTCCTGGCCAGCCATGCGAACGGGCTTGCCCTCTAGTACGAGCGAACCAAGAGCCATAAGCTCTCCAAAGCCCCAGTCGATGCCGCCCTGGCGAGACATTTCGACTCGCTTGGTTAGCAATTGCTGCAACTTAGGGTGGACGTGGAAGCCTGGAGGTTGGTTGTCGTGTGCGTCACCGATCAGTTCAACAACCTCGCGCGAGATCGCCGTCTGGTGAGCAACAACCGGGTGGTCGCTGGCGGTGGTTCCGATGCCCTCAGGGCGCGGAACGAGTGAAACCGGCTGAGACATTGCCTCGTGAACTTCCACGAAGGCGCCTTCTAGGCGAGCCTGGAATGCTGCGTTTGCTGCCTCGTACTCTTCACGGGTGATGTCGCCACGGCCTACAAGAGACTCTAGGTAAAGGGTTCGAACTGAACGCTTTGCTTCGATCAAGTTGTACATAAGTGGTTGGGTCATCGATGGGTCATCACCTTCGTTGTGACCGCGGCGGCGGTAACAGATGATGTCGATGACGACGTCCTTCTTGAATTCCTGGCGGAATGCGAATGCCATCTGAGCAACGCGAACCACAGCCTCAGGGTCATCTCCGTTTACGTGGAAGATCGGAGCCTGAATCGCCTTGGCAACGTCGGTTGAGTAGACGGTTGAGCGAGATTCGCCTGGAGGGGTGGTGAAACCAACCTGGTTGTTAATCACGATGTTGATGGTTCCGCCAACCTTGTAGCCGCGAAGCTGCGACATGTTCAAGACCTCAGGAACAACACCCTGACCGGCAAAGGCTGCGTCACCGTGAATCAGAATCGGAAGAACAGGGTATTCCTCGCGTGGAATCGCGTCGACAAGGTCGAGCTTGGCTCGAACAATACCTTCAAGAACTGGGTTTACCGCTTCAAGGTGTGAAGGGTTTGCGGCCAGCGAAACGGCTACCTTGTTGCCCTCGGCGCTGGTGAAAACGCCTTCGGTGCCAAGGTGATACTTCACGTCGCCAGAACCCTGAACGGTCTTGGTGTCGGTGTTGCCCTCAAACTCACGGAATACCTGACCATAGGTCTTGCCAGCAACGTTGGTCAGAACGTTTAGGCGACCTCGGTGAGCCATACCAATGGCCACTTCTTGCAGTCCGTGGTTGGCCGCTGCCTGAAGAATCTCGTCAAGCGCTGCGATGGTTGATTCGCCACCCTCGAGACTGAAGCGCTTCTGGCCAACGAACTTGGTCTGCAAGAAGGTCTCGAATGCCTCGGCCTCGTTCAACTTGCCCAGGATGCGCATCTGCTCATCGCGGCTTAGCTTCTCGTAAGGGCG
>JBEGKW010000029.1:0-12134 GCA_041183865.1 Actinomycetota bacterium | reverse complement strand
AGCAATCGAAATAATGAAGAATCCCGGCCACCAGAACAACCAAGGGCTGGCCTGGAAAGAGTCTTGATACTGGCTAATCAAAGTACCTAGCGAGACGTCAGGTGACTGAACACCAAAGCCCACGTAGCTCAAAGCGGTCTCAAGGAGAATTGCGCCTGACAGCAATAGCGTGACCGAGACGATGATTACACCCATGGCGTTTGGCAAGATGTGCTTGAAGATGATTCGCCCAGCTGACGCACCGGCAACACGGGCAGCATCGACGAACTCACGTTCGCGAAGCGACAGGAACTCCCCTCGAACCAAACGAGCTAGACCGGTCCATGCGAAAAGCCCCAAGAAGAGAGCAAGTGGGAAAACACCCAGGTTTCCGAGTCTCGAACCGATTACCGAACCGATAATCACGGTCGGAATGGTGATGATTAGGTCGGTAAAACGCATCAGAAGAGAATCAGTCAAACCACGGAAATAGCCTGAAACCGCTCCGATTACGGTGCCCATTAGACCACCGATTAGACCTACTACGAGCATCACCATGATTGACTGCTGGGCACCTCGAATAACGAGCGCGAAGTAATCGTGGCCGATTGCGTCCTGACCAAACGGGTGAGCGCCAACGTTCAGCCCATTTCCATCGAATGGATTCAAATCAAGGGTCGGAGCTCCAATCAACAGCTGACCGCTGTCGCTGTTGCTGATAGCGACCTCGCTCATGTCATTGATCGTCAAGTGCCACCATCCTGGGATGGTGATCGGCATCTCGCGACTGCCGAGGTGAATACCGCCAGCAGTAAATACAAAAAGGATCAGGATGGCAAGGTAAGCCAACGAAATGTTTGCGCCGCGGTGTCTCAAGAAACGCTTGAGAACTAGCTGCCCCTGGCTCAGGCCAGCGGTTTCTTTCATCTCGATTGAAGCGTCTGCCGTTGTGTTTGCGGCTGCTTGGTTTTCAGTCATGTTTACTTACCCATCCGAATACGAGGATCAAGTGCCGAGTAGGCGATATCGGCGAGCAAGTTGCCCATCACCGCCAAGAATGAGGTCAAGAAGAAGACACCCATGAGAAGGTTTAGGTCCTGGGTGCTGACCGCCTCGAGGAACACCGTTCCCATACCCTTCCAGCCATAGATTGCCTCAGTGATGAATGCACCACCAATTAGGCCCGAAAGGTCGAATGCAATCAGGGTCGTTAGTGGGATCATGGCGTTACGTAGAGCGTGACGCACTACCACGGTGCGCTCGGTGAGTCCCTTGGCGCGAGCGGTGCGAATGTAATCCATGTTCATAACCTCAAGGAGGCTGCTTCGGGCATAACGCACGTAGCCCGCGAACGAGATAAGCATGATTCCCAGGGTTGGAAGCAATAGGTGAAGCAGAACGTCTAGGAGCTGCCACCAATAGTTGTGGCTATCCATAAGGTCGTTAGCCGCGCTAATGGTTGGCACCGGGCGGCCGCTAATTGCATCTGAGTTTACGTATGGATTCCATACCTGCATTAGCTTGTCCAAAATCAGGAACAGGCCGGTAATGAAGGCTGTGATTCCACCGATTCGGCGCAGAGCACCTCGGTCTTCCTTGGCCCAGAACCCGGCGGTGAAGACACCAACAACAACGGCAACTACGCCCATCAGGGAGAGCAAGCCTAGATTTAGCCAGTGGCCAGGAATCATGTTGAAAGGTACATAGAGAACCGCGCCAAGACCTGCCACACTAAGTGCCGCATTTCTAGCTGTCTTGTGGTCAAATCCCATAGTGAGACCTGCTACCACGATTCCGGCGCCGGCCGAGAACAAGAAAACAAGCACAATTCCCAAACCAGGGCTTTGGAACCAATTCAACAGATTCAAAAGGTTGAGCAGTCCAAATAGCCCGGCAGCAGAAATCGCGTACGAAAGCCAAAAACGCTTGCGCTCTCCCCCGATGAAACCAGCGATTATCAAGCCCAAAGCGAGCGGTATGGCGATCATGAACGGCAGGGTTACTTGCCCCTCTGCCAAGAAGTCGTTAAAACCAATAGCAAAGTATTGCTTTAGCAAAACCGCTACCCAGAAAACTGGTAGCGAGAAGAACAAGAATGATACGAAAGTCATCGAGTAGTCGAGGCGAGAGTACTGGCGAATAGCGCTCAATACACCGATCGAAATACCAAGGATGATGGCCAGCACAGTGGCGGCTGTAACTAGACGGAGGGTTACCGGAACAGCTGCGCCGATAAGTTCTAGAACTGCACCACCCTGTCGAGTTTTTCCGAAGTCTAGGTCGCCGACAAATACTCCTAGGACGCCCTTCAACCAGAGGAAGTAGCGGGCTGGAGGTGGCACGTCAAGTTGGAGCTGAGCGGTCAAGCGAGCAATCAGGTATTCCTTGTTGCGAGCGGAGCTTTCGGCAAGGCCAGCTAGCGGGTCACCCGCGATTGCTTCCATGTTGTAGACGATGAAGCTAGAGCCAAAAAGGATCAGGAAGCTTATGGCTATTCGCCGGCCAATGAACGCGAGCATTCTCTTTAAATCTCCATCGATCTGTCTAGTGCATCAGGTGAAACAAAAAATAAGTCTAATAATGCTTTCAAAAAATCGGTGGCTCCGAGAAGACTCGAAGCCACCGATTTTATTGAATTTTCTCTAGTCAGAGACTAGAAGTGCCACTCCCAGTAGTTCCAGGCGTAGGTTGGTGAGATTGAAGTACCCTTCACACCAACTAGACCCTTGCTGAACGCAGTGACCTGTGGCCACTGGTACATAGGAAGAGTCCAGGCGTTCTTAGTGATAAGCGCCTCGGCCTGCCCCATTAGAGAAGCGAGCTTAGCGGTGCTTGCCTTGTTCTCCAACTGGTGCAGAATCTTGTCTACAGCTGGGTCGTTCCAACCGGTGTGGTTGTTAGAGCCGTCGCTTAGGTAGTTAGCGTTTGAGCCATCCTGGGTGACGCTGTTAAGTACCCAAGCGAACTCTTCAGCGTCGAACTGGTTTTCGCTTAGACGGTTGCTCCAGTTTGAGGTTGTTGCGTTGCTCACAGAGAAACCTGCATTCGCCTCGTGCTGAACGATAACCGCGTTGTTCTCAACGCGCATCTGACGACCTGAGCGAAGAAGGTTGATCTTCACTACTGGGTTGTTAGCCGATGCGGTTGGGTAGTACTTCTGAACTAGCTTGAGAGCCACAGCTTCGTTGGCGCGCTGAATGGTCTCAGAAGGCACGTTGAAGTTGTAGGTGTAGCGAGTTCCGTCGATTGTGACGCTCTGAGTGGTGGTTAGACCGTTCTTTGCGGTTACATCCTTGTAGTAAACCGAACCAGGAAGGGTGAAGTTAGAGTTCAACAATTCAGCCTTCTTGTTGAATGGCTTCAACTGGTTGGTCATGGTTGCGTAGCGAGGGAAAGCTAGCAAGAATGCAAGGCGCAAGTCCTTAGCCTTCTGGCCCCACTTGTCAGCGAATGGACCGGTGTACTCATCGGTAGTTCCTGCACCGTTTCCGCTGCGAAGGTCGATGTGCTCATAGGTTCCAGAAGTTCCGCCCAATAGACCGATCTGCTTCGAGCCAGCTAGTGACTGAAGAGTCGAGTAACCGGCAGCGCCTGGTGCACCCTGGTAAAGGTTGATGTCACCGTTCTGTAGAGCCTGAACCGAAGCGGTTCCGTCCTGTACGTACTTGAAGACGATCGTCTTGATTGGGTTTACCTTGCTTAGAGGGTGACCCGAGGTGTACTTAGGGTTCTGGGTCAGGGTTACAGTCTGAGTCGAGTTGTTGTACGACTTTAGAAGGTAAGCACCGTTGTTAACAGCAAGGATTGGCTTAGCAGCTGAGTCGTATGAAGCCGAGTCAAAGTTGTAGTCGTTGGTCCAGATCTTACCGATCTTGGCTAGGCGGGTCTGAGCAGCCTTGTTGCCGCTGTAAGCGCCAGTGTAGTCAGCAAGGAACTTGGCCTTGTAAGCCTTGTTCGCAGCAGCCGACTGAAGGTCAGTCTTGCCATCTGCCATTGCTTCAAGGGTGTGAACTGGAGATGCTCCAGGACCCTGAACTTCCCAGTCTGGCTGGAACTTGCTGTAGTGCAAGGTCACAGACATGTGGTCAGCTGAAAGGGTTGGAAGACCAACGATGCTGTGGTCGTATGAGCCACCGTAGCCACCTGAGTAGAAAGCTGAACCGGCGTCTGAAGATGGGTCGCCGAGGCCAGCCTTCTTCGAGTAAGCGCTTGAAGAGATTACGTGGCTTAGAAGTAGGTCAACGGCGTCGATTGGAGTACCGTCTGACCAAACCTGACCAGGCTTTACGTTGTACTTGACCTGGAAGTCCTTGGTGCCCTTGACGATGTCGTAGTTGCCGAAGTAAGTGTTTCGGGTCAACTTAGGGGTGTCGTTGTAGTACCAGAAACCCTGAGAAGTTAGGTAGGCAACGTCAGCGTTGACGGCCGAGTTCTCATCCGGATTTGCGGTGTTTAGTGAGCTCCAGCCAAGACCATCACCGATGATGAGGGTTGACTTAGCTGCGGCGTCTGCAGGCGCGATAGCAACGGTAGCCAAGCCGGTTAGGGCCAGTGCGGTCGCTGCTGTCAAAGCCAAAGCGCGAGATACGCGTGTTGCTTTCATACAGTTTCTCCTTTTTGGTTGGGCCTTAGAGCCCGCGCCAATCGAGATACCGATAAGACACGCGTGCTCCGTCGCCCGTGATGAGAACACTCTAAGCCCAAAAAGTAGAACCGTTATCTAAAAAATCGTTTTATTCGCAAAACGTAATCAGATGGCAACAATTAGAAATAGACCAGACAACAGCCCGATTGCTGCGAGTGACGCTGTTACCCTTTTAATATGTTCGTAGCAGAACATCTTTTGCATCGTGCAGGGGAAGCCAGTGAAAATCTGGCGCTGACCCGCAACCGTGAACCGATTGATTCAACTCAATCGACAGTCGGAATGCCTGCCGAAATCGCAAAGGGCTCCTATTAACCGTCGAGGTCTACGGTCGGAGTCGAATGGTCACGCGCCTTTCGTCTTCGCACTCAGATCGCACTATGCGAAAGGCTCCAAGATGCTTGGACCAAAATCTGAGTTGCGAGTGATAACTGCATTGCTAGTAGCAGCATTCACGTTCGCAGCTCCCCCTTCAGCAGCCTCAACAGCTCTGCCTGACTATTCAAATTCGCTCAATTTCATTTCTAGCAAGTTTGTTGCAGGCAAGGCACTCGATGGGTTCAGCCCAGGAATCCCGGATTATGGATTCACACTCGAGGCGATGCTTCAGCGCAAAGCTCTGGGTCAAAAACTTCTCGACCAGATGGTTGCGGTGAAGGCAAACCTGGCCGATACGACCGTGTTCGCCAAATCTGCGGTTTCGAACTATGCCTACGCAAACACCGGGGCGACCAGAACAATCAAACCAGGCCTAGCGGGCAAGTACCTCTTTGTTAGCGCTGCGCTCGGGGTTCCAAACGCGCCACTTCGAAATGCAGTAATAGCCGATGTGAAAAAAGCCGTTTCCTCAAACGGGCTTATTACTTCGGCAAATGGAAACACGTTTGAATACGCTTGGGCGATTCTTGGCTTGGCGTCAAACGGCCAGCAAAAGCTAGCCAACCTGGTCGCTCAAAAACTCGTTTCTCTAGAACGCCCAGATGGCGGTTTCGGGACGGACCAAACCGGTGACACTCTAGCCAGTTCGGCCGATGCCACCGGCATTGCTTTGCAGGCTCTGGCTTATGCGAAGCGAACCGCTACGGCCTCACAACTAACAAAGCTGCAAAAGGCGATTATCACTTCTAGTGGCTATCTCAGGAGCAGCCAGGTAACTGGAGACCACTGGGAGGCCTGGGGTGACATTGACGTCAACGGAACTGCCTACGCCGCCATGGGACTCAAGGCCGCGGGAGCAAACGTTTCGAAAATTCAAGCTTGGATGAATGGTCGCATTTCCCCGACCGGTGGACTAATGACTCCTTGGTCAAACGGCGCCGGCGACGTATTTGCTACCGCTCAGGGCATGACCGCGGTACTTGGTCTCAGCTATCTAAACCTCTACTCGAAGTAATCATGCGACTGAGAGTGCCGTTATTGGCTTTTGCGGTTGCCGTGGGGCTTTTAGCCCCATCGGCGACCGTTGCAGCGCGCGCAGAAAACTCGATCTCAAAGACCGTGACAGTGGTAGTTGACTTTGGAAAGAAGTCGGGGCGAGCAACGAGAGTGATCGCGCTCTCAAACATCTCAACTTCAGCTACCGGCTGGACGCTGCTCGCGCAAACGAAGCTAAAGATCGAGGGCACCCAGCAATACCCAACTGGCTTCGTGTGTCGAATTGCCGGCTGGCCAACATCAAAGCAGCAAGATTGCGCAGACACACCAACCTATAAAGAGGGACACTGGGCCTATTACGTAACCAGTTTTTCTCGAGGCGGTGGCTGGTTACTCAGCGGCCAGGGTGCGGCATCGCATGTTCCAGATTGTGCGGGCTATGAGGGATGGTCATGGATTGCCAGCGGGGAAGCCAATAAACCGCCCCGCTTTAAGGTCGAAAACAGGGCTTGCAAGTGAATCTCACCTTCAAGGCGAGCCAGATAGCACCTGGTGCTTGGTGGTTACTAGGTCTTTCATTTGCGATCTGTGCTGGAATTAGTTCTAGCGCCCCAACTCTCCTTGCCATTCAGATTTTGGCAGTGCTTATCGTCCTGCTGGCAAGAGAAGACGCCCCGTGGTCAAGATCGCTCCTCTTTTACATTTGCACCGCGGCCCTCGTGGTGCTCATTCGCGTGACCTTTCGAATCATCTTCAACTTCGACTCCCCCGATCAAGTTGCACTTAATCTGCCAGCAATCAGAATTGCCTTCGGCCCCCTCGGAGAAATCGACTTACTCGGTCGGGTTAGCCAATCCTCGATAACAGCAGCTCTTAGGGATGGTCTGCGAATGTCAGCCATCATCCTCAGCATCGGCATGGCAAACTCTTTAGCCAACCCGCGAAGATTGCTGAAGTCGACACCAGCCGCGCTGTATGGGGTGACTAGCTCGTTTGTTATTGCCCTCAACCTTGCCCCTCAGTTGATCGCCAGCGCCAAACGAATTCGCCTTTCGAGCCAATTGCGAAATGAATCAAACCGGCCCTCTAAAGGCGTGATGCTAATTTCGCCCATCATTGAAGACTCAATTGATCGATCGATGGCGCTGGCGGCCAGCATGGACGCACGCGGCTTCGGACGTCGAGGCAATTTGACCAAGCTGCAAATTCGGTTTTCTCGCGTCGCATCCCTTGTTTCAATTTCGGCTTTAGCGATTGGCTCATATCTCCTACTTACTTCAGACGAAGTTTGGGCAACATTCGCGAGCTTCACTTTGGGAGTAGCCGGAATATATGCCTCGCTAAGAGTCACTGGATCTTCAACTTTGAAAACCCGCTACATCACGCACAGCTGGCAGATTAAGGATTCCCTTCTAGTCGGAGTCTCAGCCTTATTGGCAATTCTTTTCGCCCTGGGGGTAATCCGGTGATCCAAGCCAAGTCTCTAAGTTTCAGGTATTCGGACGCTGCGACGCCTACGCTGCAACGAATTAACTTCGAGGTTCTAGCCGGCGAGTTCGTTTTGGTTACTGGCCCAACTGGAAGCGGAAAGAGCACTCTTCTAAAAGCGCTAATTGGGCTTGCTCCACACTTCACCGGCGGTCAGATTTCAGGTGAAGTCAAAATTGATGGTCTGGCAACCACAGGCTTACCTCCGCATGAAGTGGCGCACCTGATTGGGTATGTGAATCAGCAACCGGCGGGTGCATTTGCCACCGACACCGTAGAGGAAGAGCTTGCCTACGGAATGGAACAGCTGGGCGTAGCCCCGGATGAGATGCGACTTCGAGTGCAGAACATCGCCACGCTTGTCGGTGTTGCCGACTTGCTCCAACGACCCCTTGAGCGACTCTCGGGCGGCCAGCAACAGCGAGTTGCCATCGGATCTGCTCTTGCATCCGGACAAAAGATATTGCTTCTCGATGAACCAACCTCCGCATTGGACGACCAAGGCGCTAAAGAAGTTCTCCAGGTGCTCAAGAGATTGACCGTCACAGAGCAGGTGAGCGTCATCGTCAGCGAACATCGAGTGGAACGCTTGGCTGAACTCATTGATCGCGTATTAGAACTTCGAGGCGATGGGTTGCTAGTCGAGAAATCGCCGCGCGAACTTCTGATTTCTCAAGTCCATGGCATGACTGCACCGAAAGCTATTGGGCGGGAATGTCTATTTGAAACACCGGAACTAGAACTCAAATACGGAACGACCACTGCCCTCCACCCAATTTCACTTCGATTGAGCACACACAGCATTACTGCACTTTCTGGCGACAACGGCTCTGGAAAATCGAGTTTGCTCTGGTGCGCACTTCGTGAGGCATGGCGACAAAATAAGACCGTGGCGATGGTGCCGCAGAACGCAAGCGACCTACTCATTCTGAACACTGTGTCGGCTGAACTCTCTGCTGCGCATACCGAAAACCAACCAACCGCTCGAAGAGCAGCAACCATCCTCGAGCGGTTGGTTGGGAGGCTAGACCCAACCTCGCATCCGCGAGACCTATCGGTTGGTCAGCAACTCGCTCTGGCGATTGCGTTGCAAATATCTAGGAAAACAGACCTGCTGTTCTTGGATGAACCAACGCGTGGCTTAGATCCGGAGGCAAAATCTAAACTCGCTGACCTGCTTGGGGAACTGCGAGACGATGGGCATGCCATTCTCCTCGCAACTCACGACCACGATTTCGCCAGGCAGACTTCAGACGAAGTTATTCACCTGATTGATGGGAGGCGGGCTGATGAAAACTAATCCATGGTCAGCCGCAGTCGTGGCGGTTGCCGCGCTGGCCGCCATCCTTGTATTTGCTTGGCCATTAGTTATTGCCGATACATCCCAGGTAAACCTTGCTCAGGGCGTCTTTATCGGCCTAATGCCCTTATTGCTTTTAGTGATCCTGATTGAATTCAATGCTGGCTCGATAGGAACCAGGCAACTCGCTATCCTTGGTCTACTTATAGCCCTCAACTCGGTTATTCGAATGCTTGGTGCAGGCGTCTCCGGCATCGAAACCGTCTTTTTCTTGCTCATAATCGGCGGGTACGTATTCGGAGCGGGGTTTGGATTCGTGCTCGGTGCAGGCTCTCTCCTGGTTTCAGGTCTGTTGGGTGCCGGCGTCGGGCCATGGTTGCCATTTCAGATGATGGCGGCGGGGCTGGTTGGCTTGGGTGCTGGTTTAGTTGGCAGGTTGGCTTCGAAGTGGCGCGGTCGAGGTTACCTCGAAGTGCTTTTGATGTCCTGTTACGCGATCCCCGCTTGTTTTGCTTATGGCGCTTTGATGACTCTTTGGAACTGGCCATTCTTGGCGGGCGAAGGAAGTAGCCTCTCGTATGTCGCGGGCGCGCCATTGAACGAGAACTTGGCGACTTTCTTGAAGTACGAAATCTTCACCGGCGGTCTTATTTGGGATTTAGGTCGAGCTGTGACGACCGTGGTCTTGATTGCTATAACAGGAAAAACCTTGCTGACCACCCTTAGCAGAGCGGCCAACAAGGCCCAATTCAGCTAGAACAGAATTCAAGTCAAGTATCCCTAGACAATATCCGGCAATAGGTTACGCTTAAGAAAGCGAGAGGAAGGGAAGCACATGGAGATCACCGCTACCGCAGAGCGTCAGGCCGACGGCTGGTTGATTGCATGCCCTGAGCTAGACAACTACCGCTCTACCGCAAAGCGCCTAGACAAGGCAACCGAGCAGTTGAAGGCCCTGGCTGAAAAGACCACCGGTGAATCGCAGTGCGACATCGTGGTAAAAGTTGAAGCCGTTATGCCTGGAATCATTTGCGACATAGATGCAGCCCAGCGGAAAATGCGCGAAGCAAACCGCCTTCAAGAAGAAGCTTCCAACGAAATTCGCGATGTTGTCGGTCGTATGCGCGACCAGGGCTTGACCATGCGCGACATCGCTGTACTTCTCGGAGTTACCCCTCAGCGTGTGGCGCAGTTAGCGCCTTGCACTGAAGCCATGAACTAGAAGCCGCGCTAAAACCTATACGCGCCAGATTGGCAGACGCCAACCGAAAATCACTGCCAACAATCGCAGCACTGTGATAATCAATGCACCCGTTGCAACAGCCCAGAATGAACTCCAGTCGAGGGCGTTGAACAAAACAACCAACCATCCCCCGGCAAACGCGATGACCGCATAAGGCTGGTGATCGTTGAAGGCACGCGGGATCTCATTAACTACGACATCACGCAGAACTCCACCGAATACCGGAGTTATGACCCCCATGACCACGGCAATAATCGGCGTGACTCCGGCTGCGAGAGCAATCTGAGTTCCACCAGCGGCAAAGATTCCAAGCCCTAGAGCATCCGGCCATTGCATGGTTCGCTCGGTAAGTTCGATGTGCCGCGCCCTCATGAAAACCAGCGCAAGCGCACACATTACAAGGATGATCCAGATCCAGATTTCGTTCTGAACCCAGAAGAACGGTCGACGGTCCAGCAGAATGTCACGCAGAGTTCCACCACCAAAGGCAGCCAACGAAGTGACAATGGCCATTCCGACGATGTCGAGTTTCTTTCGGGCAGCCTCGATCAGTCCAGACAGGGCAAAGGCAAGGGTTCCGATGATTTCAAAGGCTTGGGTGCCATAGGTAACCAGCCACTCGCCCACTGTCAGATTCATAGGCTCAATTGTGCCAGAGGAACCGAGCGGGCGAATCGCCCCGGAAGCTGCTCGTTGAAGTTATCGGTTTGCTCTTCGACGACCGCTTGCGCCGAAACAACTCGACCACGCCATTCGTAACCGGTGGTCGTGTGGGCATCGGCGATCAGGGTTACGTCGTAGCCCTTAGACAAGGCGTCCTGGCCGGTGTGGCGCACGCAGTTGTTAGATTGAGCGCCGCAGATCACCAAGTGAGAGGCATTCAAGGATGCGAGTACCTCGCCAAGGTTGGTGCCTTCAAATGAGCTTCGGAAGATCTTGCGGATCATCGCTTCGCTTTCTAAAGGGATGAGCGTCGACACGATTTGCCAGGCATCCGAGTCGATAACGGAGGCGGTTCGAGCCTTAGCAACTGCCTGTTCGATGTTTGCGATAACTTCATCACGCTTATAAGCACCTTCGACTACGCCGTTCTGAACGTCAATGACGACCAGCGCAGTCGCGTCACGACCAGTAAGGGTGCTCAATTTTCGCCAACCTTCTTCTCAGGTTCGCCATACTTATTTGCTGTTGGCAGCCCAGGCTGCAAGAACCAAACCAAGAGCATGATCCAACCCGCGACCGGAATAAGTGCGAACCAAAGGTACTGTCCAGGCTTGCCCATGTCTTGCAATCGTCGAACACCGAGTGCCAGCGATGGCAAGAAGGTTCCAATCGACCAAACATTTTGGGCAATTGAGTCGTTTCTCGTTGAGATATCTAAACCAGCGATGTGATCAACCTCAACCGCGCCTGGAAAAATAGCCGCGACGAGCATCCCAGCCAAAACTAGGAACAATACGGTCCACCAAAAGGTCGCCTTGGATGTGCGCCCACTGAAGTTTGCGTAGTTCTTGAAATAACTCTTGATTGCATCAAAAAATGACATTTTGTTCCTTCTGGCGCTAGATGCGGCCGGCCTTCTTGAGGCGTTCGACTTCGGCGTCGATTTGGCTCTCTGAGATTTGTGATTTGAAAGATGGAATGTAGGCGTCCGCAAACGCGAGAACGACTCCAATTCCCATTCCGAAAATCACCCAAACTGGCCAAAAGTAACCCGCTCCGGTAGACGCCCAAATCACGGACAGGCCCGAATTTACGACGATTGTGACAACTAAGAACTGCCAAGCATCACGCTTTTTCTTGATTGACTTCTTGGCGATCTCACGAATTTGATTTTCGTTGCCAGTAGTTTTTTCACTCATGCTTTGATGCTACCGCCTAAGGCAAACCGTCAACATAAGACCCACCATTTCTGGTTCGCGTTTTCCTTGGGGATGAATCATTGGTTTGCGAATTGACGCCGAACCTCAACCGTCCGAAGGGTCCGAAGGAGTTTGCAGCGTCAGCTGATACATGACGGCATCCAACCATCGCTCAAACTTGAAAGCGACCTGCGGCAGCGAGCCAACTAAATGAAAACCAAGTGATTCGTGCAACCGGATGCT
>JBEGKW010000028.1:0-11465 GCA_041183865.1 Actinomycetota bacterium | reverse complement strand
GGCAACCAACTGCCAGTCTGAAAGCAACAGGTGCAACCAGTCGATATCGGCGCTACTCGCCTTACCGTGCTTCTTGAACAGATCACTAAGTGTTGACACTTAATCGAGTTTAGCCACGTGTTCCTTAACCTGGGTTGCTTCTGTTGCAAAGTTCAGGCGAGCAAACTGGGCAATCGCCTGTCGCGCCTTGGATGAGCGCTTCATCATCGCAAGCGGCACCGCCTGACCCAGAGCCTTTTGGCGATATACGCAACCACCTCCCGCCGACACAACTGCATTATGGTGTCGTCTATCTGTTGGCGAGCCGAGGCACCAAGCGCCGATGCTCTGAGGCGATTCGCCACTAATAACGGTTGAGCAGCTATGTCACTCAGGCCGTCAAACGCATCGATAAAGCGCCTAACACCTAAAGGATCCGCGGAAAACACGGCCACGGTCGAATCTGCGGACTCGAGAGCCGTGCGAGCCGCCGTGTTGCGATCAACGGCCCCGCCTATCTGCCGAATTCCCGACTCCAGGTCTGAAGCAATGTCAATCACGACAAAATCGAAATGTAGCTTGCCCATCTGAATCAACTGCTGCACCTTGTCTCGGGATAACTCGGGCCACCGCGATGTTGAGCGCAACCCTGTTAAGACCGAAAGTCGCCCCTCGCCGACCTCGTAGTTGGTGGCTAGGCGGTCAATCTGGGCCAAGTCGAGACGGCCTTGGCCGATGAGGCGCAAGGCGGCCGCAACACCCGGTTTTTCATCGAGCAGACCAAAGTAATCGGCAATCGAAGGCGCATACGCATCTAGGTCAATCAGCAAGACGGTCGAACCAGCGAGCACCAATTCGAACGCGAGATTAACTGCGATCGTGGTTCTACCTGGTGAACCTTGTGCCCCCCAGACGCAGATGGCCTTGGGTTCTTTGAGCGAAACGGATTTGTGTCGCTTAGCGAACGGGTTACTCATTCTCGAGACTTCGTTGAAGCACGAGCGATAAGGCATCCTTGGATGCGACCGCGTCTAAAATCGCCACAACCGACTCGACTGGCACCAGAACCTGAACTCTCGGAGATTGCTCGGCCAGCATGCCGCTGGATTCGGTGATTTCGGCGACCTCGGCATTCAACACCAGCTGAACCGGCTCAGCAAACTTGCCACCTTCTTGCTTTTTAGAGACCCAAATGTCGACCAAAGCCCCGACCTTTAGCTGGGATGGCAGGGGCATCGTCGAAGAGATCACCACCGGCTCGCGCTCGTCGATCACGGCGGATGCAACCCAGCTCTTCGGCACCAACTGCCCCGGTTCGGCAGAGTAAAGAAGGTAACCGCCGCTTGGCACTTCACCTGGCCGCAAATAGAGATTGCTTGAATCCGAAAGGTTCATTCGGGTGACCCTCAGGTCGCCAGGAGCCAAAACCGAACCACCGGAGGTGGCCCGAGCGGCAACCAAAAACTCTTGAGTTTGATTATTGGTTTCAATGGTCAGCCAGACCCCAGCGGCAGACAAGGCAACGAGCAGTGCCCCGATGAGAACTCTTCTTCTTCCGGAATCTTTAGGATTACGCAATTTTTTCGACTTCATGGCTCGAGTGTCTTGAGTTTCAATCAAATTCGTCGAAGTTCTCCACAGAGTCGATTCCCAAAACCTGGATGCGCGCGAGAGGGATACCGATCGGCGAGGAGTTGTTTAGAACTTCAACAATGCAGCACTCCCCCTTGAGATCGATGAGGATGCCGCGCTGCATCTGGCCATTGGCCTCGTAAGACCAGGTGATCGAGATGGGCAACGGCAACCTGTCGAGAAAATTTAATCTGTCGCCCTCAAAGAATCTGATTTCCGGAATTTCGACACCTACGATTTCGCAAAACTCCACACGTTCTGCCGCTTCGAGACCAATCAACCGCCAATCCTTGGATAGCAGACTCATTCCGGCGACGAAATCATGCCCTAATAAGACCGCAACTAGGTCGATGAACCCGCCATCGCGCCAATAGATTCTGACCAGATTGGTGGCATCGAGCGAATCGACGGGTGTCGATTTCGACTCCTCAGCGGCAAGCTGAGCTTCAAAGTCTTCAAACAAACTCTCGAGATTCATCTTTGAATTCTCCACCAAAATGGACCATAACCTGTGGTTATCCACAGGTTATGGCGTTATTATGTACACAAGTTATCGAGGGGAATAACTTGAGAGTCCTTCCTAGATGGGGGGAGAAAGGGCGGGGGAAATGTCTGAGGAGACACCCGATCAATGCAATGAAGAATCACAAAAACATCTAGGTAGCAAACAATCGAATAGCAAGCCTAGAAAGCCGCGCCGGGTGCGAAACCCGATTGAATCGGAAGAGTATTTCGGCGTTCAATACAGCAAGACCAGCGACCTGCCAGATCCGGCAGAAAGCCTAAAGGCTTTGGCTACGGGGGTAGTCGAAGTGATCGCGGGCACGAGGCATGTTGATCAACTGGCGCGCTGGTTGACCGACGATGTCTATCAACGCTTGCAATTTCGAGCCAGACGAGCAGAAGCTCAGCGAATCGAACAGGGCGTCAAGGCGCACTATCAAAACCTGAGCGTTGGCGGCCTTCGAACCTGCTCGCCGCGCGACGGAGTCATTGAATCCGTAGTGTTGCTGAGCTCAAGGTCAAGAACACGTGCGGTCACAATTCGCCTCGAGGGCATCAATGCGCGCTGGCGAGCGACCTCAGTCTCGGTGCTTTAGCCCTTAGTTACGGAAGAAGGAGCTACCCTGGCCGCCTGACTCAGGCTTCTGAGTTGGAGCGGCTGGGGTTTCCTTTTGCGCGTCGGCGCCGTGAACCTCGGTGCTGCCATCCTCTGAAGGAGCCGAGTAGGTTAGCTGCGCCTGATCGACGACCGGCGCAGGAACCTCGGAGACTTCAACCTCGAGGTTGAACAAGAAACCGATCGACTCTTCCTTGATGGCACCCATCATCTGCTGGAACATGTCGTAACCCTCGCGCTGGTACTCAACCAACGGGTCGCGCTGTGCCATCGCACGAAGGCCAATGCCTTCCTTCAGGTAATCCATCTCATAGAGGTGATCGCGCCACTTGCGGTCAAGAACCGAAAGCACGACGTTGCGCTCTAGCTGACGCATGACATCAGGAGTGATTGTCTCTTCGCGCTTCTCATAGGCGATACGGGCATCGCTGGTAAGTTCGCGAGTCAACCATGCCTTGGTCAGCTTTGAACGGTTACCCGCTTCAACCAATACCTCTTGGATGGTTAGGCCAACCGGGTAAATGGTACGAAGTTCGGTCCACAGCGCTTCAAGATCCCAGTCAGAACCTGAAACTTCAGAAATGTGGCTGTCGATGATTGCAGCGATAACGTCACCCAAGAAACCTTCGGTTCGCGACTTGATGTCATCGCCTTCAAGGATGTGGCGGCGGTCACTGTAAATAGCCTCGCGCTGACGGTTTAGAACATCGTCATACTTGAGAACATTCTTGCGAATCTCGGCGTTTCGGCCTTCGACCTGGCTCTGTGCACTCTGAATTGCGCGGCTAACAATCTTTGATTCGATAGCAGTCTCTTCAGGCACACCAGGGCGGTTCATCAAGGCGCTGGCAGCACCCGAGTTGAACAAACGCATTAGGTCATCGGTTAGCGATAGGTAGAAACGAGATTCACCCTTGTCACCCTGGCGACCGGCACGACCACGCAACTGGTTGTCGATGCGGCGGGATTCGTGACGCTCGGTGCCGAGAACATAAAGTCCGCCGACCTCGAGAACCTTTTCGGCTTCCAAGGCAACTTCGGCCTTGATGCGCTCAAACTCGCTCTGCCACGCGGCTTCGTAAGCCTCTGGGTTTTCATCACTGTCTAGACCACGCTTGGCCAATGAATCAACCGTCAAGAACTCGGCGTTTCCACCGAGCATGATGTCGGTACCGCGGCCAGCCATGTTGGTTGCAACGGTGACTGCGCCGAGGCGACCAGCCTGGGCAACGATTGCTGCTTCACGGGCGTGGTTCTTAGCGTTCAGGACTTCGTGACGTACGCCGGCCTTCGCAAGCAAACGAGATAGGTACTCGCTCTTTTCAACACTGGTAGTACCGACTAGAACCGGCTGTCCGGCCTGGTGGCGAAGAGCGATGTCCTTCACGACCTCGTTGAACTTGACCTCTTCGTTCTTGTAGATCAAGTCAGGCTGGTCGATGCGAACCATTGGCTTGTTGGTTGGGATTGGCACTACGCCCAAACCATAGGTGCTCATGAATTCGCCGGCTTCGGTCTCTGCTGTACCGGTCATACCCGAGAGCTTGTTGTAAAGACGGAAGTAGTTCTGTAGGGTCACGGTTGCCAAGGTCTGGTTCTCAGCCTTGACCTCGACACCTTCCTTGGCTTCGATTGCCTGGTGAACACCCTCGTTGTAGCGGCGGCCAGCAAGGATGCGACCGGTGTGCTCGTCAACGATCAAAACTTCGCCATCGATGACTACGTAGTCTTTGTCGCGCTTGAAGAGCGCCTTGGCACGAATCGAGTTGTTCAAGAATGAGATCAGCGGGGTGTTAGCCGACTCGTAAAGGTTGCTGATGCCTAGGTAGTCCTCGACCTTTTCGATGCCTGGCTCGAGAATGCCGATGGTGCGCTTCTTCTCGTCAACTTCGTAGTCGATAACCGGCTGTAGGCGCTCTGCGATCTTGGCAAACTCAACGAACCAGCGGTTGGCATCGCCAGAAGCCGGGCCCGAGATAATGAGCGGGGTGCGGGCCTCGTCGATAAGAATCGAGTCAACCTCATCCACGACGGCAAAGAAGTGGCCGCGCTGAACCAGTTCAGACTGGCTCCAGGTCATGTTGTCGCGAAGGTAGTCGAAACCAAACTCGTTGTTGGTTCCATAAGTAATGTCGGCGAGGTACTGCTCGCGACGGACTGATGGCTCCTGGTTTGCGATGATGCAACCGGTGGTCATGCCCAGTGCGCGGAATACGCGACCCATTAGCTCACTCTGGTAACCAGCAAGGAAGTCGTTGACGGTAACGATGTGAACACCACGGCCGGCAATTGCGTTTAGGTAGGCCGGAAGGGTTGCAACCAAGGTCTTACCTTCACCGGTGCGCATCTCGGCGATGTTGCCAAGGTGAAGCGCTGCTCCACCCATTAGCTGAACGTCAAAGTGACGCATTCCTAGAGTGCGCTTGGAGGCTTCACGAACGGCTGCAAAGGCCTCAGGAAGCAAGTCGTCTAGGCTCTCACCCGCGGCGTAGCGCTCACGCAACACTGTGGTTTCGTTCTGAAGCTCTTCGTCGCTTAGTGCGTTGAAGTTCTCTTCGAGCGCGTTAATCGCGACGGCATAGTTGCGAAGCTTCGCAAGGAGTCTTCCCTCGCCAGCGCGCAGTAGTTTGTCGATGATGTTAGCCAAGATTTGCTCCAAACCGGTTGTGTTGGTCTACCTCTAATCTTAGAGGAAGGGCCCAGCCGCAAAGCGGCTGGGCCCTTCGTTCGCTGATAGGCGAATCGGTCTAGGAAAGGGTCAAAACTCCATAGTTCCAGCCCTTGCGGCGATAAACGACACTCGGCTTGCCAGTGGCTGCATCCTTGAAGAGATAGAAGTCGTGACCAACCAACTCCATGTGGTACAGAGCGTCGTCAACGGTCATCGGGTTACCCGTGAACTCTTTGCGACGAATCACCACCGGGCTGGTGCCGAAATCAGGGCCTTCAACTTCTGCCTCGACGGAACTCTTGCCCAGAAGAATGTCTGAATCAACCGGCTTAATGTCTAGTGATTCGAAATCGGTTGCGGTCAGTTCGCTGGTACCAATAGAACCGTGTGCGCCGTGGTGCACCTTGCGGCGATCGGCGGCGCGACGAAGGCGCTCCGAGAGCTTGCCGAAAGCGATGTCGAATGCCGAAAACTTGTCGCCGGCGTGCGCCTCTGCGCGAACGATGTGCCCTGGTTCAATCACGGTCAATTCAACCTGATCTTCGGGGCCGGAGGTTCGACTGTGATCATGTCTAGTCACTTTGATTTCAAGGGACTGAACTTTGTGGGCCAACTGCTCTACTTTGTGTGATCGTTCGGCGACGTAGTCGCGGAAGCGGTCGGAGACACTCAAGTTGCGAGCGGTGATGTTGATTTCCATGATTACCTCCATTTCAGGCGCCATTGCCTGTGAACAAAAGGTATACCCATTTTCAGATTTTCGCGTGCGTTTTCAGAATAGTCTCAGAAAAAGTCAAGAAACCGACCACTTCTCCCCCGGCCTCGGCAATCGCTCTCGCCGCTTCAATCAGGGTCGCGCCGGTCGTAACGACGTCATCAATCAAAATCACACGCTGGTCCGAGACCACAGCACTCGCCGCCATTGAACCAACCAAATTCGATGAACGTTGCTCGACCGACAAGCCGGATTGGTCGGCAACCGACCGTTCAAAACGCAAAACCGCCTTGACCATTAGCGAACTTCCGGTGGCTCGGTTGAGTTGCCTGGCCAGTATCAAGGACGGCAAATAACCTCGCTTGCGGAAGTTAGCCCGAGAGCTAGGCGCTGGAACCAACCAGACGTCGTCACTCTGCGTAGGCAACTCGTCGATTAACCCTTGAAATGCTGGTTTCATCAATCGCGCCAGGATTGGCGCTAAAGCGGTTATGCCGTCTTCTTTGAAGGCTTTGATCAGAATCTTTTCTGAGGTGCCGTAATCGCTCGCAGCCCATCCGTGAAGGTCAAAGCGGCTAACGGTTCGAGCGGAAGGCGTGAGCCGACCAGCGCAGTTCTGGCAAAGTGCTAGGCCATTTGAACGACAAATCACACAGCGACAGGGCAGCAGCAGGTCGAGAAGATAATCCAAGAGATTCATCTCACCAAGATGAGGCACTCACTGCCGCCAACCATAAGCTGGTGGCCAACCTGTTGAAAATGTTCAACCGCGCAGCTAGTTAGCGAAGTGCAAAGCCATCACATTCGAAGCGATTTGCGACCAAGAGATGTTCTTGTAGGCAAAGAGAGAGTGAGCGGCATCCACGGCATAAATCGTGGCATTGCTAAGACGCGCCTCCAAGGCACGTCCGGAGTTGAGCGAACCTAGGTCTCGAGAAGTGCCACCGATCGTGTACAGAGTCGCGCCGGTTGTCGAGTCGCTAAGCGTGTGCAGAGCTGCAAGGGTGTTCTCGTCAGACCATGAAATAGATCGCGGTGAATCTGAAGCCTTTACGACCTCAATCGGTGCTCCGAATGAAATAGGCATCCCTGAAGAGTCACGATTGATACTCGCTACATATACCTGTCGGGTGGTGCCTGAACCGGCTAACACTGCGATGCGAGAGCCTTCGGCGCTGATCGAGAACTGCCCGCGTGGGAAAGAATCCAACCAACCGAGTTTCAGGTTTCGTTTGATGCCACCAGGTGAGGTCACTTGGACCGCTTCACCTGCGGTGCGAGTCATAGTCCAAAGATTTGCCTGAGCATCAAACATTGGGGTCAGCTGCGCTGGCCGTGCATCCACCAGGGTTGGCGAAACACCAAAGATACCGATGTGCGATCTGAAAACGCCGGTTGCGCTCTTAAGGGCAACCCAGTCCTGTGAATCGGTAATCGCAAAATCAGTCGCACCGGTGCGTGCAATCAGGTCTGAGGTGCCGGCGATGGGATTCGAAACGCCATCGTTAAAGAACTGCAACTCTCCACCTTGAAGCACCACAGCCTGGCTGCTGGCAACCGTCGGCACAAGGTCAGGCACATCCTGGATGTCTTGCGGGCCTCGCTCAATCGAGATGGCAACGCTGTAGACGTTTGGCAACTGGGTCAAGGTGGCGCGGATTTGAGCCTTCATTAGGCGCTTGGTTGCCGCCTTCGCCGTCAAAGCCTTGCTGTTCAGGTCAACCGATGCGATTCCATCGGCAACCGTTACCGAGTTGAGCGAAAGCGCCGTTCCTTGTGGGAAAGCTGAGGTGACTGCACCGGCGAGCCAAGCGCTTGGCCCCTTCAACATTGCGTTGACCATTCGAGTTGCGGTGGATGCTCGACTTGGGAACCAGCGAAGATCTGGAACCAGGTGCGTTTTCTGGGCGTCGAAGAAATAGATCGAGTAGCTTCTGAAAATAACGTCGAAAACCGGACGAATCAGAATGGTCAGGTCCGGCGCGCTAGAAATTCGCCATTCGCCATTTTCGCGAACCATTTTGAACTTCAAAAAGCGAGTGCTTCCCGCATCCAAGACTTTGAAGTGCCCGTCAGAATCAACTGTCGCTTGCACCTGAAGGTCGACGGAAGCCTCTCCGCTGGCATTGAAACTGATGGTTGGATTGCCCTGCTGAATTAGTACTTCGTTGTTCGGGTGCCATTTGGTCTTGAAGCCTTGGCTCAGGTATTCGCGGGCCGCCTCGTAATCGTTCTGAGGTCCGGTTCCGGCGTTGATGAAGCCGTTCAGAATTTCTTGCTGAGTCTCACCGTTGGATGGGCCACTTGGAGAGTAGTAGAGATAATCACTGGCGATGTCGCCTTTGATTTCGGGCCCAATCTTTGCCTCACCCGAACGCGGCAGCTGGGCGCAACCTGCTAGCAGCAATATTGCAAGGGAGGCGACTAAAGATTTGGCGAACTTGTTCATGCTTCACCCTTTTTCTTTGCCTTTTTCGGTGGCAACGGAAGCGGTGATTGGGTGAAAACCATGCCCTTGCGGCGTGGCAAGGTGAGTCGGAATGAAGCACCCTCGTTTGGTTTGGCCCAAACCTGAAGCCAGCCATCGTGAAGGTGAGTGTCCTCGAGAGAAATAGCCAATCCGAGGCCTGTGCCTCCGGTTGTGCGCTTTCGCGCTGGGTCAGCTCTCCAGAAACGGTCGAAAACCCGGTCTACTTCGGCGCGGGACATTCCCACACCCTCATCCGTGACGGTTACGGCCACCGCCGATTCACTCACGCCCACGGCCACCCGAATTGGCTTACCTTCGCCATGCTCGATTGCGTTAGCCAACAGGTTACGCAATAGGCGCTCGATTCGACGACTGTCCATCTCGGCCTCAACCGGCCCCTGAGGGATCTCGATCTGAATCTCTGAGCCCTTGCTCATGGCAAGCGGCTCGATGCCGGCAATGGCCATTCCGACCACGCCATTCAGGTCTTGCATTTCGAGGTCGGCGATAACGGCACCGGCGTCATAGCGAGAAATTTCGAGAAGGTCGTTGAGCAGTGCCTCGAAGCGCTCGATTTGATCGTGCATCAATTCGGCCGAACGTTTAACCGGTGGCGACAAAGTCTCACGACCGGCAAAAATCATGTCACCAGCCAACTTGATCGTGGTTAGCGGGGTGCGAAGTTCGTGTGACACGTCTGAAACGAATCGCTGTTGCATCTTCGAAAGGCTCGCCAACTGGGTGATCTGGCTTTGCAGCGACTGCGCCATCTTGTTGAACGAGCGAGCAAGAATAGCGATGATGTCTTCGCCACGTTCTGGGAGGCGGCGGTCGAGAGCACCCTCGGCTAGCTGCTCAGAAACCTCAGCGGCAAGTCTCACCGGTCGTACGAGCCAGTCGGTTACGAAGAAGCTAATTGCCCCGATCATGAGCAAAAGAATGAGACCACCGAATACGAGCGTGCGCTGAACGAAATCGAGAGTTTGCTGCTCGCTGTTGAGATCGAAAACCAGATACAGCTCGTAGCTTCCTGCCAGAGGAATTTGAACCGACGCACCCACCACTATGCCCGGATGTTCAGCACCGGCAACTCTAAGGGCAATCGATTGATAGATGAGGTTGCCCGCCGATGCACGCACCTTGGACCTGAGGCTGGTCGGAATGACAGTCGGGTCTAAATCGGCTGAGATCGGACTCTGCAGGATCTGACCGGTCGCTTGACCTGGGCTGCGAAGCAACGCCACGCGGCGAGAGTTTGTGGTGCCGGTAGATTCGATGCTCGGCACAATAGTGTTCATCAAAGACTGCAGTGCAACTTCGTTGCTGACGCTTGATGCCGAAAAGGTGTTTTGAACCTCAACTACGGCACGTTCAGACTCGGCCAGCACCTGAGCTTGACGGGTTGAGAACAACCCTCCACCGATTGAGTAGCTGAGAAAGCCGCCCACGATGGCCAAAGCGATGCCTGTGATTACGACGGTCGAAAAAACCGCTCGAACCTGAAGATAACGCCGAAAAAGGCTTATCGCCCAAGAGGCGACGCCACGAAAACGCACTTAGCCCTGGCCCGCCTTGTAACCAACACCGCGAACGGTGGTGACGATCTTTGGGTTGTCAGGGTCGTCTTCGATCTTTGAACGCAGGCGCTGAACGTGAACGTTTACCAGGCGGGTGTCATCGTTGTGACGGTAACCCCAGACCTTCTCAAGCAACATTGCACGGCTGAAAACCAAGTTTGGCTTCTGAGCTAGGGCAAGAAGCAAGCTGAACTCAAGCGGAGTAAGTGAGATCTTCTCTGAGCCGCGACGAACCTCGTGACCCTCGATGTCTAGGGTGAGTGGGCCAATCTTGACGGTACCTTCGGCCGAAGCGCCGGCAAGTGGGCGAAGTCGAGCACGGATGCGAGCGGTAAGAACTCCCGGGTCAAATGGCTTGACCACGTAGTCGTCAGCCCCCGCCTCAAGGCCAAGTACGACATCGTCGCTCTCAGTCTTTGCGGTCAGCATGATGATCGGGGTTCCTGAGACCGCACGGATTTCGCGACAGACCTCGATACCGGTCTTGCCCGGCAACATGACATCCAAGAGAACTAGGTCAGGCGATTCGGCGTTGAAACGCTCGAGAGCGCCGGCACCGGCATCGTGAAATGCCACCGAGAAACCTTCGGACTCGAGAACGATTCCGACCATCTCACGAAGGGCGTTGTCATCATCCACAACCAAAATCTTGTGTGACATATCGATTCCTAATTTCTCTTGGAGACTTGGGCTTCTAGTAGCGGTAGTGGTCGACCTTGTATGGGCCGTTGACCGGAACACCGATGTAGGCGGCCTGCTCTTTGTTCAACTGTGTCAGTTCAACACCCAGCGCGTCAAGGTGAAGACGCGCGACCTTCTCGTCGAGGTGCTTCGGAAGAATGTGCACACCAAGCTCGTACTGGTCGGCCTTGGTGAAGATTTCGATCTGGGCTAGCACCTGGTTTGCGAATGAGTTGCTCATCACGAAACTTGGGTGACCGGTGGCGTTGCCTAGGTTCATTAGGCGACCCTCGCTCAAAATCAGAACCGAGCGGCCGTTTGGCAAACGCCATTCGTGAACCTGAGGCTTGATCTCGATCTTCTCGACGCCAGCGATGCGGTTGATGCCGGCCATGTCGATCTCATCGTCGAAGTGACCAACGTTGGCAACGATGGCGAGGTGCTTCATCCGTTGGATGTGCTCTGGGGTGATGATGCCCTGGTTGCCGGTGGCGGTGACGAAGATGTCGACGGTTTCGATAACCGACTCGAGCTTTGCAACCTGGAAGCCATCCATGGCGGCCTGAAGAGCACAAATTGGGTCGATTTCGCTAACGATAACTCGCGCGCCTTGACCGCGA
>JBEGKW010000027.1:0-19074 GCA_041183865.1 Actinomycetota bacterium | reverse complement strand
CCCATCCATGCAGATTTGCATCCTTGGAATGTCATGTGGCACGAAGGCGAACTTGCCATATTTGACTTTGACGACTCGGGGCTGGGTCTGCCGATTCAAGACCTGATGACCGCGATCTACTATTTGGATAATCCCGAGCAGGATGCCGCGCTCTTAGCTGGTTACGCGTCGATTGCACCGGTTCCGGAGCACACTCCGGAACAACGTGCGGTGCTGATGCTGCAGCGGCGCCTGTTGCTGCTGAACTACCTGTACGAAACCAGCAACCCCGAGCACCTCGAAATGATCCCTGAATATCAGGCCGAGACCTTTAGGCGCCTCTCCGCTTTGAAATGAGGTTAATAAGTGGCGTGAGTGCAAGCACCCCGGCTAATGCATAGGCAAGCATGATTGCCAAGGTCGAGAAAGTGCGCGTGTAACTGGAATCGCCGCCAACCAAAATCGAGAACAAACTACTTGGTAGATACGGCCTCGATTCAGGGATAAATTTACCGAGGAAAACTTCAGGCAAGGTCAGAGCGTAAGAGATCAAACCCGCCAAAACCGGAAGCCTAATGATTCGATTTATATAAACGCCAATAGTGGCGAACCCCGGTGACAAGACCATCGCGCAAACGATGCTCCGACCTACTACTGGCGAAGTCCACGGCACGCCGAGGGTCTGCGCTAACAGAATGATGAACCCACAGAGCGTCGAAAAAATGAAAGTAGCTTGCTGCATCACTTGGGCTAGGTTCGCTTTCCGCTGCGATTGATAGAGCAGAGATTCCTGATCCACGACATCGCGCCGCTGAGACATTCCAGCCAGGATGAGCGCAGGTAAAACATTTGCCAAGAGGAGCCCAGGAAGCGCAGGGAAAAGTTCTGAGCCAATCGAAAAGGCAGCCAGTTGAGCTCCTAGGTTGAGGGTTCCATAGCAATAGAGTCCAAGGCAGATAACCAATGAGAGCAGCGGAAGTAGATTCGTTAGCCCTGCCAAGGAGGTCGTTTTGAGAAAATACCGTTTTGTATTTAGCCAAAAGGGCAAGACGACTTTAGTTGGATTGTGTCGCGTCTTACGCCTTGCGCGCAATAGCTCAGGAGCAAATCTTGAGTATACGGAGAGCGCAATGGCGCCTAGCAGCCAAGGCCAAGCGAAACTAGAGACAGCGGCCCACCATTCATTGATGGTTTGAGCCTTGAGCATTGCCAGAATGTGCGAAAGCCCCCAGTTATGGCTCGGATCTGACCCGCCCCAACTCATGATCACAAAGGTGATTGCCATAGCCACAATTGGGTGTGGAACGTAGCTGGACACGATTACGCCAAGCGTCGAAACGATGACGATCACTGCCAAAGCCGAGGCGATGGTTGCAGCCGTGTTCGGGCCAATGTTCGAATGTTGAAGATGGGTTACCAGAAGGCCGATGCATACCAGCCCGGAGTTAGTAATGACCAAGGTTGTCATTCGAGTGGCAAGTCTCTTGCGTGGCCCGCCAAGTTCGATCGTGATTCGATCGGCGACTCGATCTTGTCTTTCCGTTGCGATAGAAGTCAGTGAACCCACGAAAATAGCTAGAAGCGAAGCGGCTGCGGGAAGACTCTGGTCCGTGCTTGATCCTAGAACGCTGTAGTACGTGAACCATGCAAAGCTGATCAAAATCGGATAGTACAGAACCCCGTTTGAAAGATTCTCGAAATCAGCTCTCAAACCCCGTAGCGAAATCAACGTATGTCCAGACCGGAAGTTGTCCTCGCGTATAGCTCTGGAAGGGAAGATTCAGTTTCGTTCGGCCAATGCCCGGCCCAAAGTGTTTTGCCTTGGATGATGACAATTTTGTTGGCATAGGTTTGCAAGTCATTCAGGTAGTGGCTCGACACAAGAACAGTCGCACCAGATGTTGCGAAGTCCTTTAGGTAGCAATGAAGCCAGGCTATTCCATCCGGATCAAGGCCATTTACTGGTTCATCCAGAATCAAAACTTCTGGGTCTGCGACTGTCGCGCAGGCTAAAAGTAGTCTTTGTTTCATGCCTAGAGAGAGGCTCATGCACCGTTTGTGCGCAACATTATCAAGTTCGGTGGCTTCGAGAGTTTTCTTCACAGCATCTCTCGATGCGCCGAGTGCTAGTGCCGAAACGGACAGCTGCTGCATCACGGTTCGCGTGGGTGAGAAAGCTGGGCTCAGGCCAACGCCTACAATCCCAGGCCTGAGTTGCGAAAAACTTGTTCCATTGATCTTTGCTTCGCCTGAATTGGCCTTCTCTAGACCAACAAGAATTCTCAGTGCGGTGGTCTTGCCGGCGCCGTTGCGCCCAAGAAGGCCGGTTATTTCACCCGGACTTGCGGAAAAACTCAGGTTTTCGAGCACATCACGCCCAAAGTATCGTTTCGTAACCTGTTCGAATTCGATCATCGTTTCCTCTCGGTGGAGACTTCGTTCTAGCCTGCTAGCGGGTGCTAGAACGAAGCTCATTTACTTCCTATCGGGCTGGCTGTGCGCTGGTCCACCAGAACCAGAATGCGATACCCGCAATTATGATGAGTCTCCACATTTTTTATCCTTTCTTTTGACCCCCCAAAAGTCTGGGTAAAAGAGAGGATATGCCGATGTGAGGCGGCCAGGTAGCTACGTTTCGGGCAATTTCGGACAGACTTTGGACAATTCGGACAATAGTTTCGGAAATCTCGCGAATCGACGCTTGTAATTTCTAGTAAAGACCCCCTAGACTAAAACCATGAGCTTGCCAGCAAATCTTTCAATGGGGGCAGTAACCCTTCGGGTTCAGAACCTCGACAACATGATTGCCTACTATCGTGATGCAATCGGACTCGACCTTTTTTCACAGGTTGAAGGGTCGGCCATCCTTGGTCGCGGCACTGCGCCGGCGCTGATTCTCGAGCACGCACCCGAGATGAAATACGCCGCCGAAAACCAGGCCGGTCTCTTTCACACGGCATTCTTGTTCGACACCAAACAGCAGTTGGCATACGCGGTTGCCTCGGTCGCTTCGAAGTATCCGGGTTCATTTACCGGCAGCGCCGATCACCTGGTTAGCGAAGCGTTCTATTTCGATGACCCTGAGCACAACGGCGTAGAGCTCTATTGGGACCGCGACCGCAGCGACTGGTCTTGGAAGCACGGCCAGGTCGAGATGGGCACCTTCGGTCTAGACCCAAACGCCTACCTTCGCGAAAACCTGCCTGAATCGGTGGAAGACACCACCTCGAACATCGGGCACGTGCACCTAAGTGTCGGTTCGATCGCGCAGGCCCAAGATTTCTATGTGAATGCCCTGGGCTTCGATGTCACCATGAACTGGGGTGGCACCGCCCTGTTCGTCAGTGCCGGCGGTTATCACCACCACATGGCCATGAACATCTGGAAGAGCCGCGGCGCCGGTTTGCGTCAGCCGACCCTCGGTTTGCGTGACGTTGCGATTCGTTTGCCTGATCTCGACTCGCTTGGCGCGATTGAAGAGCGCCTAAAGAGCGCGAAGGTGCAGATTCGTCACGACGGCGAAGTGATTCGCTTGGATGACCCTTGGGGCAACCAGGTCAGTTTGACCTCTGTAGGTGGCTAGGCTCCGAGAACCATAGACACCGAAACGGTGTCGCCGGCCTCGAGTTTTAGCGGCAATCGCACGACATTCTTGAGTGGCAAAACATACGTGCCATTTTTAGCAAACATGGATGTCTTGAACTCGATGTGTCCGATGGTGGCAACCACCGGAATCATTCCCCAGCCGTAGGTCAAAACCTTGGCCGCTTCGCGAATCTCTTCGGCCTGGTCTTCTGGAACACTCACAAAGTAAAACGGGGCAGGGCCGCGCCATTCCCAAATCTCGTTGCTGAACTCAAATTCCATTTACTGCTCGATGAAGTCTTGAATGACAATCTTCTTCATCTTGCGCAGTGCCGCCCAAGCGTAGGCTGCCTTGGATGGGTCTGGGTTGCCGGTGTGCTCGCGCATCTGAATCGGTGAAACCTGCCACGAAACGCCAAACGGGTCCTTGCACCAACCGCACTGACCCTCTTCGCCATCCTTGGTGATGGCATCCCAAAGACGGTCGACCTCATCCTGGCCGTCAACATTCAGTGATAGCGAAATTGCGTCGTTGAACTTCGGGCCGCCTGGCCAGCCCATACCGATGAATTCGTGGCCATGGATGGCAAAGTCAGCGGTCATCAGTTTGCCGTTGGCTTCAGGATTACCTGAACTGTGAAGCTTGAAATCGGTGAAGGTCTTGGCATAAAACTCGAGGGCTTCGGCAAGGTTGCCATCGAACCAGAGAAAAGTCTTGAGCTGAGTTGGCTGAGTCATGGCTTCAGCCTAGCGGCAAGCATTTGGTGCCGAGTTAGGCTATTGAAATGTCAATGTTTGAACCGTCGGCCTACCGCCAAGAATTCAACAAGCGCGATGAAAAGTATGAAGAACACCGCGCGGGGCACGACCTAATCGCCCAGAATCTAGCCGACCTGATGCGCGCCGGCAAAGAAATCTCAGACCCCGATGTTCAAGAGTGGATCGGCAAGCACTATGGGTTTGTAAGTCAGTTCTGGACGCCAAACAAGGTGGCTTACAAGTCTCTCGCTTTGACCTACATCATGGATCCGGCATTCAACGCGACCTACGAGGCCTACGAGCCTGGGCTCGCGAAGTTTATTCAGACTGCCATCAATATTTGGGCTAACGCAAACCTTGAATAGAGGCCAGGCTCTCGCTGATCGCGATGACCGCGCCCTCTAGTTCTTCTTCGGTGGTGTCGTGCGCCAGGCTGAACCGAACCGCGCTCTGAGCGACCTCTGGCTCAACGCCAATCGCTAGCAACACGTGAGAAGGCTCATCGCTGCCAGCCGCGCAGGCAGAACCGCTAGAGCAAATGATTCCGCGCTCTTCGAGCTTGACCAGGATGGATTCGCCGCTCACCCCAACGAAACAGAAAGAGGCGATGCTGGCCAGACGCTCGATCGGGTGGCCGGTAGGTAACGCGTTTGGTGCCGCCTCCATTACCTGCAGAATGAATGCGTCGCGAATGGCAGCCACGCGTCGAGCTTCGGCTTCAACCTCGGGTAGCAACTCGAGTGCTGTGGCCAGAGCAACCGCCCAGGCGACGTTCTCGGTTCCTGAACGAAGCTCGTTCTCTTGACCGCCACCATGGATGATCGGCTCGACCTTGGTGCGACCCTTGAGATACAGGGCACCAGAGCCCTTTGGAGCACCAAACTTGTGGCCAGAAATGCTCAGGGCGTCGACCCCGAGGTTCTTGACGTTAAGGTCTACCCAGCCAACCGCCTGCACGGCATCCGTGTGAAAAAGGGCACCGATTTCGTGGGCGGCTGCGGCCAGCTCGGCGATTGGGTGCAGGGTGCCTATCTCGTTATTGCCGACCATGAGAGTGACCAGCGAGGTGTCTGGTCGAAGTGCGCCAGTTAGACCAGCCACGCCGCCTCGAATCGAGCCAAGCTCGTCTAGTTCGAGCCAGGTGACCTCGAAACCGTGAACTCGCTCTAGGAACTCGACGGCTGCAATCACGGCCTCATGCTCGCTTCTGGCGCTGATCACGTGCTTTCCGCGCGGGTTGGCCAAGGCTAGGCCGATGATGCCGAGGTTATCGCTCTCGGTGCCGCCCGAAGTGAAGATGATTTCCGAGCCGCGGGCACCGAACCAGTGGGCGACGCGCTCGCGAGCGCCATCCAAGGCGGTCGATGCTCGGCCTCCCAGTTCGTGGGTACTCGAAGGGTTGCCGAACTCGTTGGTTAGAAATGGCCAAGCAGCCTGAAGTGCCTCGGTTCGAACCGGGGTGGTGGCGGCGTTGTCCAGATAAATCATGAGCGGTGCCTAGTGGGCAATCTGAACGTCTAGACCGAGGTCAAGGGCTCGAGCGCTGTGGGTTAGGGCACCAACCGAGATAACGTCCACGCCGGTTGCTGCGATGGCCGCCACGGTGTCTAGGTTCACGCCGCCAGATGCTTCGACGATGGCCTTGCCGTCGATCAGGGCCACGCCAGCGCGGAGGTCATCCAGGTTGAAGTTATCGAGCATGATGATGTCGACACCGGCGGCCAAGACCTGCGGAATCTGGTCTAGGCGATCGACCTCAACCTCGAGTTTCATGGTGTGTGGAAGCTCGTTTTTCACGCGACGAAGTTCGGTGGTCAGATCCTTGCCGCCGGCGGTCAGGATGGCCAGGTGGTTGTCTTTGGCCATGACCGCATCCGAGAGGCTAAAGCGGTGATTGCGGCCGCCTCCCGAGACCACAGCGTGACGTTCGAAGGCGCGGAGGCCGGGAGTGGTCTTGCGAGTGTCGACGATGCGAGCCTCGGTGCCGGCAACTGCCTCGACATACTTGGCGGTCAAAGTGGCAATTCCGCTCATGCGCTGAACGAAATTGAGTCCGATGCGCTCGGCGGTCAGCACCGAACGGGCCGAACCGGTAACCACGCCTAGTTCTTGCCCTGCAACAAAGCTGTCGCCATCCTCGAGGAACAGCTGAACATCGAGCGAAGGATCGGTCAGCAAGAACGCGGCGGCGAATACATCGGCACCACTGAAGACTCCGGCCTCGCGAGCTGCGAGCTCAGCGGTTGCGATTGCGGTTGCTGGGATGAGGTGCTCGCTGGTCACGTCGCCCCAAGGAGCATCCTCGTTTAGGGCGCGCTGAACGACTTCTTCGATGATCTGGTTTGACAGCATTACTTTGCCTTTCGAACGATGGTGATTGGCTTTGCCATCGCCGGGTTGGTGTTTGGAAAATCGAGGCGATAGTGGCCACCGCGGGATTCTTCGCGAGCCAGTGCCGATTCGGTCACGGCGCGGGCAAGAAGCAACAGGTTCGCGTCTTCCCAGTCGGTGAAGAGGCGGTTAGCTTTGTCGGCAGAACGCCACCCGGCCAGGGCCAGACGGGTATCAAGCAGTTGGCTCTCGGTGCGAGCCAAACCGACGTTATCCCACATCAAAGTTTGCAGTTCGACGCGGTCGACGACGTTGCGTTCGCTGCGCGGAATTGAGCTGTCTGACTCGTCTTCAAGTTCGATTTCGGTCAACAGGCCGGTTTCGCGCCAGCGTGAGCTAGCCGCTTCGGCTGGCCAGGCTTCATCCAAGACCTGAACGGCACGGCGTGAGAAGACGATCGACTCGAGAAGCGAGTTAGAGGCGAGACGGTTGGCTCCATGTGCGCCGGTGCAGGCTACTTCGCCAACGGCAAATAGCCCCTTGATCGAGGTGCGACCCCAAACATCGGTTGCCACACCACCCATCCAGTAGTGGGCAGCCGGAGTAACCGGAATCGGGTTCTTGCCCCAGTCGAGACCATAAGAACGCGTCGTCTTGGTGATGCTTGGAAAACGCTTGTTCAAGAACTCCGAACCGAGACCGGTGGCGTCAAGCAGCACCGGCTGACCGCCCTGCGAAATCATTTCGGCTTGGATGCCTCGCGCCACCACGTCTCGCGGTGCGAGTTCGGCCAGCGGGTGAATCTTCTGCATGAAGCGCTCGCCCTTGTTATTGATCAAGACAGCGCCATCGCCGCGCACGGCTTCTGAGATCAAGAATGAGCCCGGAACGGCAAGAGCGGTCGGGTGGAACTGATAAAACTCGACGTCGGCCAATTCGGCACCGGCGCGAAACGCGGCAGCGACTCCATCGCCAGTGGTCACGGCAGGGTTGGTTGTGTGGCGATAAAGCTGACCGGCACCTCCGCTGGCAAGGATGACCGCATCGGCCTCAACGAAGTGCTGGCCCGAGGCATCCATGAGGTGAACGCCCTTGACCGCGCCATCGAAGACCTCGAAGTCGATCACAAAGGTGTGTTCGTGGATCTGGGTAGCGGTGGCGCGCAGGGTTTCGACCAAAGCCTTGCTGATGTCGGCACCGGTGGTGTCACCGCCGGCGTGCAAGATGCGGGCGTGCGAGTGCGCGGCTTCCATGCCCAAGGCGAAGTCTGCCCCGCGCTTGTCAAAGTCAACGCCGAAGCGCACGAGGTCGTTGATGCGCTGCGGACCTTCCTCGCACAGCACCTGAACGGCGGGTTCGAAGCAGTAGTTAGCACCGGCAGAGAGGGTGTCGGCAACGTGTTCTGCGATTGAGTCATCGTCGGCGACCACCGCGGCAATGCCACCCTGGGCATAGTGGGTGTTGCTCTCAGACAGGGTCGACTTGGTGACCAAGACAACCTCGTGAGTCTTGCTGCCCTCAACCGCCGCGATTAGGCCGGCGATGCCGCTACCGATAACTACAAGTTTTTTCATGGATGCGCCTAGAGAGGCTTCGCCGCCAACATGCGCTCAAGGGCAACGCGAGCATCGGCTGCGACCGACTCGTCGACCACGATCTGGTTCACGGTCTCGCCGGCAACTAGACGCTCAAGCACCCAGGCGAGGTAGCCAGGGTGAATGCGATACATGGTCGAGCAAGGGCAAACTACCGGGTCAAGGCAGAAGATGTTGTGCTGCGGATACTGAGCTGCCAAACGCTGCACCATGTTGATCTCGGTGCCGATTGCGAAGGTGGTTGGTTCGGTTGCCGCGGCAACGGCCTTGCGAATGTAGTCGGTTGAGCCGTATTCATCCGAGGCGTCAACAACCGCCATCGGAGACTCAGGGTGCACGATTACGCGAACGCCAGGGAACTCGGCGCGGGCCTTGTCAATCTGAGCCACGGTGAAGCGCTTGTGAACCGAGCAGAAGCCATTCCAAAGAATCACCTTGGCGTCGTTCAACTGTTCTGCGGTGTTACCGCCGAGGTCTTTGCGACCGTGCCAAAGAGGCATTTGGTCAACGCTAATGCCCATGGCCTTGGCGGTGTTGCGACCCAGGTGCTGGTCTGGGAAGAACAGCACGCGCTGGCCACGCTCGAAAGCCCACTTGAGCACAACCTCGGCGTTTGAAGAGGTGCAAACGATGCCGCCGTTGCGGCCGCAGAAGGCCTTAAGTGCCGCAGAAGAGTTCATGTAGGTAACTGGGATGACCGGCACACGACCGTCTGCGTCAGCCTCGGTGCCGTAAAGCTCCATCAGCTGCTCCCAGCAATCCTCGACAGAGTCGGCGTCGGCCATGTCGGCCATCGAGCAACCGGCGGCCAGGTTAGGCAAAATCACCTTCTGCTCATCGTTCGAAAGAATGTCGGCGGTCTCGGCCATGAAGTGAACGCCACAGAACACGATGTGCTCGGCCTCAGGGCGACCCTTCGCGGCCACCGCTAGCTGAAACGAGTCACCGAGGTAGTCGGCGTGCTGAACAATCTCTTCGCGCTGATAGAAGTGGCCAAGGATGACGACCTTGTCGCCGAGGGTCTTCTTGGCGGCAACGATTCGATCGTGCAGTTCGGCCTCGGTCGCAGTCTTGTATTCATCAGGCAAGACACCTTGGCGAGGAGCATCGGCAGGAATCACGTCTTCGCTAGATGAGCCTGGGCCGTAAGCAGCTGGGCCACCATCGAAGTTCCAAGGGCCTTCAGCCAGCGAGGTGCTGCAGGTCGAGTCTTTCGACTGGCCCTTCACAATGAGCTGTATGCGTTCGTTGACTGATGCTGTCGTCATTTGGTTTCCCCTGCTTGTGCGGTGGCTCGGTATAGCTTCGGTGGTCGGTGGCGGGTGCCAGCTAGGCGCTCGCCGGTTTCTTCTACGGTTCCGCTCGATTCGACCATGCGGCGGAAGTTGCCCGGGTCGAGTTCGCGGCCGAGAACGGCTTCGTAAACCTCGCGCAGTTGGGCGAGGGTAAAGGTTTCACTCAAGAAGACGTGAGCGATTCGGCTGTATTCCAGCTTGTTGCGCAGACGCCCGAGGGCGTAGTGAACAATCTCGTTGTGATCGAAGGCCAAGGATGGCAGGTCATCGGCAAAGAACCACTGAACGTTCTCGCTGTCGATCGCGCGTCCAGCTTCATCGGCACCGACCAGCGCCCAGTAGACGATCGAGACCACGCGTTCGGCGAGCTTGCCCCCTGCGCGGTCAACGCTGCCAAAGGCGTAAAGCTGTTCGAGGTACCGCGGTTCTAGACCGGTGGTGTCGCGCAGTGTGTGCGAGGCCGAGCTGGCCAAGTCTTCATTTGCCTGAAGCGGCCCGCCAGGCAAAGCCCACTGACCTTCAAAAGGCGCACGGATGCGTCGCACGAGGGGAGTGGCCAACTGCAGGCAGCCGTCCTGGTTAGGGCGAAGGGTAAAGATGACCGTAGAAACGGCAAGGGTTGGCGTCTCGATGGAGCTCGCGGTTGCGTTGCTCAAATCACTGCCAATCGACTAATAAGAGTCTGGATGACTCTAAGTAAGAATCATCTTAGTGTCAAAGTGACTCAAAGGCAAAATGGCAAAGAAAAACCAGGCCGAAGCCTGGCATAACTTTTAGCGTGGAGGTTACTCTTCGCCGATGTCCTCGAACCAAAGGTCGTGGTTAGCATCGATGAACTCACCCATGATCTTGATTAGACCCGGGTCGTTTAGAACGTGCACCTCGGCACCGTGTTCGGCGACCCAGTCTTGACCGCCCATGAAGTTCTTGTCGTCACCGACGATTACTCGACCGATGCCGAACTGGCGAATCAGACCTGAGCAGTACCAGCAAGGTGAAAGGCTGGTAGCCAAAGTTACCTTGCGGTAGCTGCGCTGGCGGCCGGCGTTTCGGAAAGCGCTGGTCTCACCGTGCATTGAAGCGTCACCGTCTTGAACTCGACGGTTGCGGCCGCTGCCGAGCAGGCGACCTTCTTCGTCGAAGAGGGCAGCCCCAATCGGGATGCCACCTTCGGCTAAACCGAGATGTGCCTCGGCAATGGCAACTTGGAGCTTCTCTTCGTCAGTAGCGAAGATCTGTCCAACTTTGAATTCCATTGCCGAGGCCTCTCGATTTGGGTGGATTAGTAGTTGATTAGTTCTTTGAGTTCTTGTCGACCTGTGAGAACACAGCGAATAGAACTGCAGCTAGAACGAAGCCAACAACTGCGGTTAGGTCACCGATTGGGGCAGCCTTAGCAATCGGACCGGTGTAAAGAACCTGAGCAGCGAAGCCCCAGATTGAGAACGCGGTTGCGATTACGAATGCGGCTGCACCAGCCCATGAGTTCTTTGGAGCAATCGCACGTGCACCGGCATCCTTGCCCTTAGACAAGATGCGCTCGGTTAGTACAACTGCGATCCATGGTGATACCCAGTAAGAAACCACTAGGAGGAAGCTGTCTAGCTGGTGTGCAACGTCGCCGTTCTGAACACCTAGGAAAGAAAGCACACCACCGGCAAGACCGGCGATTAGAACCATGATTGCGCGACGGGTCTTGAAACCTAGCTTGAAGCCCATTGCCAGGAATGACATTGCGCCCGAGTAGACGTTCAGGATGTTAGCTGAAACCGAACCGATAACGATCGAAAGCAAAACGATGCTTGCGAATACTGGGTTTAGCAAACCGGTGAAAGCTGCGGTTGGGTTTGCGATGCCCCAGAAGTCGCCTGGGTTTCCGGTTAGAGCGTTGAATGCAAGAACACCGACACCCATGATGAGGGTGGTTGAGGTGAAGTTACCTAGACCAGCTGCCCAGCCAAGAGCCTTCTTGTCGGTATTTGCAGGTAGGTAGCGGGTGTAGTCAGAAGCGAATGCAGTCCAACCAGCGGTGTAACCGTAAGCAGCACCAGCGGTAAGGGTGAAGCCTGCCCATGGGAATGCAGCGTCGGCAGCCGGAGCAACCTCGAACGCACCCTGCTGGCCAAGAACAACAGCGATAACGATGATCCAAACGATTGCCTGGAAGTAAGAAAGGTAGCGCTCCCACTTTTGGATTAGGTTGTGACCGACGAAGGCAACACCGACCTGAAGGACGATGATGATTGCCAGTGCACCGAGAACACCAAGATCTGGAAGCAGTGCCTGAAGGGCGAAGGTTCCTGAAACGGTGTTAACCGCGAACCAGCCGATACCGGCAACAAGGGTCGACATACCAGCTGGGATTAGGTTTCCTAGCTTGCCGAAAGCGTTGCGGCTTAGCACCATCTGTGGAAGACCGGCTTCAGGACCCCAAGTGCTTAGGATTCCGTGGGTGATGCCGGCAAGTGCGTTACCAACTAGAACAGCTAGTAGACCTTGCCAGACATTTAGGCCGAACCCGATGGCAAGTGCGCCAACGAATACGGTAGCGAACTCTAGGTTCGCCGTGACGTTCGCCTGCGGAGATCGGAGCTACGTCGTTTACTTCGATTGAGGTTGCCTTAGCAGAGCCTGAGGTTGATTGAGTCATAGCCATAATCTAGCGTTGAACGGAGGGTTAACAAGACACTTTCGGCGTATTTTTACGGTGTTTTTTGCAAAGTCGAATAAGTCTTTGCCGCTTTTTCTTGTAGGTATGCCACAACTTGTATCGTTGAAACCGCGATGACTATTCTCGAGAACTCAGCAGCACCACAACTAGTGGGGTCGCTGGTTCAACTTTCAGCGCTCGATGCCTCGGTTTTGGAACCATACCTAGAGATGCTTTCGGATGCCGAAGGTAGACGGCTCACGGCCACTTCAGCCAGTTTCTCGCGACCGCAGATAATCGACTGGCTCTCGAGCCGCGAATCTCAGGCCGGTCGGTTGGATTGGGCGATTACCGAACTCGAGACCCGTGAGTTCGCCGGTGAAATCGTATTAAACGAATACGACGAAAAGAAGAATTCGATGAATCTTCGGATTGCCCTTCGGGGGCCGAGTTGGTTCGGGCGAGGTCTGGGTGGCGAAGCTGTTGCGCTAGTTCTAGAGCACGTTTTCAATCACACCACGCTGTCGAAGGTCACACTTTCGGTGCTCACCGAGAATGCCAGGGCGATTGGTGCATACGAGAAATCGGGTTTTCAGGCCGGTCGCGAATATAGCGAGGGCAAGAACCGGTTCCTCCGCATGTCATGCGATCGCTACGACTTCATCCGAGCCTTAGCTGAGCGCAAGATGGCGGAACACATCGACCTCGAGAATTGGCAGTTTGGTTTTGACAATGGAAAGCGACGAGCTGGCCTTTGTAACTACACGACGAAAACGATTACCATCTCGCGCTACCTGGCCGACATTCACACCATCGATGAAACAATGCAGGTGGTCTTGCATGAGGTTGCGCACGCGATGTGCGGCAAGCGCGAGGGGCACAACAAAAAGTGGTTGGCCACCGCAAAATCGATTGGTTATCGGGCCGAGAAGTTCACCGGAACCGAGATTGCCGTAGAGACGGCTACCTGGATAGGTTCTTGCAAGAATGGGCACAAGCATTATCGCTATCGCCAGCCTTCGCGCCCGTTAGCCTGCGGTCTGTGCGGACGAGGTTTTAGCCGCGCAAACCTAATCGTTTGGCAGCACCGGGATGAATTAGCCGAAAACTAGCGGAATCAACCAAGCGAAGGTGACCACCGCACCGGCGAAGTAGTTCAGCCAAATGAACTGCTTCCAGCCCTTGTTCGCGCTCTCGCAGGTTTCGTCGGTGATGTTCCAGAATCGACCGACAACCATCAGATAGGGAACGGCGGCCATCAACAACCATGGCTGGACGCTGAAGGCAACCAGCAGGGCGGCTGCGAAATAAGCCAGCCAAGCGAAGCGAGTGGTTGCCCTTGCGCCGATAGCGGTGGCGATCGAAGAGATTCCGCCTTCGCGGTCGGCCTTTACATCCTGGACTGCGCCGAAGGCGTGCGAGGCAATGCCCCACAGGCTGAAGGCCGCGATGAACATCAATAGGTTTGGCTCCGACAGATTTGCGCCGGCAATCGACAGACCAAAGATCATCGGGCCGACGAAGTGGCTAGACGAGGTCAGTGAATCCAGAAAAGGCTTTTCTTTGAATCGCAGACCTTTGGCACTGTAGGCAATCACGGTAAAGACGAAGAGATATAACCAGCCGGTCGATGCCGAGGTGCCTGCTGAAGTGAGATACAGGATGAACGGCACCGAGCTGGCAACAGCGGCGATTACGGTTAGGCGGTGGTAGCGCGGCTCGAGCAAGGCGCCTTCGATGCCACCCTTGCGCGGGTTGCGTAGGTCGCTTTCGTAATCAAAGACGTCGTTAATGCCGTACATCAGCAAGTTGTATGGAATCAGAAAGAACAGGGTTCCCAAGAAGAAAGTGACATCAAACGACCGGGTCACTAGGTAGTAGGCAACCGCGAATGGATAGGCGGTGTTGATCCACGACACGGGGCGAGAAACCCAGAAGAGTTTCTTGATGGTTTCAAACATGCGCGCCTACTTCTTCTTTCGATTCAACATCGCCGACCAAACCGAGGGAACAATCAGCACTGCGGCAATCGTATAGGCGAAGTCTTCGATCGGCACGATGCCAATCATGATCCCGCTGATCTTGCTCGGGTCATAGGCGACAATTCCGGCGGCCACAATCAGGTTGTCGAAGATGGCAGTGATTACAATCATCGGCAGCATGCCGACTAGGTAAGCCGGCCAACGGTTTCTTGGAACTAGCAACAAGGCCAATAGAGACAGACCGAGAAAGAGCAGATTTAGCGTCAGGTAGTTCACTTGGCGCTCGCCGCCTTGCGGTCGCGACGACCATGAACGAATCGACCTAGTGCCAAGAAGACTTGAAGCGTGGTGTAGCAAAGCAGCGTCAGAAAGAAGACTTCCTCGAGTGGCAGCTCTGGTGCAACCATCAACCCGGTCAAACCCGGCGACTCGCCGCGGAAGAAGATTCCGTTTGCAATTCCGAAGAGGTCCCAAACTAAAAAGAATGCTACGCCAGCGATGATGGCTACTGTTCCGGCCAGCCAATCACGAAAGAAAACAAGCTTGAACCGGTAGTCGAGCAAAAGCATCCCAACCAGGGAGGCGACGAGTGCTACCAGGTAGAGGCCCAAGTTACTTGAGTCCCTTCCAACCCTTTGCGCTTACCGGCTTGATCTCGTGCTGAATTGGACCAGCACTTCTATCATTCACTAGACGCTTATAAACCAGCTCGGCACCAATCAGACACATCGGCAATCCGATGCCTGGGATGCTGTGATGGCCGGCGTAGTAGAGGCCCTTGACCTTCTTGCTGACGTTGGTTGGTCGGAAGAATGCGCTCTGGAAGAGGGTGTGGGCCATTCCAAGGGCAGTGCCTGACCAAGCGTTTAGGTCGTCTACGAAATCGGCAGGGCCCATAGTGCGACGAACCACGATGCGCTCGGCGAGATCTGGAATCTCGCACCAGTCTGAAATCTGCTGGATGATTCGGTCGGCTGCTTGCTCGAAGCCCGCGTCTCCGCGACCATCGATGCCACCGTGACCGAGAGCTGGGTCGGCGGCAACTGGAACCAAGACGAAGAGGTTCTCGTAACCTTCCGGTGCAACCGATGGGTCGGTGACGCTCGGTGCACAGATGTAAAGCGATGCCGGCTCAGGGATGACGCTGGTTGCACCCTGCTTTTTCTTTTCGGCAGGAGTGCGGAAAACTTCCTTGAAGTTCTTCGCCCAGTCATCCGAGTAAAGCAAGGTGTGGTGGTCGAGCTGAGGCAGCTTGCCCTTGACGCCCAAGAACAGCAGCATCGCCGATGGGCCAGGAACCTTGTCTTCCCACCACTTGGCAGGCAGGCTCTGGTCTTCTGGCTCGAGCAGCGAGGTCTCGATGTGGTGCAGGTCGGCGTTGCCAACCACGACGTCTGCCGGATAGAAAACCTTGTCTACCCAAACGCCGGTGGCGCGGCCATCCTTGGTTTGAATTTTGGTGACGCGAGAGTTGGTGTTGACCGTCACACCGTGCTGCTTTGCCAAGCGCTCGACGGCCTCGATCACGGTGTAGAAACCACCCATCGGATAGAAGACGCCGACGTTCATGTCAACGTGGGTCATCAGGTGGTACATGCTCGGGGTGTCATAAGGCGAAGCGCCCAAGAACACAGCAGGGAAGTTCAGAATCTTACGCAGGCGCGGGTCGGTGACATGCTTGGCCGCGAAGGTGTCTAGCGGAGTGACCAGGTGCTTGATGAAGCGACCGGCGCGAACCAAGACATCTGGCTGAAAGAACGACTTAGCGTTCTGAAAATTCGTGTACAAGAAGTGCTTGATCGAGAGGCGGTAGGCATCCTCGGCCGAGTCGATGTACTTCTGAAGGCGCTCGCCGGCTCCAGCTTCGATTGATTCAAACAGCTCTTTGTTTTTGGCCAAATCTTCGTGGATGATCAGCTTGTCGTCGAAGCCCTCGTTGCGGGTTTGGTAGGCCGGGTCAAGGCGAACCAAGTTCAGTTCCTTAGCCGCGGTGGTTCCCATCAACTTGAAGAACTGGTCAAAGGCGTCCGGCATCAAATACCAGGATGGGCCCATGTCGAACTTGAAGCCGTCCTTTTCCCAGATGTAAGCGCGACCGCCAACCTTTTCGCGTGCCTCAAGCACCGTGACCTTCATGCCGGCCTTGGCAAGCAACGCTGCAGTGGCCAGGCCGGCGATGCCGCCGCCGACTACTACTGCGGTTTTTTGGTCAGTGGTTGATGCGGTCATTTCGGAATTACCCCTAAGAGAGCCTTGGCGAGAATCACAAGTTTTTGTGAGTTTGGAACACTGATACGGGTTTCAATCAGGACCTCGGCCGGCGTATTCCGGATGCGCTCGTTTAGAGCCGCGAAGAACATCTGGGCGGCGGCTACCGCCTTGCGAGAACCGGGGGAGAGCAGTGGCAAGGTCTTGGCCGAAACCTCGAGGTCGGCCTCGATGTCGCCGATCAATCGCGTCTGGGTGGCGGCATCGAAGTTCTCGACATTGACGTCTGGAAAATACGAACGTCCCAGTTTCTTGAAATCGGCCGAAAGGTCGCGCAAGAAGTTGACTTTTTGGAAGGCTGCCCCGAGGGCACGCGCGCCGGCGATGAGGGTTACGCGCTCTTCCTTCGAATACTCGCGGCCAATCATGAAAACCTTCAGGCACATCAAGCCCACTACCTCGGCAGAGCCGTATACGTAGGTGTCAAAACTCTTCTGGTCGTGTTCGCGCTCGGTGAGGTCCATGCGCATCGAGTGAAAGAACGGCTCGATGATGTCGCGTTTGATTCCGGCTTCGCGAGCGGTGTGGGCGAATGCGTGAACTACAAGATTGGTGCTGAACCCAGATTCGAGCGCTCGATAGGTTTCGGCTTCCAACTCATCCAAGAGTTTTGAAGGGTTGTCGTGCGCCTCATCGGCTGCGCCGTCAACGATCTCGTCGGCAACGCGAACCAAGGCGTAGATGTTGCGTACCGGTTGCTGCTCGGCTTTGCCCAACAATTTAGAGGCCCAACCAAAGCTGGTTGAATAGGCGGCGATTACCTCGGATGAGGAGCGCTGGGCCGCGTCGAGATAGCGCTCTAGACTGCTCTGCGCGGTTACCTGATTATTTGCTGACACATCTACAGGCTACCGCGACTTGGAATGCGCGTTTAATGAAACCTCTTGGGAATCTTTTGTAGATCCAGGCAGTTGTTTCACATACTTTCACAGAAAAGGGGCTGCACATGGAAAACTCATTCATGAGCATGATTGGTGCACTTTTGGTTGCTCTAACAATTCCGGTAATGATGGTCGTCGGCATTGTCGCTGATGCAATTTTCCATCTGACGTAGGTTCAGGTTCCCTGCGGCGGCAAGGGCATAAGTCCACTAGAAAAGATAAGATTGAACTTATGTCTGTAGATATCAAGCCGCGTTCACGCGCAGTAACCGATGGAATTGAAAAGGCTGCCTCTCGAGGCATGCTCCGTGCAGTTGGCATGGGCGACGAAGACTGGGTAAAGCCTCAGATCGGTGTCGCTAGTTCTTGGAGCGAGGTTACCCCTTGTAACCTCTCGCTGGATCGACTGGCAGACGCGACCAAGCAGGGTGTTCACGCAGGTGGCGGTTACCCGCTTGAGTTTGGAACTATCTCGGTTTCTGACGGTATTTCTATGGGCCACGAGGGCATGCACTTCTCGCTAGTTTCACGTGAGGTCATCGCCGACTCGGTCGAGACCGTGATGCAGGCTGAGCGCCTCGACGGCTCGGTTCTTCTAGCCGGTTGCGATAAATCGCTGCCTGGCATGCTCATGGCAGCAGCCCGACTAGACCTCTCTTCAGTCTTCCTATACGCCGGTTCGATCATGCCTGGTTGGGTAAAGCTCACCGATGGCACCGAGAAGACCGTTACCATCATCGACGCCTTCGAAGCGGTTGGTGCTTGCAAGGCCGGAAAGATGTCTGAAGAAGACCTCGGTCGCATCGAGCGTGCAATCTGCCCTGGTGAAGGCGCCTGTGGCGGTATGTACACCGCAAACACCATGGCTTCGGCCGCCGAAGCGCTAGGCATGAGCCTTCCTGGTTCGGCTGCCCCACCGGCTGCCGACCGCCGCCGCGACGTTTGGGCGCATCGCTCGGGCGAAGCCGTAGTCAACCTGCTTCGCCTAGGCATCACTGCCCGCGACATCTTGACCAAGAAGGCATTCGAGAACGCCATCGCCGTCACAATGGCTTTCGGTGGTTCGACCAACGCGGTGCTTCACCTGCTGGCGATCGCTCGCGAGGCAGAGGTCGATCTAACCCTCGACGACTTCAACCGCATCGGTGACAAGATCCCTCACCTTGGTGACCTAAAGCCTTTCGGTCAGTATGTAATGACCGACGTCGACCGCGTTGGTGGCGTGCCAGTGGTGATGAAGGCTCTGCTCGATGCAGGCCTAATCCACGGCGACGCGCTAACCGTTACCGGCAAGACCGTTGCCGAGAACCTAGAGGGAATCAACCCGCCTGACCCAGATGGCAAGATCATCCGCTCACTTCAGAACCCAATTCACAAGACCGGTGGAATCACGATCCTTAAGGGTTCGATGGCTCCAGAGGGTGCCGTTGTGAAGACCGCGGGCTTCGACCTAGAAGAATTCACCGGCCCAGCACGCGTATTCGAGCGCGAGCGCGAGGCTATGGATGCACTAACCGAAGGCAAGATTTCTGCCGGTGACGTAGTGGTTATTCGCTACGAAGGCCCTAAGGGTGGCCCGGGTATGCGCGAGATGCTCGCAATTACCGGTGCGATTAAGGGTGCGGGATTGGGCAAGGATGTTCTACTATTGACTGACGGACGATTCTCAGGCGGCACAACCGGCCTTTGCATCGGACACATTGCACCAGAGGCCACCGATGGTGGACCAATTGCTCTGGTTCGCGATGG
>JBEGKW010000026.1:0-37877 GCA_041183865.1 Actinomycetota bacterium | reverse complement strand
AGGGCAAGTAGCTCTAAATCTCTTCGAAAACCCTCGGTCATTAGGCCGGGGGTTTTCGTTTTGCGCCTAAAGTTGACACATGGCTAAGGCAATTTTTCAACCACAGCGACTTCTCATCGTTCACGCACACCCGGATGACGAGAGTCTATTCACTGGGCACGTTATTGCCGATCGTATTGCAGCCAAGGCCGAGGTCATGGTGTTCACCCTCACCCGCGGCGAGCGCGGCAAGGTGAAACTCGAAGAGTTGAAGTCACTCGAGGGTAATTTGGCGGCCATGGGAGCATTTCGCTCTGGTGAACTTCGCGAAGCACTGGCGGCTTTCGGTCCGGTAAAACACGCGTTTGCCGGAACCCGCGCCTACCTTGACTCTGGCATGCGCTTGAACCCGCTGGGTAAGCCGGCCAAGCCACGCAAACTCGATGAGATGGCCCTTTCAGCTGCATCCACCGCCGTTATTGCCGATGACATCTTCAAGGTCATTAAAGACTTCAAGCCAGATGCCGTGCTGACTTACAACGCAAAGGGAGGTTTCGGTCACCCGGATCACAAGATGGCCCATGAGGCAACCGCCATGGCGATTCGCATGACCGCTAAGCAGCGTAAGGGTCGCGCCCCTGCTTTTTGGGTTATTGCAGAACCGGGTGAGCGCTTCGACGTTCAGGTCGGAAATGAGAAGACCGCGGCGGTCAAGAAGGCTGCGCTCGAGGCCCACAGCAGCCAGGTTTCGGTTGGCGCTGAGACCTACTCAGTTGTCGCCGGAAAAGAGTTCCGCTATGACCGTACCGAGCGTCTGCGCAAGGCATCACCGAATCCGCTGGTTCACCTTCGCCCACTGCTCACTTTCTTCTGGGCGATTCCGCTCGGCTTTCTAACTGGCGTTGCCGGCACATTGCTTCATCAGGTGCGCGCGACCGATGATGCTGCCACCCCGATTGGTCTGATTGTTGCCCTGGTTATGACCGGTTCACTGGCACTCGCCATCCGCCTCTTGCGCAACAGCAGGGGGGCGCTCTACCTACTGGCTGCCACCTTCGCAGCCACCGTCTTCTGGCTAGCCCAGCCGCAATCTGACGGCACCCTGCTCATCCCAGGCGACCAGCTCGGCAACCTCTGGGCCTACGGTTCACTCGGTTTGATCGCGCTGATAATTCTGTTCCCGAACATCCGTGCTGGTTCATGGCGCAAGTCAGCCCGCGGACATCAATAAAATAGACTTAGTTTCAGAACAAGCAGAGGAAATTCAGTGACTTACGTAATCGCCCTTCCATGTGTCGATGTCAAAGACAAGGCATGTATTGAAGAATGCCCTGTTGACTGCATCTACGAGGGCGAGCGCTCGCTTTACATTCACCCGGATGAGTGTGTCGACTGTGGTGCTTGCGAGCCTGTCTGCCCTGTCGAAGCCATCTACTACGAGGATGACCTGCCTTCACAGTGGGCCGACTACTACAAGGCCAACGTTGAGTTCTTCGACGACCTAGGTTCGCCAGGCGGCGCTGCCAAGGTTGGCAAGGTTGCTAAGGACCACGCCGTCATCTCAGCTCTGCCTCCTCAGGCTTAATTCGGCTCTCGAAACGTATTCATGTTTGATCGTCTCCCGGAATACCCTTGGGAACAGCTAAAGCCTTACGCGGCTAAGGCTGCCCTTCATCCTGGTGGCGCGGTCGATCTATCGGTGGGTTCACCGGTGGATCCAACCCCGAGCATCATTCAAGATGCGCTCAATGCCTCTTCAAATGCCCCTGGATACCCTTCAACCGGCGGCTCCGCCGAGTTCAAAGCAGCGGTAGTCGAATGGTTTGGTCGTCGCCGTGGCGTGCCCGGTCTGAAGCCAGAGCAGGTAATGCCTACCATCGGTTCTAAAGAGCTGATTAGCTGGCTTCCCTTGCTCATGGGCCTCGGCCCCGGTGACGTCGTAGTGCAGCCTCAGGTCGCGTATACCGCGTATGTGGTTGGGGCGGCCCTGTGTGGCGCTGAGATCGTTTCTGAAGATGACCCAGCCAAGTGGCCATCAAACGCAAAGCTGATTTGGATCAACTCACCCGGAAACCCTGACGGTCGCGTCATGGATGTTGCCGAAATGAAAGTTGCCGTGGATCGCGCCCGAGAACTTGGCGCTCTCCTTGCTAGCGACGAGTGCTATGCCGAGCTCGGTTGGAACGAGTGGTCCGACAAGTTGATTCCATCGGTGCTTGACCCGCGCGTCTGTGGCGACAGTCACGAGGGTGTGCTTGCGGTTTACTCGCTGAGCAAGCAGTCAAACATGGCCGGCTACCGAGCAGCATTTGCGGTGGGCGAGGCATCCTTGATCAAGGGGCTTGTGAACCTTCGGATGCATTCGGGCCTAAACACCCCGCTGCCGGTGCAGCGTGCGATGGTCGTTGCCCTGGGCGACGAAGAACACGTTGCAATTGAAAAAGAGATTTACCGTGAGCGCCGCGAAGTCCTACTCGCCGCGGTTCGCGACTACGGATTCAAGCTCGCCGATAGCGAGGCAGGCCTTTACCTTTGGGCAACCCTTGGCGAAGACTGCTTCAAGACCGTCGATCGAATGGCCGATTTGGGAATCGTCGTGGTTCCGGGCACTTTTTACGGCGAATTCAGCACCGAATATGTTCGTTTTTCGATCACTGCAACCGATGACAAGATAGCCGAAGGTGCGCGCCGACTTCGCGATGCCATAGGCTTGGTTTAGCCCAAACAAGGGGCTTTAGAGAGACACAGGAGCTTCGATGACCTCGAGCGACAAAGTTACAGTCACCTATGGTGATGTCACCGCCGAATTCCCAGTAATTCCGGCAGTAGACGGCCCATCGGCCGTTGACATTTCTAAGTTGACCGCAACCACCGGTTTGACCGCATACGACCAGGGTTTCGTAAACACCGCGTCAACCAAATCGGCGATCACCTTTATCGATGGAGCAGCGGGTGTGCTTCGCCACCGCGGTTACCCAATCGAGCAGCTCGCCGGCTCTAAGTCGTTCCTAGAGACCTCGTTCTTGTTGATCTACGGCGAGCTTCCAAGCCCAGCCGAGCTGACCGCTTTCGAAGAGAAGATTCGTCGTCACACCCTTGTGCACGAAGACTTGAAGAACCTCTTCCACGCGATGCCACAGAACGCACACCCAATGGCTGTTTTGGCCGCTGGTGTTTCGGCGCTTTCGACTTTCTACCAGGACTCACTTGACCCTAACGACCCAGAGCAGGTTGAGCTATCGACCATCCGCTTGCTAGCAAAGCTTCCGGTCTTGGCTGCTTATGCCAATAAGAACAGCATGGGACAGGCGCTGCTTTACCCAGACAACAGCCTCAGCTACGTAGAAAACTTCTTGCGCATGAACTTCGGCAACATGGCCGAGACCTATGTTCAGAATCCAGTGGTCACCCAGGCTCTCGAGACCCTGCTTGTTTTGCACGCAGACCACGAGCAGAACTGTTCAACCTCAACCGTTCGTCTAGTTGGTTCGAGCCAGGCAAACATGTTCGCTTCGATTTCTTCGGGTATCAACGCACTGTTCGGCCCGCTACACGGTGGCGCCAATGAGGCAGTGCTTGAGATGCTTACTCAGATCCAGAACTCTGGCGAATCGGTTCAGCACTTCGTCAACCGCGTGAAGAACAAGGAAGACGGCATCCGTCTGATGGGCTTCGGTCACCGCGTTTACAAGAACCTAGACCCACGCGCTCGAATCGTGAAGGCAACCGCCGACAAGGTGCTTGCCGAACTTGGTGTGAAGGATCCGCTTCTAGACATCGCCAAGGAGCTCGAAGCTGCTGCGCTATCTGACAGTTACTTCATCGAGCGTAAGCTCTACCCAAACGTCGACTTCTACACCGGCGTTATCTACCCAAACGTCGACTTCTACACCGGCGTTATCTACAAGGCGCTTGGTTTCCCACCACGCATGTTTACCGCACTGTTCGCACTCGGTCGTCTACCAGGATGGATTGCTCACTGGCGTGAAATGAACATGGATGCGGCAACCAAGATCGGACGCCCACAGCAGATTTACACTGGCGAACCAGAACGCTCACTCAAGGGCTTCTTCAACTAAAGCCAAAAAGAAATCCCCGGCCATTGGTCGGGGATTTCTCAATTCGTGCTGTTGGTTATGCCTTGGTCAACCAAAACACCGTCGTGTCCCCGAAGCTCTTCTCTTCGTCTAGCTCAAGCCCTTCGGGAAGTTCAACCGAACCGGTTCGGCTTGAGCGCTCAAGCATGACGATTGCATCCTTGGCCAAGCGCGGCATCAAAGCTTTTAGGTTGGTGGCAACCTCTTCGTTACTGACCTCGTAAGGCGGGTCAATGAAGACTAGGTCGTAAACCAAAGTGTCGGTGCTCAAGAATGAAGTTACGGCCTTCTGGGCAACCTTGGTTACCTGGTCGTAGAAACCCTCGCTGGCCATTGCCTTCTGAATCATGTTTGCGTTGTTCACACAGACCGCAGCGGCTTGACCGTCGCGTTCGACCATCATCGCGTAGATTGCCCCGCGGCTTACCGCTTCAAGCGCCAGAGCACCGGTGCCTGCGTAGAGGTCTAACACGCGCTTGTTATCGACCCAGTCGCGCGCCTGAAGGCGGTTGAAGATCGATTCGCGAATGCGATCGCTGGTTGGGCGGGTGGCTTTGGCTGGGCTGGCTAGCTTACGAGAGCCGGCAACGCCGCTAATGATTCTTGTCATAACCGGTCAAGCCTACCGCGCGGGCCTTGGTCGACAGGCGAAGATAGTTGAATGCTGCTTCCACAACAACCTCTCGATCGCGTGCTGGGTGACCGCACGGCGAAGTCGTTTGGAAAGCACCTAGGTCTGAAAACCGTCGCCGACCTGCTTCAGCATTTTCCTCGGCGCTATGCCACTCGTGGTGCACTTACGCCGATATCAGAACTTCCCATCGGTGAACCTGCAACCGTGGTTGCCGACATCCTTGAGGTTCGTGAACGTCGCATGAAGGGTCGAAACGGAAGCATCCTTGAGGTGCGAATCACCGACGGTCACGGCTACATGTCACTTTCGTTCTTCAATCAGGCTTGGCGACAAAAGGATTTGCGGCCAGGGCTGCGCGGTCTTTTCGCTGGCAAAATTGGCAGTTACAACGGCAAGCTGCAACTGGCACACCCCGAATACGAACTCTTCCCCGAAGAGATTTCCGACGAGGACGCTAAACGCTGGGCCGAACTTCCGATTCCGATTTATCCGGCCGCATCTTCGGTAACCACCTGGGCAATCCAGCGGGCGATGGCTGTGGTTTTAGACACCCTTGAACCAATCCAGGATGAGCTGCCCGCCGAGGTTGTCCAGTCAAATGGCTTGCTAACGCTCCATGAAGCCATCAATCAAGTACATCGACCTGAGGTGCACGCCGAGTGGCAACAGGCACGTGACACTTTGAAGTATCACGAGGCGTTCATGCTTCAAGCAACCCTTTTGAAACGTCGAGTGGAGAACCTGGCGACTCCAGCCACTCCGCGAATTGCACCGAGCAAGGGCATCATTGCCAAGTTTGATTCGGCATTGCCGTTCACCCTCACCAATGGCCAGATCGAAGTTGGAAACCAGATTGCCGAAGATTTGGCCAAGTCGCACCCGATGAATCGTCTGCTTCAGGGCGAGGTTGGCTCGGGAAAGACTCTGGTTGCCTTGCGTGCAATGCTGACGGTTGCGGATTCGGGAGGTCAATCGGCTTTGTTGGCACCCACCGAAGTCCTGGCGGCACAACATTTCAAGTCGATTGAGAAATCGCTCGGGGAGGACCTTGCCAAGGAAGTCGGCCTGACCCTACTTACCGGTCAGATGCCAACCGCCGAGCGCAAACGGGCACTCTTGCAGATGGTCAGCGGCAAGGCTCGCATAGTCATCGGAACTCACGCGTTGATCTCGCAAAACGTCGAGTTTCTTGACCTCGGTTTCATCGTCATCGATGAACAGCACCGTTTCGGCGTCGATCAACGTGAAGCGCTTCGAAACAAGGGCAAGCTTCCACCTCACGTATTGACCATGACCGCCACGCCGATTCCGAGAACCCTCGCGGTTACGGTGTTTGGCGATCTCGATGTTTCTACGCTGACCGAATTGCCAGCCGGTCGCCAAGGAATCACCTCGCATGTCGTGCAACTTTCGCAACCGACACTGGTCGCAAGAACCTGGACGCGAATCGCAGAAGAAGTTGCTTCGGGTAGGCAGGCGTTCGTGGTCTGCCCGAGAATCGACGAAGATGACCCGGGCGAGGAACTCATTGAGTCTGGTGGTTTCGCCGAGGAAGAGTTGATTTTCTCGGACGGCACGGATGAAGCGGCCGCCGAATTGGCCAAGAAACCGCGCCAACCGCTTGCTTCTGCACTAGGGATGACTGAGTCGCTTCGAAACATCCCAGCTCTCGCTGGTCTGCGCATCGAAACCCTACACGGTCGAATGACCGCCGAAGAAAAGGCCGATGTCATGGGTCGATTCTCGGCTCGCCAAATCGATGTCTTGGTTTCGACCACGGTTATCGAGGTCGGTGTAGACGTTCCAAACGCAACCGTGATGGCTGTTTTGGACGCCGACAGGTTTGGTGTTAGTCAGCTGCACCAGTTGCGTGGACGAGTCGGTAGAGGTGGCAATGCCGGGCTTTGCCTATTGCTGACCTCGGCCGAAGAAGGCTCTTTGGCGCTAGATAGAGTTCGCGCGGTTGCTTCAACCCTCGATGGCTTTGAGCTGAGTGAAATCGACCTCGAATTGCGCCGCGAAGGAGACGTTCTAGGCGCTACCCAATCGGGTGGCCGTTCAAGTCTGAAACTCCTGCGTGTAATCCAAGACGCCAAGCTCATCCAGGCTGCCCGAAAGGCCGCAGAACAAATTCTGGAGGCCGACCCGACGCTCGAAAAGAACCCGTTCTTGGCTCAGGCGTTGGAGCTCGAGGACCAGGCGCGCCAGAGCAACTTGGCCAAGGCTTAATCTTTGGAGTGCATTAGGGCTAGCCCCTCGGCTAACCTTGAGACATGTCAACGATTGCCGTTTACCCAGGATCATTCGACCCAATAACTCTCGGTCACCTCGATATCATTGCTCGAGCCGCCAAGGTGGTCGACGAATTGCACGTTGTTGTCGTGCACAATCCGGCTAAGACGCCGCGGTTTTCGAGCTCGGAACGTGTCGAATTGATTCGAGCCAGCCTCGCGGAACACGGTATTCACAGCAATGCCAAAGTGGTCGTCGACACTCTAGACAGCGGTTTGCTAGTCAACTACTGCCGCATGGTGGGCGCATCGGTTTTGGTCAAGGGATTCCGCAGTAATGTAGACCTCGACTATGAACTCCCTATGGCGCAGGTCAATCGTGACCTAGCCGGAGTTGAAACCATCTTCATTCCAGCCGATCCTCAGCATGGCCACGTTTCGAGTTCACTCGTCAAGCAGGTTGCCGACCTAGAGGGTTCGGTGACAAAATATGTTTCACAAGCCGTCGCAAGAGCACTCGCAACCTCGGCGGTCAACAGAAAGAACTAAACCATGAGCGCCGCTTCTCCATACGTGATTGCAGTTCACGACCTGATGCACAAGGCAGGCGCAATGCGCGAGTACAAACTCGACATCGTGGTTCCTGAAGCTCTTGGCGAAGATTTCATCAACGTTCCAGCCGGAGTGGACCTAGACCTAGACCTTCGTCTTGAGTCGGTTCACGAGGGTATTTTGGCGACCGGAGAGGTCTTTGCAGACGCCGACGGCGAGTGCAGTCGATGCCTCGATCCGCTAACTGTGCCTGTCGAAGTAGATTTTCAAGAGCTTTTCGCCTATTCTTTAACCAACGAGGATGAATTTGTTGTCACTGACGAGCAAATCGATCTTGAGCAAGTCATCCGTGACGCGGTTGTTCTAAGCCTCCCGTTCAAACCAGTTTGTCGAAAGAACTGTCTTGGCCTGTGCCCAGATTGTGGTTTGAAGTTGGCAGAGAATCCGCACCACGTGCACGAAGCCCCGGTTGATTCCAGGTTTGCTGCACTACAGAGTTTTACGCTAAAGGAAGAGTAAGTACCATGCCAGTACCAAAGAGACGCCTATCTCGCGCCCGCACTCACGCACGTCGTTCGCAGTGGAAGGCAGCTGAGGTTACCTTGGTCAAGACCATCGAGAATGGCAAGACCGTTTACAGCTTGCCTCACCGCGCCAAGGTAGTTGAGGATTCAGCCGGCAACGCGCTATTCCTTGAGTACAAGGGCCGCAAGGTCGCTGACGCTTAAGACTTTTTGGTCTTAGCGTGAACGTCGACGTACTCAGCACCCGCTTAGGCGTTGACATCGAGCCACAGCTGCTCGAACTCGCACTTACCCATCGCTCATACGCGTATGAGAATGGCAACACACCCAACAACGAACGCCTCGAGTTTCTCGGGGACTCGGTGTTGGGTTTTGTTGTAACTGCACATATTCATGACCTACTCTCCGATCTTCCTGAGGGCGAGCTAACCAAGGTCAAGAACGCGGTTGTTTCAGCCACCGCACTTTCGCAGGTGGCCACCAGTATCGGGCTCGGTGAATTTCTTCGACTCGGCAAGGGCGAAGAGCAAACCGGTGGTCGCGAAAAGCCAAACCTACTAGCCGATGCGTTCGAAGCAATTCTCGGAGCGGCATACGTGTCGCAAGGTCTCGACGCCGCAGAAGGCATCATCCGCCGCCTGATCTTTCCGCTTCTCGAAGACACCGATTCGCTGCGCGCAAACAGCGACCCAAAGACAACGCTTCAAGAACGCTCTCAGAGCCAAAATAAGCCTGCGCCAATCTACGTCACCACCCACGAGGGCCCAGACCACGACCGCACATTCTTCTCGACGGTTAGCATCGATGGTGTGGATCTAGGTTCAGGTCAGGGACGAAGTAAGAAGCTAGCTGAAACCAATGCCGCAATCGATGCGCTCTCGAAGTTGCCGAAGCTTAAAAAGGCCAAGTAGTGCCTGAGTTACCAGAGGTTGAAACCGTTCGAGCCGGTTTGGCTCCGGCGCTCACCAATGCGGTGGTTACCGCGATCGATGTTCTTGACTCCCGCTCATTCAAGCGCCACATCGGCGGCGTCGAAGATTTCAAGGCCACTCTTATCGGTTCCAGAATTTTGGCGGTTGTTCGCCGTGGAAAATTCCTATGGATGCCGCTCGAACTCCCAGCCGAACGCGGGGGAGATTACAAACTGGCCATGGTCGGTCACCTAGGCATGAGCGGCCAGATGTTGCTGCGCACTCCTGGGTTTACCGAAGACAAACTAACACGCGTCGTAATCCATGCTCGCGCCGAAGATGGCCAAATGGTTGAAATGCGATTTGTCGACCAGCGTCTCTTTGGTTCGCTAGCGATTGACGAGCTTGTTGCTACCAAGGATGGGCTACCGGGCGGCTTTAGTAATGGCCTTGGAGTCGATTCGAACGGAAAGCCAACCTGGTGGCGTGACCTGATTCCATCTTCTGCAGCCCACATCACGCGAGATCCACTTGACGCCGACTTCGACGAACGAGGCGTGCTCGAAAAGTTCAAGAATAAAAACTCTGGCATCAAGCGCGTATTACTAGACCAGCAAACCCTGAGCGGCATCGGCAACATTTATGCCGATGAATCACTCTGGCGCTCGAAGCTTCACTACGACCAACCGGCAGCATCGTTGTCGCCGGCGAAGGCTAAAGAGCTGCTGGCTCACGTGCGTGAAATCCTTGCCAAGGCAGTCGCCGAGGGCGGCACCAGTTTCGATGAACAGTACAAGAATGTGAACGGTGAATCTGGTTACTTCTCCGTTTCATTGAACGCTTATGGCATGACCGGGTTGCCTTGCAATCGTTGCGGCACCCAGATCAAGCGTGATAACTGGATGAACCGCGGTTCGCACTTCTGCCCGAAGTGTCAAAAACTCAAGGGGTAACCCAGCCCTGTGGCAAAAACCGTGCTGAGAATGCGGTAATTTTGATTGTTGCGCGTTTTGGCGCATTTTCATCGACGAATGCAAAGGGGAGTGAATCAGTTTGTATCTGAAAAGCCTCACCCTCAAAGGCTTCAAGTCGTTTGCTCAGCCGACCACGTTTGCCTTCGAACCTGGCGTAACCGCTGTAGTTGGCCCTAACGGTTCAGGTAAGTCAAACGTCGTCGATGCCCTCGCCTGGGTAATGGGTGAGCAGGGCGCTAAGAGTCTTCGCGGCGGCAAGATGGAAGACGTCATCTTTGCCGGCACCTCGACCAAGGGTCCACTCGGTCGCGCCGAGGTAATCCTCACGATTGATAACTCGGATGGCGCGTTGCCAATCGATTACACCGAAGTCACCATCTCTCGAACCCTATTCCGCAATGGCGGCAGCGAGTATGCAATCAATGGCGATGCCTGTCGTTTGCTGGATGTTCAAGAACTCCTGAGCGACTCAGGTCTCGGGCGCGAAATGCACGTCATCGTTGGCCAGGGCCAGCTAGACAGCGTCCTGCGCGCTACGCCTGAAGAGCGTCGCGGATTCATTGAAGAAGCCGCCGGAATTCTCAAGCACCGTCGTCGCAAAGAAAAAACCCAACGCAAGCTCGAGGCAATGCAGGCAAACCTCACTCGCCTCAATGACCTCGCAGGTGAAGTTCGCCGCCAACTAAAGCCCTTGGGTCAACAGGCCGAAGTAGCACGTGAAGCTCAGGGTATAGCTTCAACGGTTCGCGATGCCAAGGCTCGCATCCTTGCCGCCGACATTGTCACGCTTCACAAGGCGCTTGAAGAGACCGCTAGGACCGAGGCAGACCGTCGCGGCGAGCGCAACATCCTGCAGACCCTGCTCACCGAGAACACCGCCCGTTTAGGTCAGCTTGAAGCCGCACAGGTTTCAACCGAGCTCGACGCAGCGCGTAATCTTTCGTACCAGTTCGACTCGCTAGCCGAGCGCCTGCGTTCGCTGCTCTCGATCGCAAACCAGCGTGTTGCGCTGCTCGGGTCTCAGGCCGAGGTGAACGGTGCACAAATCGACCCGAACGCTCTCGAAGCGGAAGCCGTTGCAGCCGAGCAGGCTGGCGTCGAGCTGGCTGCCGTTGTCGAGAATCTAAAGGCTGCCTTGCACGAAGCCGAAGTGGCACGAAGCGAAGCACGCGATGCACTCGAGAAGTTCGATAACGAGGTTGCCGAGCAGAACGCGCTGATCTCAAAGTTTGACCTAGACAAGTCTCGACTTGCCAACGAAGCCGCGGTGGCAGAGTCACGCCTCGCCAGCAAGCGCGATGAAGTTGCTCGTCACCAGAGCGCCCTAGCCGAGGCTCAGGAGCGCCGTGCGGCTCGCCAGGCAGAGTACGAAACCCTAGACAACCAACTACAGGCCGATTCAGGCAGCAAGGATGCCGACAACGGCCTAGAGGCGCGTTACGAGGCAGCCCAAAAGGCAGTTTCTGATGCCTCGGCAAAGATCGAGTCGGTTCGCGATGAATTGCACTCGGCAGAGCGCGAACGAGATTCCCTAGCGGCCAAGCGTTCAGCCCTCAACCTGATGCTTGAGCAAAAAGACGGAGCCAGCGAACTCTCTGGTGCCGGACTGCGCGGTATCCGTGGCTTGGTTGCGAGCCACATGAAGATTCAGTCGGGTTTTGAAACCGCGATTGCTGCCGCGCTTGGCCCATTGGCAGACGCACTTGTGGCAGATTCTCGTGAAGACGGTTTGGCTGCGATTGAGCACCTCAAGAAGGCCGATGGTGGTCGTGTTGAACTCATCGTCGCCGATGTAGACAGCAAGGGTAAGGCTGGCAGCCTGCCAAGCATTGCTGGCGCTCGTCCTGCCGCCGAAGTTGTAGAAGCGCCATCTGGTGTTCTAGCGCTGCTATCAGAGGTCGTCATCGTTGATGATCTGGCCGCGGCTAGAAACCTATACAAAGCCGATAAGGCTGCCTTGAAGCTTGTCTTGATCACTCTGGATGGTGACGTGCTCACCGAGTCGATCATCCGTGGTGGTTCGGCCAACAAGCCTTCGAAGCTCGAGCTCGTTGCCGAGCGCGATGCAGCCGAAAACCAACTCTCGAAGGTTTCAAAGCAGATCGATGACCTAAAGGGTGATCTGGCTCAGGCTCGTTCAACCGAAGAAGAAGCGAAAAAGTCGGCCAAGGATGCGCTTGCCGCGCTAAACGAGCACGACGCAACCCTGGCTGCTAACGCCGAGAAGCTCGGTCGCCTTCGCGTTCAGGTTGAGGCCTCGGAAGCTGAAGTTGACCGTCTTTCACGAGTAGCTGAACAAGCCGTAGCCTCAATCTCCGTAGCCGAAGAAGCGCTGGCAGTTGCCATTGAAGCTCACGACAAGTTCGCAGCTCAGGAGCGACCAGCACTAGATCTCGCCAACCGCCAGACTCTGTCGGAGAACCTCGAACAAGAACGTCAGCGAGAGCTTGAGCTGCGTGTTGACCTAGGTGCCGCAGTCGAGCGTGTGCGTGTCGAAGCAGAGAGAGCCAAGGGTCTGCGCGAACAGATCGCTGAGGCGCAAGAGGCAATCGAAAAGGCACGTGCCGCAGCCGAGGCTCAGGCCAAGCAGTTGGCTAGCGCTCGCCGTGTCCTCGAGGCACTCCCGATTCTCATGGATGCCGTTTCTGAAAGCGCGTCGCAGGCCAAGGTGCGTCTGCACGAGCTAGAAGCTGCACGCGCTCACCAGAATGAAGAGTTGGTTCGCCTTCGTGGCGAAACCGCTGAGATTCAGATGAAGCTGGCCACTCTAACCCAGAGCGTTCACGACTTCGAAATGAACAATCACGAGAAACGCCTCAACCTCGCGAACTTGGTTTCTCGTGCCAATGACGAACTCGGTCTAGAGCAGGATGTGCTGCTTGCCGAGTACTCGCCAGACGAAGACTTCAACCGCGAAGAGCAAACCAAGCGACTTCGCGAATCAGAGCGCCTGTTTGAGCGCCTAGGCAAGGTAAACCCGCTTGCTCTCGAAGAGTTTGCTGCTCTTGAACAGCGCCACAAGTTCTTGACTGAGCAGCTTGCTGACCTCACCCAGACTCGAAAAGACCTGCTTCAGATCATCGAGGACCTCGACACCAAGATGCAGACCATCTTCGCCGACGCGTTCGAAGACACTCGAAAGGCCTTCGAGACCGTATTCCCAACGCTTTTCCCTGGCGGAACTGGTTCGATTTTCTTGACCAACCCAGACGACATGCTGACCACCGGCCTCGAAGTAACCGTGAAGCCAGCCGGAAAGCGCATCGAACGTTTGTCATTGCTTTCGGGTGGTGAGCGTTCTCTTGCAGCTGTCGCCCTGATGGTGGCAATCTTCAAGGCGCGCCCTTCGCCGTTCTATGTCATGGATGAGGTTGAGGCGGCGCTTGACGATGCAAACCTTGGCCGCCTATTGAAGATCTTTGAAGACCTGCGCTCAAGTTCGCAGTTGATCATCATCACCCACCAAAAGCGCACCATGGAGATCGCTGACGCCCTTTATGGTGTTTCGATGCGCCAGGATGGCGTCTCAGCTGTGGTTGGCCAGCGTCTTCTGGACAAGGCTTAATCATGGCCGGTTTCCTTTTCTGGAAGAAGAAGCGCGAAGCTCCAGCAGATGCGCCTGTCGAGCAGGTTGAAGCGCCGATTGAAGCGGCTGTTGAAACCCCTATTGCGCCACCAATCGAACCTAAAGCCGAGCCTGAGGTTATCGCAGCTGAAGAGCCTGTCATCGAACCTGAGCTCGTCGAACCGGTCGTTGAAGAGCCAGAGGTAGAACAACTTGTCGCTGTCGAGCTTCCTAAGCGAAGCGCGAAAAAGGGAATCCGTTCGCTGTTCTTTCGAATCAAGTTCAACCCAGAGAACCTCGATGAACTTGAAGACATTTTGATTCAAGCCGACTTCGGCATCGATGCATCAATGGCGATTGTTGACGAAGTAAAGGCCCGCGCCAAAAAGGCAGGAGCTTCGACTGAGCAAGAGCTCAAGGACATCCTTGCAGCCGTTATTGCCGAAAATCTTGACCGCGACGACAAGGCACTAAACCTGAGTGATGGCAAGTTGCCTTACGTTTTCTTGGTGGTAGGCGTAAATGGCGTCGGTAAGACCACCACGATCGGAAAACTCGCTAATTGGCTGAGCGAGGGGGAGTGGAAGGTTTTCATCGGAGCCGCCGATACCTTCCGCGCTGCCGCTGTGGAGCAGGTTGCCACCTGGGCCGATCGAGCCGGAGCAAGTTTGATTCGTCCGAAGACCGAGGGGCAAGACCCGGCATCCGTGGCCTTCGAATCGGTTGAAGCGGCAATCAAAGCCGATGCCGACATCGTGATTATCGACACGGCTGGTCGCTTGCAGAACAAGACCGACCTGATGGGCGAACTAGACAAGATTCGCCGCGTTATCGAGAAGCAGGCGAAAATCAGCGAGGTGCTGCTGGTGCTCGATGCGACCACCGGCCAGAATGGCATGTCGCAGGCCAAGGCATTTGCCGAGATCGCCAATGTGACCGGAGTTGTTCTAACCAAGCTTGATGGCACCGCCAAGGGCGGCATCGTTTACTCGATTCAGCGAGAACTGGGCATCCCGGTCAAGCTAGTCGGTGTCGGTGAGGGTATAAATGATTTTGCGTTCTTTGACGCAACCGAGTTCGCTCGCGGGCTCGTGAGTTAGGAGAAACCAAAGTGTTTGGCAATCTTTCAGACCGTCTCGTCGAAACGTTCAAGAATCTTCGCAGCAAGGGCAAGCTGAGCCCGGCTGACATTGATGCAACCCTTCGCGAAATTCGCCGTGCCCTTCTCGAAGCCGACGTAGCCCTCGATGTAGTTAAGAACTTCACCGGTGCTGTTCGCGAGCGCGCCTTGGGCGATGAGGTTTCTAAGGCCCTGAACCCTGCCCAGCAGGTCGTTCAGATCGTGAATGAAGAGCTGGTCACCATCCTTGGTGGCGAACAGCACAAGCTCAACTTCGCCAAGAAGCCACCGACCGTCATCATGTTGGCGGGTTTGCAGGGTTCGGGTAAGACCACGCTTGCTGGAAAGCTTGCTAACTGGCTCAAGGGCCAGGGGCACACTCCGTTGCTGGTCGCAGCCGACCTTCAGCGTCCAAACGCGGTAAATCAGCTTCAGGTGGTTGGTGAACGCGTCGGCGTTCAGGTTTTTGCTCCAGAGCCGGGTAACGGCGTTGGCAACCCGGTAAAGGTCGCCAAGGATTCGATCAAGCACGCCGAGCAGAAGATGTTTAGCGTCGTAATCGTCGACACCGCCGGTCGCCTAGGCATCGACGAAGAGTTGATGAAGCAGGCGAAAGACATCCGTGACGCCGTCAACCCTGATGAAGTGCTCTTCGTCATCGACTCGATGGTTGGTCAAGACGCAGTAAACGTCGCCAAGGCGTTTGATGAAGGTGTCGGAATCACCGGTTCGGTGCTTACCAAGCTTGATGGCGATGCCCGTGGTGGTGCAGCGCTTTCGGTGGCTTCGGTTACCGGCAAGCCGATCATCTTCGCCTCGAACGGTGAAGGCATGGATGCTTTCGAGCCGTTCTACCCAGACCGTATGGCGAGCCGCATTCTCGACATGGGTGACATCCTCACCCTGATTGAGCAGACTCAACGTCAGTTTGACGAGACCGAAGCTCGTGCCATGGCCGAGAAGTTGGCTAAGGAGACCTTCACCCTCGAAGACTTCCTCGATCAGATGCAGCAGTTGCGCAAGATGGGCTCCCTCAAGAGCATGCTGGCAATGATGCCTGGAGCCGGCCAGATGCGTCAGCAGCTTGAAAACTTTGATGAGCGCGAAATTGACCGCACCGAAGCGATCATTCGTTCGATGACCCCGGCCGAACGTCGTCAACCAAAGATCTTGAATGGTTCGCGTCGCTTGCGCATTGCCAAGGGCTCGGGCATGACAGTTACAGACGTCAACTCACTAGTCAACCGTTTTGAGCAAGCAGCCAAGATGATGAAGACCATGGCGAAGGGCGGAGTCCCGAGTATGCCGGGAATGCCAAACATGCCAGGGATGGGTGGTTTTGGCGGCGGCAAGTCGAAGGGCAAGGACAAGGGCAAGAAGGGCTCTAAGTCGGGCAACCCGGCCAAGCGCGCGGCAGAAGAAGCGGCTCGTCTGGCTGGAGGTTCGACGGCCGGTTCGACCGAAAAGGGCGCCGGTTCGGCCTTTGGTTTGGGCAACTGAGCCTCTTCTTCTGAAAAAACCCCGCTGATGAGTGGCGGAACTCAGGTATTTCTGGCAGAATAGAGCGGTTGCCGTGCGTTTGACCCTCTAACCAAACGTGTCCGGTAACCCGTTCGCACCATTACGAAAAACAGGAGCAATCGTGGCTGTAAAAATTCGCCTCAAGCGCATGGGCAAGATCCGTGCACCTCACTACCGCATCGTCGTAGCTGACTCACGCACCGCGCGTGACGGCCGCGCAATCGAGGAGATCGGTCGCTACGTGCCAACCGAGAACCCATCAATCATCGAAATCAACTCTGAGCGCGCTCAGTACTGGCTAGGCGTTGGCGCACAGCCAACCGAGCAGGTAGCAGTTCTTCTCAAGCTCACCGGTGACCTTCAGAAGTCAAAGGGTGACAAGTCAGCTAAGAACACCGTTCAGGTGAAGGAAGCTAAGGCTGAGTACGTAATCGACTCAAAGAAGAAGACCGTTCTCGTGCCAAAGGCTGAGATCAAGGTTGCTCCAAAGGCTGAGGAAACTCCAGCTGCTGAGGACGTTATCGCTGAGGCTGCAGATGCAGCTGACGAAGCAGTAGCAGTAATCGAAGACGCAGTTGCAGATGCAGCAGACGAGGCCGTTGAGGCTCCAGCTGCTGAAGAAGCAGCAGTAGTCGAAGAGGCAGCTGAAGAAGCTGCAGCTCCTGCAGAAGAGGCTTAAGTAAGTGCTAGCCGCTGCGCTCGAACACCTGGTCAAGGGAATCGTCGACAATCCAGACGACGCTACCGTGACTGCACGATCAACCTCGCGAGGAGACTTGCTTGAGGTTCACGTGCACCCAGACGATCTGGGCCGCGTGATCGGGCGCAACGGCCGCACCGCTAAGGCGCTTCGCACCCTCGTAAACGCTCTTGCCGACGGCAAGAAGGTTCGTGTAGACGTGGTGGACACCGATTTCTAGCAAGACCACGCTCCGAGTTGGCCGCCTAGTCAAAGCGCATGGCCTAAAGGGAGCTTTCAAACTCGAGCTTTATACCGACAGCCCTGAGACTCGGTTCAAAACCGGCGCTGTCCTGGACCTTCAGGTCCCAGATACCTCTCCTTGGTTCGGCAAGACCGTAACCGTCAAGGAACTCCGCTATTACAACCAGTCTCCGGTTCTCTTTCTCGAGAACGTTGAAGACCGCAACGCGGCCGAAACTCTAATCAAAGCAATTTTGTTGGTGAACGCCGACGCTGAGGTTCTTCCAGAAGAGCCAGACGCTTGGTATGACCACCAACTAATCGGTCTGAAGGTCATCCGTGATGGAGTTCAGATAGGCGAGGTAATTCGAGTCGATCACCTACCTGCGCAAGACTGCCTCGCAGTGAAGACCGAAACCGATGAAGTGCTGTTGCCGTTCATCAAAGCATTCGTGCCGACCGTTGACATCGCCAAGGGCGAAGTAACCATCACCCCTCCAGGTGGCCTTTTCGAAGAGGTAGTCGAGGACTAATCGTGCGCATTGACGCTATTTCGATTTTTCCGGAGTACTTCAAGGCTCTAGACATTTCTCTGCTCGGCAAAGCCCGCGAAAAAGAGATCATTGACCTGCGCATTCACGACCTTCGTGACTTCACCCACGACAAGCACAAGACCGTAGACGACAGCCCTTATGGCGGCGGCGCAGGCATGTTAATGAAGCCAGAGCCATGGGGCGAGGCTTTCGACGAGATCCTTCCTGCAGACGGCAACGTCACAATCATCTTCACCTCGCCGGCGGGCGAGCAATTCAAGCAAGCCACCGCGTACGAACTGGCTAAAGAAGACCACATCGTCTTTGCCTGTGGTCGCTATGAAGGAATTGACCAGCGCGTCGTCGATTACGCAGCCACCAAGGGTCGAGTTCGCTTGATCAGCCTGGGGGACTACGTCTTGAACGGCGGAGAAGTTGCCGCCATCGCCATGGTCGAGGCAATTGCTCGCCTAATTCCTGGCGTCATCGGCAATGCCGAGAGTTTGGTCGAAGAATCGCACTCGGATGGGCTACTGGAGTACCCGAGTTACACCAAGCCGGCGATTTGGCGTGACCTCGAGGTGCCAGACGTTTTGCTCAGTGGAAATCACGCCCTCATTGCCAAGTGGCGCAAGGATCAGCAAATCGAACGCACCAAGCGCGTTCGCCCTGACTTATTGCCTGACTAGCTTTCATCCGCTAGAATAATGAGGTTGTCCGCCTTAGACACTCTGCCGCAGGGGAGTTAGGCATCAGGGCACAAATCATAAAACTTACCCGTTGTTGACCTGCGTGCAGTGACAGAGATGGATTCAAAATGCACATTCTCGACTCAGTCGACGCAGCGTCACTACGCTCAGACATCCCAGCATTCCGTGTTGGTGACACCGTAAACGTTCACGTAAACATCATTGAAGGTAACCGCAGCCGTGTCCAGGTTTTCAAGGGCATCGTTATCCGCCGTTCAGGCGAGTCGGTTCGCGAGACTTTCACCGTTCGCAAGGTTTCATTCCAGGTCGGTGTTGAGCGTACCTTCCCAGTTCACTCACCAGTTCTAGAGAAGATCGAAGTTGTTTCACGCGGTGCAGTTCGCCGTGCGAAGCTTTACTTCCTACGCGACCTACGCGGCAAGAAGGCGAAGATCGCCGAGAAGCGCGAAAACCAGAACTAATCTGGTTTTCGGTTTCTAAACCATGACTAACCTTGGGCAGTTTCTCAGCCCTAACAGAAAAGCACCACGCAACTCCGGTTCAAAGTGGAGTCGTTTCCGAAAGAACGTATTCGTTTCTTTCCTAATCGACCTGCTAGTAATCGTGGGTTCTGCGTTGGTGCTTTCTCTGTTAATCAAGACCTTTTTGGTTCGTTCGTTCTTTGTTCCGTCGGGGTCGATGCTTTCAACTTTGCAGATCGACGATCGAATCATCGTCAATGAGCTCGTGCCAAACGTTGTTCCGATTGAACGCGGCGACGTTGTCGTGTTCAAGGACCCAGGCGGATGGTTAGGAACCATCTCAACCAAGGCTCAGACCCCGGTCGAAGCCACGGCTGATTGGTTCCTCTCGGCATTTGGTTTGACGGCCCCTGACAGCAGTCAGCACTTGGTCAAGCGCGTTATCGGTGTCGGTGGTGACCACATCGTCTGCTGCAGCGCCGATGGCAAACTAACCATAAATGGCAAGGCAATCACCGAAACCTATATAGACAAGGGCGTTAAGCCATCTGACGTTAAGTTTGACGTCACCGTTCCAGAGGGCTCAATCTGGGTGATGGGCGATAACCGAGGTAACAGCGAGGATTCTCGCTTCCACGGAGACCTGCCAAGCAAGGGCTTTGTTGGAAAACAGTTCATCGTCGGTCGCGCAATCCTGATTAGCTGGCCAACCTCGCACTGGACCTGGCTAGATAACTTCGCAAATGTCTTCAAAGACGTTCCCAAGCCTTAACCTAGAGCGCGAACTCTGGGCCTCCGGTGCTCGATACGTCATCGGCATGGATGAGGTCGGCCGTGGTGCAATCGCCGGCCCTGTTGCAGTTGGCGTGGCCATCCTTGATAGAGCCGACCAACGCATCGACCTGCCATGGCCAGCGAACCTGAAGGATTCAAAACTTCTAAGCGAGAAGGCCAGAGTCGAAATCCTTCAGCCCGTCAAAGATTGGGTCGTGGGGCATGCCGTTGGGATGGCTTCGGCGGCAGAAATTGATGCTCAAGGGATCGTATACGCGCTTGCAGCCTCAGCCTCTAGGGCATTGGATCAACTGCTTTCTGATGCCAACCTGCGTCGATCAATCGCCCAGGATGGCGCAATCATCATCCTTGACGGTTCACATAACTGGCTTGGTGCGAAGGCTTCGGGTATCCCTGTAATCGTTCGAACCAAGGCAGACCGCGACTGCGTTTGTGTAGCGGCAGCCTCGGTTATCTCGAAGGTAGAACGCGACAACCTAATGATCGAGCTAGCGAGCATCTATCCCGAGTTTGGTTTCGAAGGCCACAAGGGTTACGCGTCGGAGGGGCACATCCACGCCATTCGGGCCGTTGGTCCAAGCGAAGTTCACCGGCACACTTGGCTCACCAAAATACTTGGCGATGGGCAGCTCTTCACCGAGGAATAGACTGGTTGCATGGACGAGAACGAAATCGAAGACTACGACCGCGAGGCTGAGCTTGCGCTCTATCGCGAATACAAGGATGTTGTCGCGACTTTCAAATACGTCATTGAAACCGAGCGTCGTTTTTACCTTGCCAACGAGGTCACCCTGGTTCGAGTTGATACTCCGACCGACTTCTACTTCGAACTAAACATGGCCGATGTTTGGGTTTGGGATATTTACCGCACCGACCGCTTCGTAAAGAACGTTCGCGTGCTTACCTTCAAGGATGTAAACGTCGAAGAGCTTTCGGGCAAGGCATTCGACATTCCGAAAGAACTAGCAGTAGGCGAATAGCCCTCAGCGCCCACAGTTTCGCTCGCTTTCAACTAATGCACATGTTGAAGTGATTTGAACTTCGGGCTCCCTTGCCCTTGGCACAGTGAGTGTCATGAACCTCAGGCAAAGCATCGGGCGGTACGGCGAAGAGCGTGCCGCCGTCTATCTTCGGGACCGCGGCTACGAAATAATTGACCGCAATTGGCGCTCAGCCATCGGAGAAATCGACCTCATAGCAAGTCAGAATGGGCGAATTGTCTTTGTCGAGGTAAAGACCCGAAACGGTTCCGGGTACGGTCATCCATTTGAAGCGATAACCCCCGAAAAGATAGCCCGGATGCGCCGGCTGGCCGCCGATTGGTGTTCGCTCAAACAGGTGAGCGGAATCAAAGTTCGCTTAGATGCGATTTCCGTCTTGATAAGCGGCGGTCGTGTCTCAATCGAGCATCTGAAGCAGGTGTTCTGATGGCAGTCTCCAAGTCATACGCTGTGAGTTTGATTGGTTTGAATGGCACGATCATCGAGATCGAGGCAGAAATATCGAGCAATTTACCTTCATTTGTTCTAGTGGGTTTGCCCGATGCCTCGTTGTCTGAGTCTCGAGACCGGGTGCGGTCGGCGGCCCATAATTCAGGTGTACCGCTGCCGGGTAGACGGGTGACCGTCAATCTTTCGCCGGCCGCAGTGCCAAAACGCGGCGCAATTTTTGATTTGGCAATTGCGCTAGCGATTCTTGCTGCCGATTCGAAGGTGCCAGCCGCGTCCGTTAGTAAGTGGATACACCTGGGTGAACTCGGGTTGGATGGTTCCGTTCGGCCGGTGCCAGGAGTGCTGCCAGCGCTTTTGGCGGCAAAGCGTGAGGGGTTTCTCAAATTCATCGTTCCTCTCGAAAACCTTGCCGAAGCAAAAATGGTGCAAGATGTTGAGGTTCTGGGTGCACGAAATCTGCGGCAGGTAATTTCATTTCACGCCGGGGTTATGCCCGCTAGCCCACTAGCGAGCGAACCTGAAGGGGTCGGTGACCTTGCCGACGTGGTTCAGAGCGATTGCGACATAAGCGAAATCATCGGACAGGATGAGGCTGTCGACGCACTCACTGTTGCTGCGGCAGGCGCACATCACTTACTGCTCATCGGCCCTCCGGGAGCGGGAAAAACCATGCTCGCCGAACGTCTTCCTTCGATTCTGCCCCCGCAAACAGAAGAAGAAGCTATTGAGACGGCTGCCATCAGATCGCTCGCTAAATCAACCGGCGGAAATCAGGCCTTGTCCACAGTGCGCCCGTACGAGGCTCCTCATCACAGCGCTAGTCTGGTGTCTCTCATCGGCGGAGGGGCAGCGTATCCGCGTCCGGGGCTGGTCTCGCTAGCGAATAATGGCGTTCTGTTTCTAGATGAAGCCCCGGAGTTCCAGCGCCAGTTTCTCGAGGCTCTGCGTCAGCCTCTCGAATCTGGCGAAGTGTTGGTGCACCGCAGTGCCGGTGTTGCCCGATTCCCGGCTCGTTTTCAACTGGTGATGGCAGCCAACCCTTGCCCGTGTGGCAACTTCTTCGGTCAGGGGCGTTCTTGTGTCTGCGCGGCTTCGGCTCGGCTGGCCTACCTCAACAAACTGTCGGGGCCACTGCTAGATCGAATCGATGTGCGTTTCAGGGTTCAACCGGCGAGTGCAGTTCATTCTGCCTTGGCCAATTTAGGGGCAACACAGGTGGGGCGGTCAAGCAGTGAAGTAAGGCAACGCGTCCAGCTGGCAAGAGATCGGGCTGGGTATCGACTGAAAGGTACACCATGGTCTGTGAATGCGCACGTTCCTGGTTCTTACCTGAGGCGACACCTGAGATTAGACGGTGAGGTTGCGAAGCCTCTAAACCTAGCGCTTGATCGCGGAAAACTGAGCATGAGGGGTTATGACCGATGCTTGCGTTTGGCATGGTCTAGTGCCGACCTGAACGATAGAGCGCAGGTGATTGCCGAGGACGTAGCCAAGGCCATTAGCCTTCGCGGTGGAGACGGGGTGACTTCGTGGTGATCCAATCGGGTTTACGGATTGCTGAGTCAGAACTCATCGCCGCAATCTCCCCTTTGTTACTCAAAGACTCTCAAGAGGACTATTCAGACTTCTTCGCGGCTATTTGTTGGAGTCTGATTTGTGAACCAGGAGATGCGTTTGCCGGTTTCTTGATCGATTCGTTCGGCGCTGCACAGGCACTCGCTTTGGAGTTGGAGCAAACAACCCCAAGCAAATACCTTGCCTTGCTGCGCGCACACGAAAGCGCGAATGCAGAACGCTTTCGCAGTTTCGAGAAAGTTGCGTTGGAGGCCAGGCAACGCTGGTTACCCAGAATGAACCTAAGCCGAGTCATTGCGTCCTGTGAAGCCATGGCCAAAGGCGGCGCCTGGTTCGTTACATCCGAATACCAGGCCTGGCCTTCAAGGCTTCTCGATCTTGAAAATCATGCCCCGCGAGGGCTTTGGGGATTAGGCGATCACAGTGCGTTAGGTGCTCTGTCGGACGCATTCGCGTTTGTTGGCTCTCGTATCTCCACCGACTACGGACAAAGTACCTGCCTAGATTTGATTGAACCTTTGGTTGCCAGGGGGAGCGCCATCGTTTCCGGAGGGGCGTACGGCATCGATGCAGCAGCTCACCGAGCCGCCATCGCAAGCGGAGGCCGAACCGTAGCCATGATGGCTGGCGGCCTCGATCGTCTCTATCCCTCTGGTAACGCTGAGTTATTCGTAAGTATCAGGAAGCGCGGCGCTTTACTCAGCGAGATGCCGCCGGGTGCTGAACCGACCAAGTGGAGATTTCTGCAAAGAAACAGATTGATTGCCGCGTTAGGTGCAGCAACGGTAGTAGTTGAGGCAAACCCACGGTCAGGGGCAGTCAGCACGGCCAATCGCGCTCTAGAACTCGATCGCCCTGTAGGTGCCGTTCCTGGGCCGATAGGTTCAGCGGCATCCGATGGATGTCATCAGCTGATTCGAGCCGCGAAAGCCAGCCTGGTAACTTGCGCTCAGGACATCATGGAGTTGGTGGGTTCGGCGGATTTGCACAGCGAATTAGAGAACATTGGTCTAGGCGCCTTAGAAACTCGCGTCTACGACGTCATCGGTTTTGGAGTTGCCGACCTTGGAGAGATTTGCACTCAGGCAGGTCTCACGAAAGCAGAAGCGGAGATTGGCTTAGCCAGCCTGTCGCTGCTGGGCTTTATCGAGCTGGACTCACATGGGTGGCGTCGACTCAGGTAACAGTTGGCAAACTATCGTTGAAGTATGACGAAAAACCTTGGACAGGCAAAAACCGAATACTCGGTTTACCTATCCTCGGCCAAGGGGTATTCGCCAAATACCGTCAAGGCCTATCTCGCGGACGTAGAAGACCTTTGCCAAACCATGAAGTTCGAGAACAGTGACCCTGTCGATCTCATAACTCTTGAAACGCTTCGAGACTGGCTTTGGCGGGTAAGTGAAAAGCAGGCATCGAAAGCCACCATCGCCCGCAAAAGCGCGGCTGCGAGAGCATTCACGGCTTGGCTGCTGAAGACCGAGACACTTCAGGATGATCCAGGGCTCAGACTGCGCTCGCCGAAGGCAAGCCGAACCCTTCCAAAGGTTGTTTCACGCGAGAGTCTCGATCAGGTTTTCACCTGGCTCACGGCTAAAGCCACGCTAGACAACCCATCCGGGTTGAGAGATCTAGCGATGGTCGAATTGCTCTATGCAACCGGCGCTCGAGTAAGTGAACTGGCCGCACTTGATCTTGGTGACATTGACTACAGTCGCAACATCGTGCGGCTGATGGGAAAGGGGTCGAAAGAGCGAATGGTTCCCTTCGGCCAACCAGCCCGAGAAGCCCTGGATAACTGGGTCAGGCTCGCTCGGAGCGAGTTTGTAGGTGAGGCAACCGGATCAGCGCTGTTCCTCAACTCGCGGGGACAAAGAGTTGGAGTACGACAGATTTACTCCTTGGTGGCTAATTTGTTGGAATCAACTGCAACCGGTGTTGCCGGCCCTCACGCCCTCAGGCACAGTGCGGCAACGCACCTTCTCGATGGTGGTGCTGACCTTAGAGCGGTTCAAGAACTTCTCGGGCACGCAAGTCTAGGCACAACGCAGATTTACACTCACGTTTCAATCGAACGCCTCAAGGCTGGCTATAAAAACGCTCATCCACGCGCGTAGGGCAGTAGTCGGCTTGGATTCAAGCCACCGATAAGGGCTTGAGGAGAGGCGTAGGCACCGGCAATTCTCAGTGAGAAGTGCACACACGCTGATCTCGGGCAATGGCTTTTGTAGCTTGCATCTGGCTTGCATAGAGAACCAACGGGCTGGCCCTTTTCCACCGTTTCACCTGGTTTCAAAGACGTACAGATGGGTTCAAGCTCACTAATCATTCCACCGGCGTGGTTAATCGAAAGCACGCCCCGGTCAACAAGCTTTCCTGAGAATCGAATCTCACCATCGGCGGGTGCATAAATGGTCTCACCAACGTTCGCCGCAAGATCAATACCTCGATGTCCGGCGGAATAATCGCTGTTTGGCTGTAGGTAGGGCCGAATTAGGGCGTGCGGAGCCAGAAACGGCATCTGCCATGACGAACTAATCGGTGAAATCGCTGGGATGACTAAGGCCATGGCGAGATGTTTGAAGGGCATGATTCAGCATCGACCTGCACTAACGAAATGCTTATAAACATTGGCAAAGCGGTGGATAACCCAGGCCAAGGCTGGTATGGTTGTAACTAGCAACTTGTGCGATTTGTCGCGCCTGTTGACTTCGCGTGTCGAATCAGATCCACGTTCCACTCAGTCCTTGAGCAATCGAGGCGGAACAGATCCGACACCAGGTGTGCCAGACAACCGTCTGGAACAGAAAACTGAGTGGCGCCTTCGCGCGCCGAAAAGGAGACTGCCATGGCAGTTGTAACAATCCGCCAGCTGCTCGACAGCGGCGTCCACTTCGGTCACCAGACCCGTCGTTGGAACCCAAAGATGCGTCGTTTCATTCTGACCGACCGTTCAGGCATCTACATCATCGACCTACAGCAGTCGCTTGCCATCATTGACAAGGCATACGACTTCGTCAAGGAGACCGTTGCACACGGCGGCAGCATCCTGTTCGTAGGTACCAAGAAGCAGGCTCAGGAAGCAATTGCCGAGCAGGCTCTTCGCGTAGGCCAGCCATACATCAACCAGCGTTGGTTGGGTGGTCTTTTGACCAACTTCCAGACCATCCAGGGACGTCTATCACGTCTAAAGGAACTTGAGGTCATGGACTTCTCAGGCGCGACCAAGACTGGTCTTACCAAGAAGGAACTTCTTATCCTTCGCCGCGAGAAGGACAAGCTCTGGGTTGTTGACACCAACAAGGAGCACCTAGCAATCACCGAGGCGAAGAAGCTGGGCATTCCAGTTATCGGTATCCTCGACACCAACTGTGACCCAGACGAGGTCACCATCGGTATTCCAGGTAACGACGACGCAATCCGTTCAGTTCACCTACTAACCCGCGTTATTGCTGACGCTGTTGCTGAGGGTCTAATCGCCCGTCACGCAAAGCCAGAGGCAGCAGCAGAGCCTCTAGCTGAGTGGGAGCGCGAGCTTCTAGAGCAGGGCAACGCAGCCGCAGCAGCAACTGAGACCGTAGAAGCACCAGCAGCAGCTGTTGCAGCAGAGGAAGCAAAGTAAAGATGGCAAACTACACCGCCGCAGATGTAAAGGCGTTGCGCGACCGCAGCGGCGCCGGAATGATGGACTGCAAGGGCGCTCTAGACGAGGCTGACGGCAACGTCGACAAGGCTCTAGAGTTCCTTCGTCTAAAGGGCCTTAAGGGCGTTACCAAGCGTGAGGGTCGCACCACCAGCAATGGTTTGGTTGTCGCTCGCGTAAACGGTGGCACCGGCTACCTGATCGAGCTTGCTTGCGAGACCGATTTTGTTGCTAAGACCCCTAAGTTCGTTGAGCTTGCTGAGTCGGTTGCAGACGCAATCGCAGCAGCTGGCGCCGAGAACCTAGAGGCTGCACTTGCTGCAGACCTAGGCGGCAAGTCAGTTTCTGACGCAATCAACGACGAAGCAGCAATCATGGGCGAGAAGGTAGAACTTCGCCGCGTTGCATCTCTCAAGGATGCAGCCGTTGACGCTTACCTGCACCGCACCAGCAAGGACCTACCTCCACAGGTTGGTGTTCTTGTTGCTTACTCAGGTTCAGACGCAGAAACCGCACACGATGTTGCAGTTCACATCGCAGCGTTCTCACCTACCGTTCTTTCTCGTGAAGACGTAGACGCCGAGACCGTTGCAACCGAGCGCCGCATCGCTGAAGAGACCGCACGCAACGAAGGCAAGCCAGAGGCAGCGCTTTCAAAGATCGTTGAAGGCCGCGTTACCGGCTTCTTCAAGGAGAACGTGCTTCTTGAGCAGGACTTCGCTAAGGACAACAAGCAGTCAGTCGCTAAGGTTCTAGAGACCGCAGGCGTGACCGTTTCAGCATTCGTTCGCTTCCGCGTCGGTGCATAACTAAAGCTAAAAACATCAAAGGCTCGGTCGTTTTCGGCCGAGCCTTTTTTGCTGCTCGTTTACAATAGAGAAAGAAAATCTCAGACTCTTGGAGGGTTACCCATGGCACAGAAGAAGCGCCGCGTTCTGCTAAAGCTTTCGGGTGAGGCCTTTGGTGGCGGAACTCTTGGAGTTAACCCAGACATCGTTGCCGAAATGGCCCGCGAGATCGCCGAAGGCGCAAAGACCGCAGAGGTTGCCATCGTGGTCGGTGGCGGAAACTTCTTCCGAGGTGCAGAGCTTTCGCAGCGCGGAATGGATCGCTCTCGCGCGGACTACATGGGTATGTTGGGCACCGTTATGAATGCGCTCGCCCTTCAAGACTTCCTAGAGCAGGCCGGCGTTAGCACGCGTGTGCAGTCAGCCATCAATATGGCTCAGGTTACCGAGGCTTACATCCCACTTCGCGCAGTTCGTCACCTTGAAAAGGGTCGCGTCGTGATTTTCGGAGCCGGTGCAGGTCTGCCTTACTTCTCAACCGACACCGTGGCCGCACAGCGTGCACTTGAGATTCATGCCGATGAGGTTCTTGTTGCCAAGAACGGCGTCGATGGTGTCTACTCGGCTGATCCTAAGAAAGATCCAAAGGCAGTCAAGCTCGAATCAATCACTTACCAGGATGCACTCATCCAAGGTTTGAAGGTTGTTGATGCAACCGCGTTTAGTCTCTGCATGGACAACAAGATGCCGATGCGCGTCTTTGGTATGCAGGGCCAGGGCAACGTCACCGACGCCATCAAGGGCAAGAAGATTGGCACCTTCGTAACCGCCTAGGTTTCGCAGATTTCAAAAAACAGGAGATAGAAATGCTTACCGAGATCCTAAACACCGCAACCGAGAAGATGGCAAAGGCCGTCGAGTCGGCGAAGGAAGACTTCGCAAACGTCCGTACCGGTCGCGCCAACCCACAGTTGTTCCAAAAGGTAATGGTTGACTACTACGGCACCCCGACTCCTCTAGGTCAGCTCGGTCAGCTCGCTAACCCGGAGGCGCGAACTATTGTCATCACCCCTTACGACAAGGGCGCATTGAAGGCAATCGAGCAGGCGCTTCGCGAGATGCCAAACCTTGACGCCAACCCTCAGAACGACGGAAACCTTATTCGCGTTACCCTACCTGACCTAACCGAGGAGCGTCGTCGCGACTACGTGAAGCTCGTAAAGGGAAAGGCAGAAGACCACCGAGTCGCCGTGCGAAACATTCGTCGCAAGGGCAACGATGACTTGGCAGCCGCAAAGAAGGATGGCCTAGCCGGAGACGATGAAATCTCACGCGCTGAAAAAGAACTTGATTCGCTGACCAAGAACTACGTCGATGCAATTGACGAAGCCTTGAAGCGTAAAGAAGCCGAACTTCTAGAGGTTTAATTGACCGATCAGAAGAGCGCCCCAGCGGGCCGCAGCCTATCTAAATCGATAGCTGTTGGCCTGTTACTTGGGGGCGCTTTTCTGCTTTCGGTGCTGATTTATAAAGAGCTTTTCATGGTGCTTGCCGCCGCAGCAGCGGGTTTCGGCGCGTGGGAGCTTTCAACTGCACTCCGAATCAAGGGCTGGTATGTACCTCGAGTTCCAAGTGTTGTTGGCTCACTAATCATCATGCCGGCTGCCTTTTTCGGCGGGCCTAAGGGGCAGTGGATCGTATCGCTAGCAACCGTCGCAGCGCTGATCCTTTGGCGCAGTGCACACCTGCTGTGGGAGCGCCGTCAGCAGCCAGCGCAAGCTTTCCGCACGACCATCCGTGATTTCGCAGCTTCGGCATTCGTGGTTATCTATGTTCCTCTGATGACTAGTTTTGCGATTCTACTTTTGCGTCGCCCAAATGACGGTGCAATCTGGGTAATAGCCTTCGTCGTTACCGTTTCGATGATCGACACCGCGGGTTACCTGGTCGGTCGCAAACTGGGCAAACACCAAATGGCGCCTGGGGTTAGCCCAAAAAAGAGCATCGAGGGCTTGATCGCCTCGATTGTTGCCGGTTCCATTTCGGCAATCCTGTTCTTGGTCCTGGCTCTGCATGCCACATGGTGGCTTGGAGTTCTCTTCGCTGCGGTCATGTTGCTCGCGGCTGTGTTTGGTGACCTAGCCGAATCGCTAATCAAGCGCGACCTCGGAGTTAAAGACATGAGCTCGTTGCTTCCAGGCCACGGGGGTGTGATGGATCGACTCGATTCAATTCTTCCCGCAGCCTTGATCGCTTATCTTTTTGCAAGCATTTTCTTCCCGATCGCCCAATAATCTAGGCCGAAAGACTACCTAATGAGTTTCACATTCCCGCGTGCTGCCAAGAAGCAGCCAGGTTATTCGGCCGAACAGGTCGATGCCTTCTTAGCTCGAGCTCGCGCTCAGTTCACCAACCCAGTCGATGGAGGGCTGACCGCATACGACGTGCGTAACACCGAATTCGACTTAGTTCACGGTGGTTATGACCTAGCAATCGTCGATGGGGCAATGGATAAGCTCGAGGATAGCTTTGCCTCTCGAGAGCTGCAGCGCCAGAAAACTGAACGTGGCAGTCTTGCTCTCGATGATCGATACACCCGAGTCGTTGAATTGATTCGCGGAAGGGTCGAACGCCCTCGCGGTCAACGTTTTTCGAACACCGGCTTTCTATTGCGCGGTTATAGCAGAAGGCAGGTAGATGCCCTTTGTGAGCACATCCTGCGTCATCTGGAGTCGGGTGCCCCTCTAGCCATCGATGAGGTTCGCAGGGTAGTTTTCAACGTCAAACGTCTTGGCTATGTAGAAGCTCAGGTAGATGCCTTTATTGATCGCGTGATCGAAGCCATTCAAATTGAACAAAATCGCTAGAAAGACATTCGCTAGTGCCGCTGCGGTCGCACTCGTGATTGCTGGCATAACGCTCACGCCTCAGATCTCTTCAGCTGCCACTCAGCCTTTGGCTGTAAAAGTCCTAGCGAAACTTCAGGTCAAGGGTCGGGCACCTAAGACCGGTTACTCTCGATCTTTGTTTAGCGATGGCTGGGGCGACATCGGCTATTGCGACACTCGCAATTACATTCTGAAGCGTGACCTGAGGTCGATTACGTGGCGTTCGGGGGAGAACTGCATAGTTGCCACCGGTGTGCTTCAGGACCCTTATACGGGGGCAACAATCAATTTTGTGCGTGGAGTCAAAACTTCGCTTGCCGTTCAAATCGACCATGTCGTGGCCGTTAGCGACGCGTGGCAAAAAGGTGCCCAGCAAATGACTCCCGGAAACCGCTACAGTTTCTATAACGACCCGCTAAACCTGCTCGCAGTGGATGGGCCGTCAAATGAATCCAAGGGTGACGGCGACGCCGCGACCTGGTTACCGCCCAATAAGGCATTCCGCTGCACTTACGTGTCCCGTCAGATTGCAGTCAAGGCCAAATACAAACTCTGGGTAACCAGTGCCGAAAAAGATGCGATGAGTCGGGTCTTGAGTGCATGCCCGAAGCAGCTGCTTCCAGCGGGATAGTTCGAAATCGATTCGCTAGCCACAAAAACTGCCCTCGGGTAGACTTATAACTTCGGTAATCGTAAGAATTCAAGAGGTTTTTTCATGGGTAGACACGAGGCACTGCAGCCTTCGCTGTCACAAAAGGTTGGGCATTTAGCCGACCTCGCCTTCGACAAAACTCCTCTTGTTCGACCTCAAATCCCGCGTCTGAAAAAGGATTTCTTTAGACCTTTTTGGGGATTCGTTTTCAGCGTCTCGTTTGTTCTCGTCACGATCGTTGACCCATATTCAGGAACGATGGCCAGCGCAAGCACCATGATGGCCTTCGATTTCGCGAACGAACAAGATCCGACACAAACCTATGGTTACGCGAGTACTCAGCAGATTCTTTTCACGCGTGGTGGATTCAACATCATCACCGGCAGCGATGCGGCAGCCATGTTCGTTGAGTCTGCTTCAGTGCCGAGTCCAGGCACCGCGAAAGCCTATGCCTTTGACATGCTCACAAGCATGAAATTCGGTGAGGACCAATATTCTTGCCTCGTGAAACTTTGGGAACGAGAGTCAAACTGGCGCGTGAACGCCTCAAACTCGGGCTCTGGTGCATACGGAATTCCTCAGGCTCTGCCAGGAACAAAGATGGCCAGCGAAGGTGCCGACTGGCTCACTAACCCTGAGACTCAGATTCGTTGGGGTGTGAAATACATCAAGGCTCGCTTTGGTGCACCGTGTGGTGCGTTGGCTCACTCTGACAAGTTCGGCTGGTACTGATGCCAAGAAGCAATCGACCGAAGCGATCCAAGCCTCGTATCGATGAGGTGGCAGATCTTGATCTAAACACCGTGCGTCTTGGCTTGAGACGATCTGAAATCAAGCGCGGGGTCGAATACACCACGCAAACCAGCATCGGTGCAAATGCTGATGACGGAAAGACCTGGGTTTGCCCCCATTGTCATTTGCAGATCACCAAGGGCATCAGTCACATTGTTGCCTGGGATGAGATTAGAGGCGTAGATACCCGTCGTCACTTCCACACTGCGTGCTGGAAGTCTTTTCAAGGACCATTGCTATGAGCGAGATAATCGAAATCAGATCAGGTGTTGAGCTACCATCCGTCCGTGAAGATATAGTCCTCACGACGTCAGACGGGCTGAATTTGGTTGGCGAATTGGCTCTGCCGGTAGGCAAAGCGCCGAAGGCCACATTGATCACGCTGCACCCGCTGCCAACTCACGGCGGTTTCATGGATTCGCATGTTCTGCGTAAGGCGGCAAATCGCCTGCCTTACCTGGCCGACCTGGCTGTCTTGCGGTTCAACACTCGGGGGACCAGTTCTCCAAGAGGCACGAGCGATGGCGAATTCGGTCACGGAAACACAGAACAGGCCGATGTAGCCGCCGCAGTCGCCTTCGCGATAGAGCGAGGGCTTCCTAACTTGTGGTTAGTTGGTTGGTCCTTCGGTACCGAACTTGCTCTCAAGTACGGGGTTGATCATTCAGTACTCGGCGCAATTTTGCTTTCGCCGCCCTTGCATCGAACCTCTGAAGCTGAACTTCTGCGCTGGAATGGGTCTGGCAAGCATTTGGTCGCGTTAGTGCCTGAACTTGACGACTACCTACAACCTCCAGCCGCCAACGAACGGTTCTCGGCTGTCGAAAACATCGAGATCATCGGTGTTGATGGCGCTAAGCACCTTTGGGTGGGGGAGGCGTCGACTACTAGAGTCTTGAACGAGATCGTACGGGTAGTGAACCCGGATGCTTACCCGCTGCCTGAACAGGTTGAGCTTTAGAGGGCTGCTGTTACTTCGAATTCTGGTGCGGAACCAGAATTTGTCGAATGATCAACATAGCTGACGCCGCTACCGGGATGGCTACCAAAGCACCCAGTACGCCGAGCAATGCGCCACCAGAGAGTGCGGCAACAACGACAACTGCTCCCGGCACCGCAACAGCCTTATTCATGATTCTTGGGCTGATTAGATATGACTCAATCTGCATGTATACCAGGTAGTAGATGGCCGCAATCAGGGCCGTGGTTGGCGAAACGCTCAGTGCCACCAATGACACGATTGCCGCTCCGGTGACTGTTCCCACCAGTGGGATTAGGCCCAGTAGGAGGATGATGAAGGCGAGTACTAGGGCAAATGGAATGCCGACGATGCTCATAAAGATGTAGCTGAGAATCGCATTGATTGAAGCGATGGTGACCTGGCCGATTACATAGCGTCCAACCGAAGTGGCGATCTGTTCTGCAATGTCGTGAAACTTTTCGCGCTTCGACGCTGGCACAAGGCTGTAGATGAAGCCCTTGAAGCGGTTTAGCGACGCCATGAAGTAGAGGCTGAGAATGAGGATCACGAGGGTGGCGAAGAAGCCGTTGAAGATGTTCACGCCAACTTGAACCACACCTCCCACCATCTTCGGCCAGTTGGCTGAATTGGCTAGAAAATCAGCGGTGCTCGCGATTGCACTCGAAATGGTTCCACCGAGTTGGTTATCCAGGCGAACTACGACCGGCAGTTGCCCGAAACCAGAGATTACCGTAGGTGCATTCGCGATAAAGTGTGCGCCTTGTGATGCCAGAGTCGGAAAAATAGCCCAAATTAGGGTCGCAATTCCGCCGAGCAAAACCAACACCACGGCAAGGATGGCGGCCGGTCGCTTCAATCCGAAGCCTTCAAGCTTGGTGACGATTGGGTCGAGCCCTAGGGCGATGAAAATCGCTGCAGCAACATAAGTGATGATGTCGGCGAGAGTTTGAAATGCGCCGCCGATGAGAATAGCGGTGAGCACACCGAGGCCACCGAGCAAACCGAGTTGGAAGCCGTTTGTGATTTTTGATTGGCCTTGCATATTCACAAACCTACTCTGTTTGGGGGTTTTTAGGCCGTTGGCTTGCCAGCGCCATCGAGCACGGCGCGAAGGTTCTTGAGGTAAACGTCGACTGAGTCGCGCTCTGAGGAGATCTTTACCGTCGCTTCGGTGGCTAGTGCGATTTCACGCGCCGCGGCAATCTGAGCTGAGGCGATAATGCTTCGCGCCTCGGCATCGGCGGCCGCGATGATGGCGTCAGCCTTTTGGCGAGTGAAGGTCGTGGTCTGCTGGTTGAAGGAAATCGCAGCTGCTTCAAGGGTTTCTGCCTCTAGGCGAGCTGCGTTTGCACGTGTAAGCGCGTTCGAAAGCTGAGAGTTTGCGTCGTCGAGGTACTTCTGGGTGGTCGCAACCGCTTCCTGGTGCTTCTGGAGGTACTCGGCCTCTGCCTCCGCACGGCGCGCTGTCAACTCGAGTTCGAGATCGATGCGTGCCTGTTCAGTGAACAGGGCGGCTGCACTCTCAAAGTCTAGGTTGCGAGAGTTTTCGCGGAATGCAATCAGCTTGCGTTCAGCAAGGTCGCGCTCAACTTCAGCCTTGAGTGAGGCGATCTCACGTCGAGCCGCCGCGCGCATTTTTGCAACCTCGGTCGAGATTGAACCTCGAATCGAACCTGCCTCACGCATGGCCTCGTCAGCGATGCGAGCGGCCTCTTGCTTTGCTTTCGCAATGATCTCGTCGTAGTCACCACGGGCTGCGCTAATAATGCGGTCGCTTCGGCGTTGTGCTTCGGCAACCAGAGAGTCGTAGTAACCCTTGGCTTCACCGTGCTGAGCTTCAACTTCTAGGGCAAGCGCCTTGCGCTTACGGTCAGCTTCGCGTTCTGCCTCGGCAAGTAGGTGAGCGGCCTGATCTTCGGCTGTACTCAGAATCAGTGCTGCTCGGGCACCAACACCGGTGTAGGTAGGCTTGCCGGCTTCCTGAAGGTCTTCTCGAGCGGTCTCTAGCGCCTTGGTAGTTTCGCGCAATTCGTTGGCTAGCTGAGCGTTCTGGGCCGAAAGCTGCAAGACCTGCTTACGTAGGTCGAGCAGAGCGTCGTCTACTGGGCCGCGCTCGTAGCCGCGCAAGGCTACGGGGAATTCGGTCTCTTCGACAGACAAGATGCTGCTCCTAGGCGCTTCGGTAGAATGTTGATGGCTGTTAACCCGCCTCAAGTTTAGCCTGATTGGATATCGCATGCGCTTTTGGATCGCCGCTGCGATGTTTGTCGTGTCTGTTGCGATGTTATTGCTCGGTTTCGGGCAACGCACCATCTGGGCGCCACCGACCAGTGTTTCTATGTCGGTCACGTTCAACTCAACCAGCCCGTTTGCGGTAATCCCACACGAGACCCTTGCGCTTCATCCTGGCAAACCGACTATCGAGGTGGCAGGTTCGCAGGCGGGAGCATTTGTTTCGAGCGGACGTGAAGCCGATGTCTTGGCTTTTGTGGGTAAAACCGGTGCTGCCAGAATCGCCCTGACGCCAAAGAAAACGGGGCTAATCGCCGAACAAGCAATTGGCAGCGGAGTAGGTTTTTCGCCACTAGGGCTCGACATATGGCGCAATCAAAGTTCGGGGTCGGTCTCTGCGAAGCTGACTGACAGCACTGCCCAGGATGCAGCAATTCTCATTGCCTCGAACGGGCTGAGGGCGGCACCACGCCAAATCGACGTGACCTGGCCAATCTCACATGACTGGACCTGGTCAAATCTGCTTCTTGCAGCGGGGGCTCTAATCTTCTTGGCTTCGCTAGTGCTTCTGATCTGGCATTTTGGTGAGAAGCGCCGAAAGAATGGCCCAAAGCGTCGCATGCCAAAGGCGCCATCAGGCCCAAAGTACAAAGCACGCAATAAGGCACGTTTTGCTCCGGCTCGAGGTCGCCGTGCGGCCGGCCGAAGGGCCTTGGTTATTCCTGCAGGTCTAGCAACTGTCGCCTTGCTGAGCGGTTGCGGCGTAGTCGGTTCAAAGCCAGCCGCCTCTCCATCTCCTTCGGCCACAGCCAATCAGGTAGCCCCGGCGGTCGTGACTTCTGCACAACTTAAGCGCATCCTTGCGGACGTCGCTATTGAGGCTAAATCGGCCGACGCTCGAAACGATAAGAAGCTACTCCTGCCTAGATTCACTGGGCCAGCACTCAGCCTTCGCCAAGTCCACTACTTCTTACGTTCAAAGAACAACAAGATTGCTGCTTTGCCTGCCATCGTCGACAAGCCACTCTCATTCAGCCTTCCGGCCGCAACCACTTCTTGGCCAAGAAGCATCATGGCCGTGACCGATGAACCAGGAGACTCTGCGCTTCCTCAACTAATCGTGCTGCAACAAAAGTCGCCTCGTGAGAACTACCAGGTTTGGTACACCGTGCGCCTTATGCCCGGAGCCAAGATTCCGGCTGTTCCTGCGGCTGAAAACGGCGCCATCCCGGTGGATGCAAAGTCTTTGTTCTTGAAGGTTCCACCACTGTCGCTGCCAGCCACCTATGGCGATTTGATCAACAAGGGTGAGAGCAGTTTGAGTGCACAGCTATTCGATACCCGCAACGACGAGTTCTTCAAACAGGTTTCGACCAGCCAGCAAGAGCAGGTGAAGAACCTCAAGAATGGAAAAATCACCTTCACTCACAAACTGGGTGACGCAAACGTGATCGGTCTGTCGACATCTCAGGCTGGCGCACTTGTGGCTGTTTACATGACAGACACCTACGTGATCAAGCCGACGAAGATTGGAACCGCGGTTGGTGTATCGGGTCAAGAGGCTCTGATTCTCGGCGGCAACGGCTCAACTAGGGGAGTTCGTTCGATCTACGGAAACATGCTGTTGTTCTTTGTGCCGGCTCTTTCCGAAAGCAGCAAGATTCGTCTGATTGGCGTAACCCAGGGTCTCGTAAGCGTCAGGAGTTTGTAATGGCCGATTTCATGTCACGGGCCAGTTTGGCGGGGGCAGTTGATCTCTCATCGCTTCGCAAACCGGAGCCGAGTTTAGGTTCAAATTCGCCGGCCGCAGCGGCAACCAACGCTACCGGTGCGCCTTCTGATTTACTCAAACTGCCGTCTCTGGTGGCCCAGGGTAACGAGACCAACCTACGAAACTTCATTGAGCTCTCTAGCCAAGTTCCCGTAATTATCGAGTTCTATGCTGGCTGGAGTGAGCAAAGCAAGGTACTCACACCAAAGCTAACCAAGTTGATTCAGGCATTTGCCGGGCGAGTGGTGCTGCTTCAAATTGATCTCGATTCAAACGTTAACGTTGCGAAGGCCTTCAAGGTCGGTTCAGCGCCTACGGTTTTGGCGCTGCTGCGTGGGCAGCCGGTTCCGCTCTTTGACGGCGATCAGCCAGAGGCCAACATTCAGGTTGTATTTGAGCGAGTTCTTGAAATCGCTGCCGAAAATGGAATCGCCGGGGTTGTGACCTTAGAAGGCCCCGTTGAGGCTGATCTGCCTCCTGCCCTACCTCCGCGGCACCAGGCGGCCTATGACGCGATTGATGCCGGAGATTACCCATTGGCGGTTAGCGAGTACCAGGCTGCCCTTCGCGAGAATCCAGGCGACACCTTGGCGGCTACCGGACTAGCGCAAGTGAATCTACTGATTCGCACCGAGGGTATCGACTTCGAAAAGGTTCTAAGTTCAGCACCTGAGACAGCCTCAGAAGTATTGCTCAAAGCCGATGCTTGCATGGCCGTCGGTCATCCCGCTCAGGCTTTCTCGACCATACTGACCCGTTTCGCTTCAGTGTTTGGTGATGAGCGCGAGGTGCTCCGCAAGCACTTGCTCGATCTTTTCACTATCTGCCCGCCAGATCTGCCAGAGCTGGCAGACGCTCGGCGACAATTGGCCGCCCTGCTCTACTAGTAAGCGCTATACGGCGGGTTTGAACCAGACCGCGCCTAGAGGCGGAATCGAAATGTTCGCCGAGTGAGGCTGCCCGTGCGAACCGTCGCCGTTGGCCTCAATCTTGCCGAAGTTTCCTACACCTGAGCCGCCGTAACCCTCGGCATCCGTGTTCAAGATTTCAAGCCAGGTGCCGCTCTTAGGCAAACCAAGTTTGAAGTCGTGATATGGGTGGCCGGCAAAGTTGATGACAACGGCAATCGGGTTGCCGGCCTCATCCCAGCGCAAGAAAGTCAGAAGGTTCTGATCGGCATTTCCGCCGTCAATCCAGGTGAAACCGCTGTAGTGGTGGTCAAGTTGCCACATCGCAGGGTTGTCGACATAGGTCTTGTTCAACTGGCCAACCAGTGTTTGTAATCCGCGGTGGCTCGGCTGGTCGAGAATCCACCATTCGAGGCCACGCTCTTGGTTCCATTCAGACTGTTGACCGAATTCTGAACCCATGAATAGCAGCTGCTTGCCAGGATGTGCCCACATGAATGCCAGGTAGGCGCGAACATTCGCCAGTTGCTGCCAGCGATCGCCGGGCATCTTTGCTAGCAGTGATCCCTTGCCGTGCACGACCTCGTCGTGACTGATTGGCAGAACGAACTTTTCGTCGTATGCGTAGAGCATCGAGAAGGTTAGCTCGCCGTGGTGATACTTGCG
>JBEGKW010000025.1:0-24199 GCA_041183865.1 Actinomycetota bacterium | reverse complement strand
CTACTGTTTCATATTCATGAAGCGAGAGTACTGACCTTGGAAGGCAACCGTAACCAAACCGGTAGGTCCGGAACGCTGCTTAGCCAGGATGATGTCTGCCTCACCTACGCGTGGGTGATCTTTTTCACCGATGCCCTCGCGGTGAAGCAAGATGACGACGTCGGCGTCTTGCTCTAGGGAGCCAGATTCACGAAGGTGTGATATTTCTGGCTTCTTATCTTTGGTCTGCTCGGCTTGACGGTTTAGCTGCGAAAGCGCGATGACCGGAACTTGAAGTTCTTTTGCGAACCTCTTGCTGACGAGACTCGACCTTCTTGCCCGAGGTCATCAGCTGGATGTAGTCGATGACAATCATCTTGAGGCCAACTCGCTGTGCCAGGCGGCGGCACTTCGCGCGAATTTCGACCAGAGTCAGGTTCGGGCTGTCGTCAATAAATAGCGGTGCGTCGTTGATTTGACCGCGAACCTGGGCGAGACGGGCCCACTCGGCATCGCCGATGTTACCTTTTCGCATGCTCTGCAGCATGATGCTTGATTCTGCCGAAAGCAATCGCATCGCGATTTCGGCGCGACCCATTTCGAGTGAGAAGAAGATGGTCGGCTTATCAGCCTTCACGGCTGCGTGACGGGCGAAGTCGAGCGCGATGGTCGACTTACCAACCGCAGGACGGGCAGCAACGATGATCAGCTGGCCCGGGTGAAAACCGTGGGTCAGTTCGTCGAGCTCGATGAAGCCAGTTGGCACCCCAACCATGTCGCCACCGCGCTTTTGAGCCGATTCGATTTCGTTGATCGCAGCTTCAATAGAGGTGCTCAAACCGACGTAATCTTCGGTTGCAGCGCCAACGCCGACAGAATAAACGTCTGACTGGGCCTGGTTCACTAGATCTTCGACATCGCCCTCGTTGGCATAGCCGAGCTGGGCGATCTTGGTGCCAACCTCGACCAGGCGACGCAAAGTTGCCTTCTCTTGGACGATTTTGGCGTAGAACGCCGCGTTAGCGGCGGTCGGAACGATAGAGGTAAGCGTGTGAAGGTAATCGGCGCTGCCGGCCTTGACCAGGTTGCCCTGCTTCATTAGCTCATCGGTGACGGTAATAACGTCGATTGGCTCACCCTTGCCGAAGAGGGTGGCGATTGAGTCGAAGATCAGCTCGTGCTTGGGTGCGTAAAAGTCGCTGCCTTTAACGTTCTCGAATACTTCGGCACAGGCCTCTTGAGATAGCAGCATGCCTCCGAGTGCGCTTTGCTCGGCCAACATGTCATTAGGCAACATGCGCTCAGACGTGCGCGGAGCCTCGTCGATGCTAGACATTTGCTTCTCCTCTTGGGGCGATCGGCCAGCAAAAAAGCTCGCCATTTATGAGACTACTTGTCTATCAAACAGGTCGGACATTCAAGTTCCAAAACGACCTGTGGATAACTATGTGGACAACACGCCAGACACGCCCGAAAAACTGTTGGTAACTGGGGGATAACCCTGTGGAGAAATTGTGGAATTAAATCGACTCCCCTGTAATTTACTGGCATATAGCCTGTGGAAAACTATAAACACTCAACCCTAAACCTTCACCTAAAGGTTGTGGATAACGAGGGGTCAAAGCGCGGTTTTCCACAGGCTTTGCGCCCCGGGCGTGGCAATTTTCCACAGGATCAATCAATCGGGTTAAAGCGAAACGGGCCACCCGCAGGTGACCCGTTCCACGTGAAACTTATTTACTTCTTGCCAACAACCTGAAGGGTGATGGTAGCCACTACGTCGCCGTGTAGACGAACGGTAGCTAGGTGCTCACCAGCAACCTTGATTGGTGCAATGAAAGCAACCTTGCGCTTGTCTAGTTCGCCTAGGCCAGCAGCTGAAACAGCAGCTACGACGTCAGCGGTCTTGACAGCACCGAATAGGCGGCCACCCTGGCCGGCCTTGACGATAAGTCGAACTGACTTAGCCTCAAGAGCTGCCTTTAGGGTGTGTGCTTCTTCAACGGTTGCTAGGGCACGAGCGTCGCGAGCAGCCTTGATTGACTCAATCTGCTTCTCGCCACCCTTGCTCCATAGAACAGCGAAGCCGCGAGGTAGTAGGTAGTTACGAGCGAAGCCGTCCTTTACCTCAACAACGTCGCCTGCAGAGCCGAGGCCTGAAACCTCATTGGTCAGAATTAGCTTTGACATGTGATTTCTCCTTAGCGGCCAGCGCCTGCGTATGGCATTAGAGCCATTTCGCGAGCGTTCTTAACGGCACGGGCGATGAGGCGCTGTTCCTGAACAGAAACACCGGTGATGCGACGGGCGCGGATCTTGCCGCGGTCCGAAACGAACTTACGTAGGGTTGCGACGTCCTTGTAGTCAATAACGCCAACCTTGATTGCCTTAGCCGGAACGTCCTTGAGGTTCTTTCCGTTGCGCTTTGGCTTCTTGCTGTTGCGAGGATCGCTCTTTGCAGCCATGATTTCTCCTAAATTTTTTCTAAAGTCGAGTGATTAGAACGGGGTGTCGTCGCCGCCAGCAGCGGTTCCTGGGTTTGCCCATGCGTCGTCAGCAGGCTTCGATGAGCCCTTTGAAACTGCTGGTGCATCGCCCCACGGGTCGCCTGCAACGGCACCTGCGCCTGAACCAGCTTCACGAGCACGACGAGATACTGACGCGGTTGCGTAACGCAACGATGGGCCAATCTCTTCGATTTCGAGCTCTAGCGAAGCGCGAGCCTCGCCCTGAGCTGACTGGTAAGCAGATGGTGCCTTTAGGCGACCGGTGACAACTACGCGAGTGCCCTTTGTGAGTGACTGAGCAACATTCTCAGCAACCTCACGCCAAGCGGTGCAGCGAACCCATACGGTTTCGCCATCTTCCCAAGCTGAAGTGGTGCGGTTGAAGGTGCGAGGGGTTGAACCTACTCGAACGCTAACAACAGCTACTCCGCCCTGGGTGTAGCGCAGTTCAGGATCATCGGCTAGATTTCCGACAATCGTGACGTTGACTTCCCCGGCCATGGATCTTTACTCGGCCTTCTTGGTCTTTGGTGCAGCCTTAGCGGCTGGAGCCTTCTTAGCAGGTGCCTTGTCGGCAGCAGCCTCGTCAGCTGAAACCTCAGGAACCTCTACAGGCTTGATGTTTACAACTGCCTCGTCTGCGCGTAGCACCTTGGTGCGTAGAACGGCTTCTGAAAGCTTTAGCTGGCGGTCAAGCTCAACAACAGCAGCTGAAGTAGCAGTCATGTTGACTACTGCGTAGATGCGCGACGGCCCCAGATGTCAACGTTGTCTACAGTGCCTTCAGCATTGCGGATTACGTTTAGGAACTTATCTAGGGATGGAGCGACGGTGCGTTCTTCGATAGTAGGGTCGAGGATCACCATTAGCTCGTACTTATGCATAACTAACCCACCTCCTTTGGACTAGAGCGGCCACGGACTTTCCGTGACAGGAGGGTCTTGCATAGTTGACTGCACAGTGTGCAATCGGTGTTGTTGCAGATTGCGAGACAGGGCTCGCGCGCAACCTCTCTAGCCTAGCGGCTTTGCCACCACACAAGCAAGCGTTTTTTCGCTTCTTCTGGGCCAAGCGGGCCTTCTTCGAGGCGCAGTTCCATCAAGAACTTATAGGCCTCGCCGACCTCACGAGATGGCCTGAGTTGGAGAATCTCCATGATCTCTTCGCCGGTGAGATCTGGGCGAAGCGCATTGAGCTCTTCTTCTTCCATAATCTTCACGATTCGCTGCTCTAAATCGTCGTAGGCGTGCGACAGGCGGTCGGCCTTGCGCTTATTGCGAGTGGTCACATCTGCACGGGTGAGGGCGTGCAGACGCAAGAGCTGGTCGCCGGCGTCGCGCACATAGCGGCGAATCGCCGAGTCGGTCCAAGCCTGATCGCTGTAGCCAAAGAACCGCAGGTGCAGCTCAATCAAGCGCGAGACAGCCTTGATGCTGTCGTTGTCGAACTTCAGGGCCTTCATTCGCTTGGATGCGAGCTTCGCGCCAACCAGGTCGTGGTGATAGAACGAAACGCCGCCACCTGGCTCGAGACGTCGGGTCGCCGGCTTGCCACAGTCGTGCAATAGCGCTGCAAAACGCAGGATGAAGTCGCCTTCGAGCTCGTAGTCCTTTTCATAGTCGATTGCCTGCTCGACCACGGTCAGGGTGTGCTCGTAGACATCCTTGTGGTGATGGTGTTCGTCGGTTTCTAGCTTTAGGGCCGGCAGTTCGGGCAATACGTGGGCGGCTAGACCGCTATCGACCAGGGCTTCTAGGCCGAGGCGCGGGTTCTTGCCGAGCATTAACTTCACGAATTCGGACTGGACTCGTTCGGCACTGATGATGCTGATGCGGTCGGCCATCGCGGTCATGGCTTCGAAGGTGGCCGGTTCGATTTCAAATCCGAGCTGGGATGCAAAGCGGGCGCCGCGCATCATGCGCAACGGATCATCGCTGAAGGAGTCTTCTGGCTTGCCAGGCGTGCGCAGCACACCATCGATAAGGTCTCTCAACCCCTGAAAGGGGTCGACGAAAATTTTCTCTGGCAAGCGAAGTGCCATCGAGTTAACGGTGAAGTCGCGTCTAAACAGGTCGTCGTTCAGGTCTTTACCGAAGGCCACGTGCGGCTTGCGGCTATCGGCATCGTATTGATCGGCTCGATAAGTGGTGATTTCGATGGTGTCATCGCCCATTCGCGCACCGATGGTGCCGAAGTCTCGGCCGATGTCCCAGTGCGCATCGACGTGTGGCTTCAGAATGGCCAAGGTCTCATCCGGGGTCGCCGAGGTGGTGAAGTCTAGATCTGGTGATTTGCGGCCGAGAAATGCGTCTCGAACCGGGCCGCCGACCAGTGAAATTTCGTGACCGGCTTCGGTGAAGATGCGCCCGAGGGTGACAAAAAGCGGCGAATCGGTGATTCGCTCGAGATTTGCTAGTGCTTCGGCCGTGGTTTGCATCCCCTCAATCGTGCCACAGTTGGCGTCATCGAGTTTGTTTTCGGTGTACTCACAGGCACAAAGGTTTAGAGTTGCCTTTATGAATGCAAAGCGGCCAAACCGCCATTTGACTCGGGTCGAAGAGACCTCGTCGGGTGGTTTCGTTTTGGCGGCCGATGGCAGCCCTCGCGTTGCGCTGATTGGTCGGTTGAACCGAGCCGGTCGAATCGACTGGTGCGTGCCGAAGGGGCACCCTGAGGGTGACGAAAATCTCGAACAGGCTGCGGTGCGCGAAATCGCCGAAGAAACTGGGCTAGAGGCCGAAATCCTGGTCAGTCTCGGCGACATTCACTACGAATTTTCTGCGGGAAACAAGCTCATTTCAAAGACAGTGCATCACTTTTTGATGCGACAAACCGGTGGTGACCTGACCGTGGAGAACGACCCACAGCATGAAGCGGTTGACGTTCAGTGGTTTGAAATCGATAGCCTCGACAGCACGCTGGCTCATGAGAACGAGCGTCGGATGGGCCGCGGTGTCCAAGAGTGGTTGGCTCGCCAATGATTCTGAATCCGTTTTTGAAGAGAATCGCGAAACTCACCATCACAGCGGCGCTAGCCGCTTCGATTTTTTCGCCAAACTCGGCTTCCGCCGCGTCAAAGTACCCAACCGACCTGCCTACCGATGTTCCTAGCGTTCACATCGTGCCCGGTTCGGTTATCAATCTGGTATCGAGCGAATCGAAGGTTCCGGTTCGAATTCAAAACGACTTTGACTCGGAGATTCGCGTCCAAGTTCACATGCTGCCTAGCAACCCTCGCGTTGTGGTGCCGAATGCCGTAGAAGTTGTAGTTCCGGCAAGTTCGGGCATCAATGCCCAGGTTCCGGTCAAGGCCATCGGTAATGGCAAGGTTTTCTTGATCGTTTGGCTCACCACTTTCTCGGGGTTGCGCCTAACTGAAAACGCTCACCTGCAGATGAATGTCAACGCAGGCATCGAAACCGCGATGCTGATTGTTTTTGGAGTTCTGGTCATTGGCCTAGGCGTCATCGGTGTGCTGCGCACCAGAAGCAAACTTCGCCGCAAGGCGAGACTTGAAGCGGCTGAGAACTCGTGAGCGTAGCCAAGTCATCGATGTTGATGGCCAGCGGCACGATTCTTTCGCGCGTGCTCGGCTTTGCTCGAGCTGTCATCCTCGCCGCAGCCATCGGCGTTACGACCAACGCGGCCGACGCATTCGGCGTAGCCAATCAGTTGCCTAACAACGTTTACGCGATCATCGTGGGCGGCGTTTTGAATGCGGTTCTCGTGCCGCAAATCGTCAAAGCCCGCTCACACCAGGATGGGGGCAAGGGCTACATCGACCGCTTGCTGACCTTTATCCTGGCGATTTTCTTTGTAGTTTCGGTCATTTCGACGGTTGCCGCTCCGCTGCTAGTCGCGCTCTACACCAAGGATTGGTCGGGCCATCAGTTGGCTTTGGCCACTGCATTTGCTTACTGGTGTCTGCCTCAGCTGTTTTTCTATGGCCTCTATTCGCTCTTGGGTGAAGTGCTCAACGCGCGAAGCGCGTTCGGCCCATTTATGTGGGCGCCGGTGCTCAACAACATCGTTGGTTTGGCCGGTTTGGTCGCATTTATTGTCATTTTCGGTGCCGACCCAACCGGTTCTCACGCGGTGAGCACCTGGACTCCCGACAAAATCGCTCTGCTCGCTGGTTCGGCGACCGTCGGCGTAGCCGCCCAGGCGTTTATTTTGTTATTCGCTTGGAAGCGCATCGGTCTCAAGTTCAATTTGAACTTCAAATGGCGAGGGTTTGGCCTCGGCCCAGCACTCAAGGCGGCCTCTTGGTCACTTGGAATGGTGCTGGTGACCCAAGTCGGTGGGCTAGTTCAGACAATTGTGGCTTCGGGCACCCTAGTTTCACGTGAAACAAATGCTTCGGTCGCCGGTGTTGCCGCCGCCGGCATTGCTTGGTTGATCTTCATGCTTCCGCACTCGGTAGCCACCGTTTCGATCGCCACCGCCTATTTCACGAAGATGGCGCAGCACGTTCACGAGGGCAAGATCGCGGCTTTCAAGAAGGACTTCGTTGCCGGCATCCGAGCAATTCTTGTAATTTCGGTCTTCGCTACGGCCGCTCTAATCGTCATGGCCTACCCGATTTCTCGCGTATTTGCCGGCGAGTTTCCGGCGCTAATCGCCCTGGGAAACGTCATCATCGCCATGATGCTCGGTTTGATTCCATTCAGCTTCGTCTTCATGATGCAACGCGCATTCTTCGCGCTCGAAGATACCCGCTCGCCGTTCCTATTCACGGTTGTGCAGATTGGTCTGCACATCACCGGAGCAATCACGCTGTCGATCTTCGCTCCCGCCGAGTGGCTGGTAGTCGGTCTCGCCCTGCTAACCAGCGGAACCGTGGCCATTCAGGCCACCATCGCCTACCTGTTCTTGGTCAAGCGCATTGGTTCGCTGGCCGGTTTCGGGTTCGGTGCTGCGAGCCTCAAGTTCGTGCTTGCCGGAGCGGTATCGGGCGTAGCAGGTTACGGCATGGTTCAGGCGCTGGGCGGCATCCGTGCCGGTTCATTCGTGGTCGACAAGGTCATCACCTCCGGCTTGAGCATGGCACTGATTGGTTTCGTGATGTTTGCCGTCTACGCAGTGGCCCTCAAGATTTCGCGAGCCGCCGAGATTGACACGGTGCTGGCGGGCCTCAGGGGAATAGTTCGCCGCTAAAATTGGGTTGACCCAATCAACAGCAGAAGAATTAGCAGGCGAGTGCCTGAGGAGACCCAAGTGCGCGAAGTAATCATCATCGGATCTGGTCCTGCGGGTTTCACCGCCGGCATCTACACCGCACGCGCCGGTCTAAACCCGCTACTTATCGCTAGTTCGGTCGAAATCGGCGGCGAGCTAATGAAGACCACCGAAGTCGAGAACTTCCCTGGTTTCCCAGAAGGCCTTCAGGGCCCAGAACTTATGGCTCACTTCCAGGCTCAGGCCGAGCGTTTCGGCACCGAAGTTATGTACGAAGACGTTGTCGAGGTTGACCTCAAGGGCGATGTAAAGATCGTCAAGACCGGAAACGGCCAGACTTTCGAGGCCAAGACCGTCATCCTGGCAACCGGTGCCGCTTACCGCGAGCTTGGTTTGCCACGTGAAAAGGAACTCAGCGGCCACGGTGTTTCTTGGTGTGCCACTTGTGACGGTTTCTTCTTCCGCGAAAAGACCATCGCCGTCGTCGGTGGTGGCGATTCAGCCATGGAAGAGGCCAATTTCCTAACCCGCTTTGCTTCAAAGGTTTACCTGATTCACCGCCGCGACACCTTCAAGGCGTCAAAGATCATGCAAGACCGCGCAATGCAGAACCCAAAGATCGAAGTTATCTGGAACACCGAGATTGCCGAGCTAAAGGGCGCAGCAAACCTTGAGGCAGTGACTCTTCGCAACACCGTTGATGGCTCAACCAAGGACCTAGACCTTGACGGCCTATTCATCGCAGTGGGTAATGACCCTCGCGTTTGGTTGGTTGAAAACCAACTAGAACTAACCGCCGAGAAGTTCATCAAGGTGGAGGGTCGCAGCTCAAAGACCAGCCTGCCTGGTGTCTTTGCCTGTGGTGACGTAATCGACCCAACCTACCGTCAGGCAATCACCGCTGCCGGTTCTGGTTGTGTGGCTGCGCTAGACGCAGAGCACTACCTGAACGACCACTAAACCTTCAAACCAACAGTTTTCGCCGAAAAAGGAGCCCCTACATGGCAAAAGATGTAACCACCGCAAGCTTTCAGGCTGACGTTCTAGACAGCGCACGCCCAGTGCTCGTTGACTTCTGGGCCGAGTGGTGTGGCCCTTGCCGGATGGTTTCTCCGATTCTTGACGAACTTTCGGTCGAATACGCCGACAAGATCTCGATCGTGAAGGTGAACGTAGACGACGAGCCAGAGCTCGCTCAGAAGTATGGCATTACCGGTATCCCTGCTCTTCAGGTCTTCAAGGCTGGCGAATTGGTTAAGTCGATGGTCGGTGCAAAGCCAAAGCAGGTCTTGGTCAACGACCTCGCCGAGTTCTTGAACTAAGGTTCGAATCACAAAAACCGCTTCAACTCAACGGTTTTAGGGGTGCGCGCGGGCAAAACCTTCGATAGGCTAGACCGAATAATGTAATTCGCCCGCGGGGAGCCACAGATGTCAAACGAGCAGCAGCAAGGTAACAACCTAGATTCTTGGTTGGATGCCTACGCCGCGCGCGCGGAGACCTTGGCTGTTTCTGAAGTGCGAGCCCTTTTCTCGGTAGTTTCACGCCCAGAGGTAGTCTCACTTGCCGGCGGCATGCCTTACGTTGCCGCTCTGCCACAGGAGTTGTTGGCCAAGGCCTACAACGACCTAATGGCCAAGAAGGGCAACCTAGCGATCCAGTACGGCGGCGGCCAGGGCGACCTCGTACTTCGCGACCAGATCCGTGAATTGATGGCCCTAGAGGGCATCCAGAGCTCTGTCGAAGACCTTGTGATCACCACCGGTTCTCAGCACGGCCTCGATCTACTTTCGGGCCTGTTCCTCGACAAGGGCGACGTAGTCGTTGCCGAGGGCCCGAGTTACGTGGGCGCCCTTGGCATCTTCCGCCACTACGAGGCCGACGTAGAGCACGTTTACACCGACCACGACGGAATGTCGCCTGAGGCGCTTCAAGAGACCATCACCAAGCTCAAGGCCGAGGGTCGCAAGATCAAGTTCCTTTACTTGGTGCCGAACTTCGCCAACCCATCGGGTGTGACCCTGTCGGCAGAACGCCGCCCACGCATCCTTGAAATTTGTAAGCGCGAGCACATTCTCATCATCGAAGACAACCCTTACGGTCTTTTGTACTTCGACAAGCCGGTGCCTGACGCGCTGCGTGCCGTTGAAGAAGAGGGCGTCGTCTATCTTGGCTCGTTCTCGAAGATTTTGGCTCCTGGCTTCCGTGTGGGCTACGTTCTAGCGCCACCTGCCATCCGCGACAAGATGGTTTTGGCTCAGGAATCTGCCCTGCTTTGCCCTTCGTCATTCACCCAGATGATGATCAGTGAATACCTGGCAAATGCCGACTGGAAGGGCCAGATTGACACCTTCCGCGGTGTCTATAAAGAGCGCAAGGATGCCGCCCTCGCCGCTATGCACGAGTATTTGCCTGACCTTCACACCACACGCCCTGACGGTGGCTTCTACCTCTGGGTAACCCTGCCAGAAGGCGTCGACTCGAAGGCGATGTTGCCTCTAGCCGTCAAGGAATTGGTTGCCTACACCCCTGGAACCGCGTTCTACGGCGACGGAACCGGCCAGAACAAGCTACGCGTTTGCTACTCGTATCCAACGCCTGAAAACATCAAGCTTGGAATCAAGCGACTCGCTAACGTGATTAACCTACAAACAGAACTTCTCGAGACTTTCAAAGGAAGATAGGCCATGATTCCAAAGGGCAAGGCAGCAGCAAAGCTAAAAATTCAGGTGCTGGCCGGTGGAATCTCTCACGAACGCGACATCTCGCTCAAATCGGGCCGTCGCGTGGCCGATGCTCTAACCGAATTCGGCGCAACTGTTGTGATTCGCGAGCCAGACTCGAACCTTTTGGCGCACATTGCCGCCGATAAGCCAGACGTTATTTGGCCGGTTTTGCACGGTGCCAGCGGTGAAGATGGCGCTCTTCGCGACATTCTTACCCTCACCGGTGTTCCTTTTGTTGGCGCGACCCCTGAGGCTTCTCGCTTGGCCTGGGATAAATCAATCGCGAAGATCCTGGTTGCCCGCGCTGGCATTCAGACCCCACCATCGATCACCCTGCCAAAAGAGACCTTCCGTGAGCTAGACGCAGAGAGCGTTTTGCAGTCGGTTACCGCCTCAATTGCCTTGCCAGTAGTGGTCAAGCCGGCCAGGGGAGGCTCTGCTCAGGGAGTATCCATCGTCACCAAGATCGAGGACCTGAACCGTGCAATGGTTGACGCCTACGTTTACTGCGACGTCGTGATCATTGAAAAGTTGATCGAGGGCACCGAGTTGGCGCTCAGCGTTATCGACCTCGGAGCCGGGCCGATTGCACTGCCAGCCGTCGAGGTTGTACCCCGCACCGGACACTTCAGTTTTGACGAGCGTTACACCGCCGGCGAAACCGATTACTTCATTCCGGCTCGCTTGGATGCGAAGACCACCGAAGCAGCTCGCAAGGTTGCGGTCACCGCTCACGAAGTTTTGGGGCTTCGACACCTGTCTCGAATCGACATGATTGTCGACGCGAATGGAATTGTTTGGTTCCTCGAAGCAAACGTTCTTCCTGGTCTGACCGAAACCTCACTTTTGCCGATGGCAATTACCGCTTCGGGCAATTCTTTGGGCGAGGTTTACTACAATCTGGCCGAGGCAGCCAAGCGCGTCTAAATTCGCAAAAAATTAGATTTTCTGACTTTCAAAACCCTTGTATTTACTGGGCTGTAGGCCCGCCGTGTCACAGGAGCCATTTTGCGGGGCTTTAGCGTTAGCTAGTTAGTCTTCTCAAAGCCCAATTCGCGCAAAATGCGAGTTAGGTCGCCGTAGGTTGCGAAGTCGATGATCAGCTGACCCTTTTTCTTACCCAAAACGATGTTGACCTTGGTGTCCAACTTGTCTCCGAGCTGCTCGGCGATCTCTTTGAGACCATCCTTGCGACCACCCTGGGTGATGGTTGCCTTGCCAGGTTTTGCCGGCTTGTCGACGGCGACAATTTCCTCGAGCGAACGAACCGAGAGGCCCTCGTTGATTACCTTGTTGGCGAAGTACTCCATGCGCTCTTCGGTCGGAGCCGAAAGAATCGCGCGAGCGTGACCCGCGCTCAAGACACCCGAGGCAACCTTGAGCTGAACCGAAACCGGAAGCTTCAGAAGTCGAATGGTGTTGGTGATCTGTGGACGTGATCGGCCGATCTTCTCGGCAAGCTGATCCTGAGTGATTCCAAAATCGCTCAATAGCTGCTGGTAGGCGCTGGCCTCTTCGAGCACGTTCAGGTTGGCGCGGTGAATGTTTTCGAGCAATGCGTCGCGCAGCATGTTCTCGTCTGCGGTCTCGCGAATCACAGCCGGGATGTGGCTTAGGCCGGCCTTCTTCGAAGCGCGGAGGCGACGCTCACCCATGATTAGTTCATAGGTTGGCTGGCCATTCTCCTCACCTAGAGGGCGAACCACGATGGCCTGGAAGACACCGAATTCCTTGATCGAGTGAACGAGTTCTTGGAATGGCTCGTCTTCGAAGACCTTGCGTGGCTGCGATGGGTTTGGCTTGATTGAGTTGACGTCAAGGTGAGCCATGCGTGCGCCAGGAACGGCAACAAGTTGGTTTCCCGCGTCAGCACTGGCCTGTGCAGCAGCGGTGACGTTCGCGTCGGCACTTCCTGGTCCGTCACCAGCTCCGAAAAACACGTCAATCGGACGGTCATTGGTTGGAGCTGCGCTTGGAATCAAGGCGCCAATGCCTCGTCCTAGACCAACTTTTTTATCTGCCATTTTGCGCTCCTCTAAAAGCGATTTCGACCGCTGCTTCCATGTACGAGATTGCGCCCGCAGATGATGGGTCGTGGGTGATCACGGTGCGACCAAAGCTTGGTGCCTCGCTGATGCGAACGTTGCGAGGAATCACAGCGTTCAAAGTTTGAGTTGGGAAGTGCTCGCGAACATCCGCTACAACCTGAGAGGCAAGCTTGGTTCTCGAGTCGTACATGGTTAGAAGAATCGTCGATAGCGAAAGCTGTGGGTTCAGGTTCTTCTGAATCAAGTCGATGTTCTTGAGCAGCTGGGAGAGACCCTCGAGTGCGTAATACTCACACTGAATCGGGATCAGAACCTCTCGAGCCGCCACGAAGGCGTTGATGGTCAATAGACCCAGGCTCGGTGGGCAGTCAATAATCACGTAGTCAGGCTTTACCGGAATGGTTTCCAGGTACTCGTCTAGCGATGTCTTTAGGAGGTTATGCCACTTGTCTCGATCGATTTGAGTGACGATTTCAATCTCTGCACCGGCTAGGTCAATGGTTGCCGGGATGCAGCCGAGGTTTGGGCTCTCGGTGCTTGGCTGAATGACCTTAGCTAGGGGAGTTCCTTCGGTAAGAACCTCATAGATTCCCTTTACGCCCTCTTGGTGGGGCACTCCAAGCGCCGTTGAGGCGTTTCCCTGCGGGTCTAGGTCGATTACTAGAACCTTGAGCCCCTTGGCCGCTAGCGCCGCTGCAAGGTTCACTGTGGTGGTGGTCTTACCCACTCCACCCTTTTGGTTCGAGATTGTGAAGATTCGAGTGTTGTGTGGCTTAGGCGGATTCTGGGTCGCCAAGGCCGCCAAACGGCGTGTGTTTTCGCCTAGCTCACGAAGAAGGGGTGCATCCCAACCGCTCATTATTTACTGCCGATCTTGGTGAATGTTTCACGTGAAACATTCCAGCCAGTTGGCTCAGGAGAGGTTTCCTTGCGGTCGGCTGGGTAGCCCAAACCTTCGACCACGGTAGGCGCGGTTACGGCTGATTGCTCAGCGGCGCTTTGTTGTTCAGTCACTTGAAAATCCCCTGTTAGAAGCAGGTTTTCAGAATAGCCTAGTTCGCACTACTCGGGTTGGCTCGGCCAGGTGCTGTGCACCGGTGAAGACGATCTCGAAGCTGTGGATGTCGAGCTTTTTCATGAGGTTCTTAGAGTCGTCAATTTCTTCTTGAGCCTTTGAGCCCTTCAAAGCGATGATCTCTCCGCCGTGGCGGGTGAGTGGCACGGTCATACGAAGCAGCTTCGGCAGCGCTGATACTGCGCGGGCGGTGACGATATCGAATGCCTCGCCAACCTCTTCTGCTCGAGCACGGAGAACTCGAACGTTGGTTAGCCCAAGGGCTTCAACCTGCTCGATTAGCCAGTTGGAGCGGCGTTCCATCGGCTCGATAAGAGTAAACATAGCCTCGGGCTGGGCAATCGCCATCGGGATTCCCGGCAAGCCCGCCCCCGAACCAATGTCGGCAACCTTCTTGCCTGGTTCAACGAGCTCGGCAACTACGGCCGAGTTGAGGATGTGTCTGGTCCAAAGCTTCGGCATTTCACGTGGACCAAGTAGGCCGAGCTCGTCGCCGTCCTTGATCAAGGCTGCCGCGTATGCGCGAGCCTTGTCGATGCCCTCGCCAAAAATAGTGGCGGCTACTGCCGGTTCCACCTCAGGTGTGAAGTCCAATGTTTCACGTGAAACATTGGCGTCCTCAAGCTGGCTCATTACGCAGGCTTGATCACAATGTGACGGTCGCGGCCTTCGCCTTCAGACTCAGACACTAGGCCTGCTTCAGAGATTATGTCGTGAACAATCTTGCGCTCGTACGAAGACATTGGCTTCATAGGAACAGCCTCGCCGGTGTCCTTGACCTTGGCGATTAGCTTGTTGACGATGCGAGTTAGCTCGTCGACGCGGGCCTGGCGTGAGCCACCAACGTCGAGGATCAAACGGCTGAATGAGTTGGTCTTGACCTGAACCGCAAGACGGGTCAGCTCCTGAAGTGCTTCTACGGTCTCTGGGTCAGAGATAACACGCAGGTTGCTGTCCTGGTTAGCAGTGATCTCGAGGTAAGCGCGTCCCTGACGAACGTCGATGTCGATGTCGCCATCTAGATCGAAGATGTCTAGAAGTTCTTCTAGGTAGTCAGCGGCGATGTCGCCCTCTTCTTCAAGAGCCTTTACTGAGTCCTTGGTTGAAACTTCGGCTTCGATTACGTCTACGGTCTCGACAACTTCGGTGGTTTCTGTCTTTTTAGTCATGAAAAGTCCTAGTTCTTAGGTTTGTTGGTTGGCTTCTTGGCGCGAGCTTTTCCGACAGGCTGAACGCGCTGACGAGGAGCCTCTTCGGCTGCTTCTTCAGCTTCGGCCTGCTTTGGCAACTTGCCCTTCTTGGCAAGACGCTCTTCGCGAGCTTTGTGTGCAACTGAGCCAGGAGTTGGCATGTTGCGAATAACGATGAACTGCTGGCCCATGGTCCAGAAGTTTGAAGTTAGCCAGTAGAACATAACGCCCAATGGGAATGAGATACCTGAGATCGCGAAGATGACAGGGAAGATGTACAACATGATCTTCTGGGTCTGCATGTACTGGCTGGTGGCCACGGCAGGGTTCTGGTTCTTGGCAATGATCTGCTTCTGTGTAATGAACTGCGAAGCGGTCATGGCGATAATCATCACGGCTGCGAGGATCTTTACCTCTAGAAGTTCGCTGCTCATGAAGGTTGCCGATAGCGGGGCACCGAATAGATCGGCGTTTGCGAAAGACTTAGAAAGCTCAACCGTAACTGCGCCGACGCCGCCCATGCCCTTCTGTGCGTCATTTAGCACGAAGAAAAGACCAGAGAAGATTGGCATCTGTAGCAGCAGCGGAAGGCAAGAGCTGAGCGGGTTAGAGCCCGACTTCTTGTAAAGCGCCATCTGCTCGGCGGCAAACTTCTCACGAGACTCGCGGTCGGTCTTGCCCTTGTACTTCTTCTGCAACTTCTGCAGTTCTGGCTGAACCAAAAGCATGTTGCGCTGGCTCTTGATCTGCTTTACGAACACTGGGATGAGAGCGGCGCGAACGACGAGGGTGAGACCCACGATTGAGAGCACCCAGGTGAGGCCACCATCGGTAGGCATACCTAGAGCGGTGAAGACCGAGTGGAAAGCAACGAGCACAAGCTCGACCGCCCACTTAATTGGCCAAAGAATATCCATGACTAGCCCTTCTTAGAGGTTGGTACTGCAAATCCATAATCCGGATCCCGGTTTAACCCTGTCGACGCCTCCTTGCGACCACGGGTTACAACGCAGTATTCGCCAGACGGTTAGAACCGCCCCGACTACCACGCCGCGTTGCTGCACTGATTCCAAACCATACGCCGAGCAACTCGGGTAATACCGACAGACATCCCCATAAAGCGGAGAAATTGCCTTTCGATAAAACTTCAGAAACAGTACAACTAAGTTTCTTGGTGCCAACCAAACCCAATAGACGAGATTCATTGTGACTTCTCTACCTAGTGTTTGCTTGTCTTTTTCACTGCAGATTCAAAACTTGTTTGAAATTCATGCTGCAATGCGGCCCATTCGAGTTCTGCCGCACCGGGTAGAGCTCGAACTACGACATCCGCGGCTACCGCTTGAGGTAGAAGCCTCTCGCGAGAAATAGCTCGCAAACGTCTTTTGACCAGGTTTCTTTTGACCGCCCCGCCAACCGATTTGGCTACGACAAAACCAAAGCGGGCATGAGGCGCTGCCTCATCCCGCTTTAGGTAGATGACTAGGTGATCAGAACCGACTTTGCGTCCCTGCTTCATCGTCGACTTGAAGTCGTCGGCAGACACCAATCGATTCTCGCGAGCCAACATTTAGCTAGCTGAGCGATCGATTGCGTTAATTAAGCCGAAAGCTCTGCGCGGCCCTTGCGGCGACGAGCTGCAAGGATGGCACGACCCGCACGGGTCTGCATGCGCAAACGGAAACCGTGGGTCTTCGCACGACGACGGTTGTTTGGCTGGAAAGTACGCTTCGACATGGTGATCTTCTTCTGTTAGTGGAACAAAGTGTGTGTTCGGGAACACAAGCCGTTTCGCTTCTGCCGTTCCCTATGCAGAGCAACCTGTTAAATCTACGCCCAATTACCGATTTCGGTCAAGTTATCGAAGGCCGTTTCGAGAAAATCTTTAGATTGTTGCACATGGCCGGGAAATAAATCGTTAATGACACGCGGGGATAATTTGCTTTTAAGCAACCTAATTGAGTTGAATGGCACAAGGGCTTTTCCACAGGGTTTGTGAATTCCCCAAAAACTTATCCACAGGTTGTCCACAGGGTGGATAACTCTGTGGAAAATCAGCGAGAATCAAGTATTCACTGGCAACTAGGCCAGGTATCGAATTGAAGGGGAATTCAACCAATGGCCGAGCAAGAGGTTGTCACAGGTTTGTGGCACACACTTGTCAACAGGCTAAATCTGGATGACCGCATGACCCCCCAGCTGCTTGGCTACATCAACCTGGTCGAACCAAAGGGTGTTTTGGGCGAAACCCTTTACCTTGAGGTTCCAAACGAGTTCACCCGCGGCATCCTGCAAGAACGCATTCGCCCGATCATGCTGGACGCAATGGTCAATAACGCCGAGTTCGGCGGCCCAACCAACTTCGCTGTCGTGGTCAATCCTGAGATCGAAGCCGCTTTCGTACAGAACCTGCCCCTTGACGAGCCGTTAGTTCCAGAACGCACAGTGCCGGTCAGCTATGCAGACGCGACAGAGACCTCATTTGCTCCGAGCACACGCCAGGATGCGCGCCTAAACCCGAACTACACCTTTGACAACTTCGTGAGTGGCGGTTCGAACCGTATGGCTCACGCCGCCGCTTTCGCAGTAGCAGAGGCGCCGGCCAAGGCTTACAACCCTTTGTTCATTTACGGTGACTCGGGTCTTGGTAAAACACACTTGCTCCACGCAGTCGGTCACTATGCCCTGAACCTTTATCCAAAAATCAAGGTTCGCTACGTTTCGAGTGAAGAGTTCACCAACGACTTCATTAACTCGATTCAAAACAACCGAACCGCCCAGTTCCAGGCTGATTACCGCGATGTTGACCTGCTTCTCATAGACGACATTCAGTTCATGGAGGGTAAGGACCAGACTCAGGAAGCCTTCTTCCACACCTTCAACACCCTGCACGGCCACAACAAGCAGGTGGTTATCACCAGCGATAAGCCACCAAAGCAGTTGACCGGTTTCGAAGACCGGATGCTCTCTCGTTTTGAGTGGGGTCTACTGACCGATATTCAGGCTCCAGAGCTTGAAACCCGCATCGCCATCCTTCGCAAGAAGGCAGAACGCGACAAGGTTCAGATCGCAGACGACATCCTTGAATACATCGCTGCCCGCGTCGCCTCTAACATTCGCGAGCTCGAGGGAACCCTAATCCGTGTGAGCGCTTACGCCGCTCTGAACCGCCAAACCATTGACATGGCGCTGGTTCAGGCGATTCTCAAGGATGTTGTTGCCCTTGGCCAAGACAACGTAATTGCTCCGATCGACATCATCAATGCGGTGGCGGCCTATTACAAGTTCACAGCGGACGACCTTTACGGCTCTTCACGTGCCCAGGCAGTGGCCCTGGCCCGCCAGATCGCTATGTACCTATGCCGCGAGCAAACCAACCTGTCGCTCCCGAAGATTGGCCAGCTATTTGGTGGCCGTGATCACACCACCGTGATGTATGCGAACAAGAAGGTAAACGACCTCATGAAAGAGCGTCGCTACGTTTATAACCAGATCACCGAAATCCTGGCTCGAATCAAGTCAGACCAGAAGTAATTCTTTCAACCCGCTATTCAGGGTTACCAAGGCAAATAGGCTCCGGGAAATCAGCCCGGGGCCATTTTTCTTTGATTTTCGCAAAAAGAAACATATGAACAGATGTGTGGAAAGCTGTGGATAACTCTCAGAATTCCGTGAATAAAGGGAAGTCGGCTTGTTAGCGTTAATTTTTGAATTCACAGAGGGTTGAGTTATCCACAGATCTATCAACAGGTGTATAAACATCTTTCATCGATGTAGTTTCGTGAACTTCCCTGGCATATCGCGATTTATCCACAATTTCCACAGGGGTTAATAACTTTGATTTAAAGATTTAAATATTTAGATAATTCGATAACGAATTACGAAGCTAGATAAATCGAGGAAAACCCCTAAACAACAGGGATTTGTCTGTGATCTGTGCCAAGATTAAGCCCTAGAAACCAATGCCCTGATTGCCAGGGCAGATTCGGGGAGACCTTTGAAGTTCCAAGTCAATAAAGACGTGCTCAGTGAGGCAGTTTCATTTGCCGTACGCCTTTTGCCTCAGCGCACCACCTTGCCAATCCTTGGTGGAATCCTGATCGAGGCAGACGCTAACGCACTTCGTCTTTCGGTCTTTGACTACGAAGTATCTGCCCAGGCCGAAATCGTTGCCAAGGTTGAGACCTCTGGCCGTGTTTTGGTTTCTGGTCGTCTTTTGTCTGAAATCGCAAGCAAGCTTCCTAACGCCCCTGTTGAGTTCAGCACCGACGGTTCTAAGGTTGTCGTTAGCTGTGGTTCAACCAAGTTCTCGCTCTTGACCATGCCGGTCGAAGAGTACCCAACCCTTCCTGAGATCCCTGCCATCTCTGGCACCATCACGGGCGAAGCCTTCGCTAACGCCGTTCACCAGGTTGCTGTTGCTGCATCCAAGGATGATGTCACCCCAGTTCTTACCGGCGTTCAGCTGGAAGCCGGCGAGAAAACCATTTCATTCGTCGCAACCGATCGCTACCGCGTTGCTCTTCGCGAAGCTGCTTGGCAGTCAAACCCAGCTGGAGTCGGTGCAGTCGCATTGGTCCCGGCTCGCACTCTTCAGGAAGTTGCCAAGACTTTCGGAAACCAGGGTGAAATCTCGGTTTCGATCACCAAGTCTGACGACCGCGAAATGATTGCGTTCAAGGCAAACAACCGCTCGGTTACCTCATTGCTACTCAAGGGCAACTTCCCACCGGTAAAGAGCCTGTTCCCAGAAAACATTGAGAACTACGCCGTTATTGCGACCCAGGATCTTATTGATTCGACCCGTCGAGTATCGCTAGTTCTAGAGCGCGAAAGCCCACTTCGCTACAGCTTCGACGAGGGTGCCGTTTCGCTAGAGGCAACCGGCAACGAAACCGCTCAGGCATCTGAAAACATAAGTGCCGAGCTTGAGGGCAAAGAGATCGTGGTTTCTCTAAAGCCACAGTTCCTAATCGATGGTCTTGCCGGCGTTCACTCTGAGTTTGTGAAGATTGCATTCACCAACAACGACAACCCAAACAAGCCGGGCCCGGTGTTGATTTCTAGCCACGGCGCAAAGGAAAAGACGGATTCAGACAGCTATCGCTACCTGCTTCAGCCAAACCTTCTAGTTCGCTAAATAGAATCACAAAACGCTTTAGAAAGAGGTCGGTGACGGATGTTTATTAAGCATCTGTCGCTGACCTCTTTTCGCAATTATCAGACAGCCGAAATTGCGCTACAGCCAGGCGTAAATTTGCTCGTCGGCCCTAACGGGCAGGGAAAAACCAACCTGGTCGAGGCAATCCGCTACCTCTCGACGCTTTCGAGCCACCGAGTTGCTGGCTACCTTCCGCTAATCAGGCAAGATCAACCGCAGGCAGCGGTGCGAGCGATGGCCAGTCATGCCGATCGCGACATCCTTGTTGAACTCGAGCTAAATCGCGACAGCCCAAACAAGGCTCGCGTAAATAAATCGCCGGTGCCGCGCGTGCGCGACATCCTCGGATTGGTTACCTCGGTTACCTTTGCGCCCGAGGATCTAGACATCGTCAAACGTGACCCTACCAATCGGCGCGCCTTCATTGATGAACTCGTGGTTCAGGTTTGGCCTAGATTTGCAGGGGTTTATAGCGATTACGACCGGGTCTTGAAGCAGCGCAACACCCTGTTGAAGACGGCAAGACAAACGGGGGCGAAAGGCAGCGCCCTGAGCACGCTCGATGCTTGGGACCAGAGCCTCATTTCATACGGTTCAGAGATCATTGCCGCTCGAGTTGATTTGGTCGAGCGCCTGCGGCCGCATCTATTCGAGGCATATCAGTCGATTGCGACCGCCAATAATGAGCCGCGCATCCTGGTAAAGAGCTCACTTTTGGGGACCAAGATCCCATCTGGCTGGGGCGATGACGATGACACCGAGGATCTCGAGTACATCCAAACCGCCGATCGCGCCGAAATTGAGGGTTTGTACGCCGAAAAGCTTGCGGCCGTGCGCGGCAAGGAAATGGAGCGCGGCATCACCCTGGTTGGCCCACACCGCGACGACCTCGTGTTGATGCTTGGCAGCTTGCCGGCCAAGGGTTACGCAAGTCACGGCGAAAGCTGGTCTTATGCACTCGCTCTGCGCCTTGCCTCGATTGCACTTCTGCGCGCCGAAACCCGTACCGGTGACCCGATTTTGATCTTGGATGATGTATTTGCCGAGCTAGATGCCGGCCGCCGGTCGCGTCTGGCAGGGATGGTCGCCAACAACGAGCAGGTATTGATTACCGCAGCAGTTGCCGAGGATGTTCCGGAAGAGTTAATCGCCACCGTGTTTCACGTGAAACAAGGCGAGGTGACCAATGGCTGAGAAGAACGATTTCGCCCAGGAGTTTTATTGGCGCATGCGCGAAGCGGTGACCGGCCGACTTAGCCGCGATGCCAAGCGCATTGCCGAAAAGGCCGCCAAAAAGAACTCTCGCCCATTCGAACCGGGCCGCGACCCCATCAGGGTGGGTTCGGGTGTCGATGACCTGCTGAAGTCTTTTCGCTGGGAATCACAATTAGCCGAGGCCGAACTCTTCAATAACTGGTCGAAAATCGTTGGCGAATCAAACGCGGCCGCGACCCAACCAGAGGCCCTGATCAACGGAACGCTAACCATTCGGTGTAAATCAACCGCGTGGGCGACCCAATTGCGCCTCATGCAAACGCAAATTCTCGAGATGATCAAAGAGGCACATCCGGGGGTTGAAATCACAAGTTTGAAGCTCCTCGGACCAGACGCTCCAAGTTGGAAAAAGGGCCCAAGATCGGTGCCCGGAAGAGGCCCTCGCGACACGTACGGATAGCCCCGATATCCCAATAAATGTCTGCCCTCAACGGTAAAATTCTTGTAAGTTAACCACCCCGAATATCAGTCAGTGAGATCACTGCAGTTCTATAGGGCCTAACGGTGAATACTCAGGGATTTTTCCCTGGGGGGATTAGAAGGAGTTACAACCGAATATGTCGACTGAATCAGAAACCGCTAAGGGCGGCGACACAAGCTACGAGGCCGGAAACATCCAGGTTCTTGAAGGCCTTGAAGCGGTGCGCAAGCGCCCAGGTATGTACATCGGCTCCACTGGTCCCCGTGGTCTTCACCACCTCGTCTATGAAATCGTCGACAACTCTGTCGATGAGGCACTCGCCGGTCACTGTGACACCATCGAGGTCACTATCACCAAGGATGGCTGGATCCGCTGTAAGGACAACGGCCGAGGCATCCCAGTTTCTGTTCACCCGACCGAGGGAATCTCAACCGTTCAGGTTGTTTTGACTATTCTTCACGCAGGTGGAAAGTTCGGCGGCGGCGGTTATGCCGTTTCTGGTGGTCTTCACGGTGTGGGTGCTTCGGTAGTTAACGCACTTTCAACCAAGCTAAAGGTTCAGGTTGCTCGCGAGGGCTTCCTTTGGAACCAGAGCTACCAGATCGGTGTGCCTGACGCCCCGCTAGCCAAGGGTGAGCCAGCCGACTACACCGGAACCACCATCGAGTTCCTTGCCAGCCCAGAAATTTTCGAAACCGTCGAGTACGACTACGAGACCCTTCGCCAGCGCTTCCAGCAGATGTGCTTCTTGAACAAGGGCCTCAAGATTTCGATCTCGGATGAGCGCAGCGGTCGCAGCGACACCTATCACTACGAAAACGGCCTAAAAGACTACGTCGAATACCTAAACGTTTCGAAGAAGTCAGAGATCGTCAACGAAGAAATCATCTCTTTCGAGTCTGAGACCAAAGAGAAGAACATGTCGGTCGAAATCGCGATGCAGTGGACCAACGCTTATAACGAGAGCGTTCACACCTACGCGAACACCATCAACACCCACGAGGGTGGAACCCACGAAGAGGGTTTCCGTGCCGCTCTCACCACCTTGCTCAACAAGTACGCTCGCGAGAAGAACCTGCTCAAAGAGAAGGACGAAAACCTTTCGGGTGACGACTGCCGCGAAGGTCTAACCTGTGTGATCTCGGTGAAGCTTGCCGAGCCACAGTTCGAAGGCCAGACCAAGACCAAGCTGGGCAACACCGAGGCAAAGGCCTTTGTGCAGCGCGTGGTTAACGAAGAGTTTGGTGACTGGTTGGGTCGCAACCCAAACGTTGCCAAGGAGATCGTTCGCAAGGCCATCCAGGCTGCCACCGCTCGCCACGCCGCTCGCAAGGCTCGTGAAGCAACCCGTCGTAAGGGTCTGCTCGAGTCGGGCGGCATGCCAGGCAAGCTTCGTGACTGCTCGAGCCGCAACCCTGAGCTTTCGGAAATCTACCTAGTTGAGGGTGACTCGGCGGGTGGTTCGGCTGTTCGTGGCCGCAACCCAGAGACCCAGGCAATCCTTCCGCTTCGCGGAAAGGTGCTCAACGTCGAGAAGGCACGTCTAGACCGTGCCCTTGGCAACGCCGAAGTTCAGGCCATCATCACCGCATTCGGCACCGGCATCGGTGAAGAGTTCGACGTGACCAAGGCCCGCTACCACAAGTGCATTTTGATGGCCGACGCCGATGTCGACGGTCTGCACATCCGCACCCTGATCCTCACCCTGTTGTTCCGCTACATGCGCCCACTTATCGAGCACGGCTACGTCTACCTAGCGCAGCCACCACTGTTCAAGATCAAGTGGTCAAACGCCGACCACCAGTATGTCTACTCGGATGCCGAACGCGACAAGGCCCTTGCCGAAGGTGCCGCAGCCGGCAAGCGCATTCCAAAGGAGAACTCGATCCAGCGTTATAAGGGTCTTGGTGAAATGGACTACGACGAGCTTTGGGACACCACCATGGACCCAGACCAGCGCACCCTGCTTCAGGTAACTCTCGAAGATGCAGCTATCGCCGACGAAGTCTTCTCAACCCTCATGGGTGAAGACGTTGACGCACGTCGAACCTTTATTCAGCAGAACGCGAAGGACGTCCGCTTCCTAGACATCTAGGCCGCCGACATCCGAGAGATTTAGAGAAGAGACATCATGGCTGACGAAACTACCAACGTGCCAGCACTACGCGACAACATCGAGCAGGTCGACCTTCAGGTCGAAATGCAGCGCAGCTACCTCGACTACGCAATGAGCGTTATCGTGGGCCGCGCACTTCCAGACGTTCGAGACGGTCTAAAGCCGGTTCACCGCCGCGTCATTTACGCAATGTTCGACGGTGGCTACCGCCCAGACAAGCAGTTCTCGAAGTGTTCACGCGTCGTCGGTGACGTAATGGGTCAGTTCCACCCACACGGTGACAGCGCCATTTATGACACCATGGTTCGTTTGACCCAAGACTGGAACCTTCGCTACCCGTTGATCTCGGGTCAGGGTAACTTTGGTTCACCGGGTAACGACCCTGCCGCTGCACCTCGATACACCGAGTGCCGCATGGCCCAGCTGGCCATGGAGATGGTTCGAGACATCGACGAAGACACCGTCGACTTCCAGGACAACTACGACGGCCGCACCCAGGAACCTACCGTTCTGCCAAGCCGCA
>JBEGKW010000024.1:0-15098 GCA_041183865.1 Actinomycetota bacterium | reverse complement strand
AGCGAATCAAATAGTTCACTGCGATAATCGTTAGATGCCTAACCTACCTACCGAACTCCGCCCGATCGAAGAACTGCGCGAACGTCACAGTTCAAAGTGGCGTCGATTCAACCGCGATGTCTTGCCTATGCACGTCGCCGAGATGGATTACGAGATCGCCCCAGGCATAAAATCGCTGCTGATCGACTTCATCACCCGTTCGGACATCGGTTACCTCGGTCCTGTGCCGGAGGTTGGCGAGGCATTTGCTGGTTTTGCAAAGCGCCATTGGAGCTGGACTGTCGAACCTGCTGACGTTCGCATCGCAACCGATGTCGGTGTTGGTGCTGTCGAAATCTTGCGTGCCGCTGGCAAGCCGGGCGACCAAGTAGTAGTCAATTCGCCGGTCTATCACTCGTTCTACGAATGGATCAAAGAAGTCGGCATGCAGGTCGTCGACGCACCGTTGATTCGCGAAAAGGTCGGTGGCCCGACTGCCGAGAACCCAGACACCTTCGAAAAGCCGGTAACTCTCTGGCGCCTCGACCTTGCCGCCATCGAAAAGGCTTTCAAAGCCGGTGCAAAGTTCTTCTTGATGTGCAACCCGCAAAACCCGGTTGGTCGCATGCACACCGCCAACGAGCTTCGCCAACTAGCCGGTTTGGCCGCTCACTATGGCGTGCTCGTTATTAGCGACGAGATTCACGCGCCCATGGCCTACCCGGGTGAAATCTTCACCCCTTACCTTTCGGTCTCGGATGAAGCCAAGGCCACCGGCGTCACCATCACCGCGGCGAGCAAGACCTTCAACCTCGCGGGCCTAAAGGCCTCGATTATCGTGACTCAGAGTGACGAGGTTCGCGCGAAGGTAGCGGCCCTACCGGAGGCGATGCACTGGCGTTCATCCTTGCTCGGTGCTTTTGCCATGGCCGAAGCCTTCGAGAATGGCGACGCTTGGCTGAAGGGCACCATGATGACGCTCGCCGACTCGCGTAAATTGCTTGCTGCCGAGATCGCCGAGAAGTTGCCAACAGTTGACTTCCACCTGCCTGAAAACGGATACCTCGCCTGGCTAGACCTCAGCTCGTTAAACCTCGGTGATAAGCCGGCAGCGCTGTTGCTTGCTAAAGAGAAGGTTTCATTCGTGCCCGGAGACGAGCACGGCGAAGCCTATGGTCAGTTTGTGAGAATCAACTTCGCTTGTCGCCCGGCCAGCATCCGTGCCGCTATCGACAAGATTGCCAACCAGGCGGCAAAGGCTAAGCGCTAAGAGCCTGCTTTAGGTCGTGAATCAAGTCGTCAGCGTGCTCAAGGCCGACCGAAAGACGCATTAGGTTCTCGGTGATTCCCATCGCCGCCTGAACCTCAGGGGTTAGTCGACGGTGAGTGGTCGAAGCCGGGTGAGTGATCAGCGACTTGCTATCGCCAAGGTTGTTCGAGATGTCGATTACCTTGAGCGCATTCATGAACTTGAAGGTGGCGGCCTTGTCGCCATCGATGGCGAAAGCAACGGTCGAACCGCCGCCGCCCATCTGCTTCTTGGCAAGTGCGTAGCCCTTGTGTGACTTGAGCATTGGGTAAGAAACGAGCTTGATGCCCTTTTGCTTCGACAAGAATTCAGCGACCTTGAGGGCGTTCTCATTCATGCGCTCAACGCGCATGGTCATGGTCTCTAGAGACTTCAGTAGCACCCAGGCGTTGAATGCGCTCATAGATGGCCCGGTGTGACGGGCAAATGGCATGACCTTGGTCTTGATGTATTCGCGAGTGCCAAGGATGGCACCACCAAGCACGCGGCCCTGGCCGTCAATGTGCTTAGTTGCCGAATACATGACTACGTCAGCGCCTAGCTCTAGAGGCTTCTGCATGACCGGTGAGGCCATTACGTTGTCAACAATCACGGTTGCGCCAACCTTGTGCGCCAACTTGCTGACCATGGCAATGTCGACGATTTCCATCAGCGGGTTAGACGGTGACTCGATGAAGACAACTTGGGTCGGCTTGTTTAGCGCCTTCGCCCAATCCTTCTCGTCGGTGCCTTCGACTAGCTCGAAGGTAACGCCCCAAGAAGGCAAGATTTCAGTGAGCACGACGTAGCAAGAACTGAACATCGATGCCGAAGCAACCACGTGGTCGCCCTGCTTGACCAAGCAGGCAACCGAGGCAAACATGGCAGACATACCCGAGCTGGTCGCGAAGCACGCTTCGGCGCCTTCGATCGCAGCTAGGCGGTCTTCGAACATCGCCACGGTCGGGTTTGAGAAACGGCTGTAGAGGTGGTGTTCGGTTTCTTCCTTGAATGAAGACTCGGCCTGCTCGGCTGAGTCGTAGGTGAAACCAGAGTTTAGGTACAGCGCTTCGCCGGTCTCGCCAAAACCACTGCGAGCCAATCCGCCGCGAACAGCAACGGTGTCAGTGTGCGGTTTGCGACTCGGCCATTCAACCAGCAGCATCGCGGCAATCATGATCAAACCACCCAGGATGGTCTTGAACTGCAACACTTCTTGACCGACAGCCACCGAAATCACTGCTGCGAAAACCACCTCGCTGGTCAAGATGATAGCGACCCGAGAGGCATCCATGTGGCCCTGCGCCCAGGTTTGAACGAAGAATGCAACGGCAGTCGAGAAGACAGCGGTGAAGAAAATCGCGAACCAACCGTCGAAGTCAACCGGCATCTGCACGCCGTCTGGAACCGCGCCGATCCAGCTCACTGCGGCAACAACCGCCAGTTGAATGACGGTTAGGGCGTAGGCGTTGAGCCCCTTGCTCCACGCGCCAAGGCCAACGATGTGCGCGGCAAATAGCAGTGCGCAGAGGATTACCCAGATCTGCCCCACTTCGACACTCACGCCGTTGATTGAAATCAGCGCCAGGCCCAGGGTGGCAAGGGTTACGCCCCAGACCACCTTTTTGCCAGCCTTTTGACCGAGTACCAACCAACCAAGGATTGGAGTTAGAACTACATAAAGTCCGGTGATAAATCCGGTGATGGCCGCGGTGGTCATTGAGAGGCCGATGGTTTGAGTGATGTAACCACCGCTCAACAGCAAGCCCAGAATCAGGCCCTTCTTCAAGAGCTCTTTGTCGAAGGCTTTGAGTACCTGTGGGCGAACAGCAACCATGATGATGGTGGCAAGGGTGAAACGAACTGCAAGAAAGTCATAAAGGGGTTGACGCTCAATGGCGTCCTTCATCAAAACGAAAGCGGCACCCCAAACTACGGCGACCGAGAGCAGGGCAATTCCGGCCCAATAGTTGCGTTTCATCCAGCCAGTCTAACTAGCGACGACCGGTGGCCACCGACTTAGCCATTGACGGAAACACCAATCCGTGCATCGGCCAGACCGACCACCAGTAGGCGTGACCGAGCAGGCCCTTTGGTGCATAAATGGCACGTTGGGTGACCGTGCTGCCGCCGTCGGGTTTCGCCTGTACCTTGAACTCCAGCCAAGCCAAACCCGGCATGCGCATTTCGGCCCGCAGTCTCAACAGGCTAGGACGCTCGAGCGCCTCGACTCGCCAGAAATCTAGGGCATCGCCCACCAGCAAGGTATTCGGGTCACGGCGCCCACGACGTAGCCCTGCGCCACCGACCAACTTGTCGGCAAGACCGCGAAGGCGCCAAGCCCAGGTGGCCGTCGAATAGCCGTTATCGCCACCAATTGCCTCGATGCGCTTCCAGACGGTTTCGGCAGAGTCAGTTGATTCGACCACTCGCACGTCTTCGTAGAGAGAGCCTCCGGCCCAGTTTGGGTCGGTAGGCAAAGGCTCTGATGGTGAACCGGGGAACGACGCGTTAGTCCAGCGCGTCTCGACTCGGGCGTCCTTGATCTTGGTCAGCGCCAGTTGTACGGCCTTGGTAAAGGGGGTTAACCCGCCAAGCGGGTCTGGAATCAGCTTGCGAATCGAGTCGTCGTTGACGATCACTTCGTTCTTGAGACTGGCCACTAGTCGGCGGGCTAGCGTATACGGCACTGGCGTGACTAGACCAACCCAGCCGCTTGAAAGTCTCGGGGTGAGCACTGGAACTGGGATGATGATGCGCTTTCGAAGCCCCGCGGCCTCGGCATACTTTTCCATCATTTGTTTGTACGTGTAGATCTCTGGTCCGCCGATATCGAAGGCGCCGGTTATCTTCGGGTCGATCGCTGCGGCACCAACAAGGTAGCGAAGCACGTCTCTAACCGCGATTGGTTGAATCCTGACCTGAACCCACTTTGGAACGGTCATGATTGGCAGGCGCTCGGTGAGGTAGCGCAGCATTTCAAATGAAGCTGAACCGGAACCGATAACCACTGCCGCGCGAAGCTCGATGGTTGGGATTCCAGAAGAGCGCAAAATTTCGCCGGTGTCTGCGCGTGATTGCATGTGTGGCGACAGCTCTTCGCTCGGAGCGATGATGCCACCTAAGTAAACGATTCGGCCAACACCGGCCGTTTTGGCGCACTTCACGAAGTGTTCGGCAAGCTTTCGTTCCTTGACCTCGAAATCATCCTTCGACATCAACGCGTGCAGCAGGTAGTAGGCCACGTCGACGCCCTGCATCGCTTGAGTCAGGGCAAACTCATCGTTTGCGTCACCCGATGCAACCTCGACCTTATTGATCCAAGGATGGTCTTTCAGGCGCTCCGGATTACGCGCCAAAACGCGAACTCGGTAGCCGTGATTTAGAAGTTCGACAACCAGACGGCCGCCGATGTAACCGGTGGCTCCGGTGACGAGGCAGAGCGCGGGAAGCCCAGCGCGATTCTTGAGAACCGGAAGACCTGCGCTGAGCATTTCGTTCATGATCTAATCAATCTCTGGTCAGACGATATTGTTCCCCGCGGGGTTGCGATTGGCTATGACCTAGTTGGCCGGCGGGCCGGGCGTGTAAGTCTCGATGGCCACGATCTTGCGCTTGACTCCGGCTTTTGCTGGGGTCATGTGAAGCACTGTGAGGTCACCCGGGGCTAGGGCCAAAGTGGCTTGCAACAAGGCTGCCTGTGCCCCTGAACCGTATCCGGCAAGAGCGCCAACGATGGTTGGCAGTGCCGGCCGATGGGTGCAAAGAACCGCTGAGCGACCGTCCTCGACGATGTCGTGAACCACTTTTTCGGTGCGCTGAGGCCCGTTAGCATTGCCAAGTTCACTCAGTTGTGAGCGTTCGATTAGCTTGATCTTGCGTCGCTTTGCGTAAGGCGCCAGCGTGGTCTTGCAGCGCACCCAGGTGCTGGTAATCAGGCGCTGTGGCGCAAAAGCACCTAGCAGTGGAACCAGCGCATTGGCTTGAAGTGCTCCTGCCGGCAGCAATGGGCGGTGACCGTCGTCCAATCCCTTGCCGCCTTTCCAATCAGAGCGCGGGGTGGCCTTGGCGTGACGCAAAATGATTACCGGCTTGGTGCGAAGCGACTTCTGCACGTAGAGTGCCATCAACTCGTCCAAGACCTGCTGATCGAATTCATAAGTAAGAACGCGGCGAGCATCCTCGGGGGTCTTCCAGGTGACCTCGGCTACTTCTTCGCTCGGTTTGAACTTCGACTTCGCCAGAGCACTGTCGCTCACGCGGGCAGCCCAATAGTGAACTTCCTTTGGGATGTTCTCACCGACCGTGTAGTTCACAACCTTGAGGCGTACACCGAGCTTGATCTTCAGGCCGGTTTCTTCACGGATTTCGCGAACCGCGGTTTCAGGCAGGCACTCTCCCGGATCTTGTTTTCCCTTCGGGAAACTCCAGTCGTCGTAGCGTGCTCGATGAATCACGGCCACGAGAAGTTGGCCAGAAACCTCGCGCCAAAGCAGGGCGCCTGCTGCGTAAATCGTCATATCTAGCGAGCGTTTCTCTTCGCGTAGACATCCTGCATGGTCTTGTCTTGAACGTCAATCAGAGGCTGCCCGTTGTGGTCGTACTGGTGGCGGGTCCACGCGCCATCCGCGCCGAGGTGCCAGGTGGCAGCAGCGTCAGACATGGCAAGTTCGAACAGAGCATTCATTTCACGGATGTGATCTGGCTGCGAAAGTCGAACCAATGCTTCAACTCGACGGTCTAGGTTTCGGTGCATCATGTCGGCCGAACCGATAAACACCGCAGGGTCGCCGCCGCCGGTGAACGAGAAGATTCGCGAGTGCTCTAGGTAGCGACCTAGAACCGAGCGAACCCGGATGTTCTCGCTAAGACCCGGCACGCCAGGCTTCAAGGCGCACATGCCGCGAACCAACACGTCGATCGTTACGCCGGCACAAGAGGCGCGATAGAGCGAGTCGATAATCTGCTCATCGACGAGAGAGTTCATCTTCAAGCTGATGTGTGCCGGCTTGCCTTCACGCTTGAACTCGATTTCGCGTTCGATGCGTTCGGTTAGGCCTTCTCGCACGCCGTTAGGTGAAACCAACAGGGTCTTAAAGGTCGCGTCTGGCGCGTAGCCCGATAGCTGGTTGAAAAGCTTGGTTAGGTCTTCACCGACGCTTTCGCGCGAAGTGAGAATTCCGTAGTCCTCGTAGAAACGAGCGGTCTTTGGGTTGTAGTTTCCGGTGCCGATGTGGCAATAGCGTCGCAGCTGGTTGCCTTCTTGGCGAATCACCAGAGCCAACTTGCAGTGCGTCTTTAGACCCACGATGCCGTAAACCACGTGCACACCAGCCTGCTCTAGCTTTCTAGCCCAGGCGATGTTGTTCTGCTCGTCGAAACGCGCCTTGATTTCAACCAAAGCCAGAACCTGCTTGCCGGCCTCAGCTGCTGCGATCAGCGCATCCACGATTGGTGAGTCACCAGAGGTGCGATATAGGGTCTGCTTGATGGCCAAGACCTTCGGGTCGGCGGCTGCTTCTTCGACGAACGCCTGAACGCTGGTGGCGAAAGACTCGTATGGGTGGTGCAGCAAAATGTCACGCTGACGCATGGCATTGAAGATGCTGATGGTGTCATCTTCAACCGGCTTCAAGAAGCGATTGGTGATGACCTGGTGAGGAGGAAAGTGCAGTTCCGGGCGCTTGATGCCACTGATCTCAAACAAGCCGGTTAGGTCTAGCGGAGATGGCAGGTGGTAAACGTCTTCTTCATTGATGTCGAGTTCACGGATGAGTAGCTCGAGCACCTGAGGGTTGATATCGTTGGCGACCTCTAGGCGAACCGGTGGGCCAAAGCGACGGCGAAGCAGCTCTTTCTCGAGAGCAACCAGAAGGTTCTCACCCTCATCCTCGTCGACCTCGAGGTCTTCGTTTCTGGTGACACGGAAGGTGTGGTGCTGCAAAACCTCCATGCCAGGGAAGAGCTGGCCCAAAAACTCGCCGATGATGTCTTCCAGAGGTACAAAACGCACATCCTGGACGCCGGTGTTACCCGGAATTCGAACGAAGCGTGGAAGCAGTGGTGGAACCTTGACACGAGCAAAGTGCTCTTTGCCGGTCGAGTTGTTGCGAATAACCACAGCCAGGTTCAGTGACAGGCCCGAGATGTATGGAAACGGGTGGGCCGGGTCAACAGCCAGGGGAGTCAGGACCGGGAAGATCTGGTTCTGAAAGTATTCGCCGAGCGATGCCTTTTCAGATTCTTCGAGCGCGGCCCAACGGACGACTTTGATGCCCTTTTCTTTAAGCTGAGGCTTGATGTCGTCGATGAAAACCTTGGCGTGACGCTCTTGAAGTCGGTGAGCCTCGACGCTGATTTGAGTTAGAACTTCTTGAGGTGAAAGCCCAGAAGCAGAGGTGATGGCAAGCCCGGTGGCGATGCGGCGCTTGAGCCCGGCAACGCGAACCATGAAGAACTCATCGAGGTTCGAAGCGAAAATCGCAAGAAAGTTGACTCGCTCGAGGAGGTAAAGCTTCGGGTCTTCGGCCATTTCGAGCACTCGCTGGTTGAATGCTAGCCAGCTGAGCTCGCGATCTAAGAAGCGGTCAGCGGCAAAGTTATCAACCGACTGTGGCAGGTTGATGGCCATGGTTTCTTCTGAAGACATAACTGCAATCTTGCCACGGCTAGGTTGCCAAAGGGTAAACCTTTAGTAAGCAGCGTCGCTGAATTGGTGCTCTGGCTCGGTGTTGAAACGGTAGCCGACGTTGCGAACTGTACCAATTAGAGAATCAAGTTCTTCGAGCTTGGCGCGCAATCGTCGAATGTGAACATCAACGGTTCGAGTGCCACCAAAGTAGTCATAACCCCAAACTTCGCTCAACAGCTGCTCGCGGGTAAACACTCGACCTGGATGCTGCGCCAAAAAGCGAAGTAGTTCAAACTCTTTGTAGGTGAGGTCCAGGGTGCGACCGCTAACCTTCGCCGAGTAGCTGGCCTCGTCAATTACGACGCCCGAGGCATGAATCTTCTCTGAGCGTTCGGTCTCTACAACGCGAGTGAGAGCGAGTCGAATGCGCGCATCAATTTCGGCTGGGCCGGCGCTTTCAAGGATGATGTCTGCCGCTTTCCACTCGGCATTTATGGCAGCGAGGCCGCCCTCAGTCACGATCAAAATTAATGGAGCTGAAAGGCCGGTGGTGTGAAGTATCTTGGCTAGTGCTTTGGCCCCGGCCAAATCGCGGCGGGCATCCAAGAAAATAAGGTCTGCGGCAGGGGCATTTACCAAACTTGCCGGCTCTGCGGGAATTTGGCGAACCCGGTGACTCAACAGGCTGAGCGCAGGCATAACTTGTTGCTCTGCCGTGGCAGTAAGAACAAGTAGTTGAGCCATGAGCTTCTTTCGAATCGCTTACCTAAGTCTAACCGCAGAAACCTTGGGCTGTAAGGCATGATTGACAGGTGAGCAAGAGTTGGATTCGTGTCACGGTCATTTGGTTGGTCGTGCTCGGTCTCGCGCTCGCCGCAATGCAGAACTCGCATGCAGAGCAGGCCTTTGTCTGGTTCGGCGCAATTCTGGCCGGTTCAATCGCTTCGGTTTCGATCGCGCACCTCATCAAAGCAGCTCCGGAGGGCTTCGTCCGTGAGCTCATTTATGCCGGTGGCGGAAGTTATCTGATTCTTGCCTTGGCGAGTCTTTTCGTTTTCTTGAAGGGCTAAACTTTAAACATGTTGCTAGCACTAGAAATCTTCTTCACTGGCCTTTTGGTCTTGGCTGGCCTCGCAATTGCGGGCGTGTCAGTACTAGTCCTTTACAAGCTATTCAAGGGTCAGAAATAGTTGTTCGTCCTTCCTGAGGGTCTGCCGCTTGAGCTAACCCCCTTCGCTTTCCTAATTGGCAGGTGGGAGGGCACCGGAGTGATCAGTTATAAAGACAAGGACTCGGATGACGCTCCGACCGATCACGAATTCAGACAGCGCGTCGAATTTGCCCACGATGGCAGCAACGCGATCACTTACATCTCTTCTGCCGAGCTAATCGGCGAACCAGGCACGGCCCTACCGAGCGAAATCGGATACTGGCGTCTGGCTCGCAAGTCAGAGCCGGCCGATCACGGTCCGGGCCTTTTGCCTGGTGTTGGCGAACCGAGCCTCAAGTCTCACGAAGACCTCGAAACCCTGCGCAATAAAGAGGGCGGCTTCGACATCCAGGTTTCGATGCTTCACCCTGGCGGCGTGGCCGAGCTTTACAACGGCAAAATCAAGGGTGCTCGAGTCGACCTAGCCTCGGCATCGGGTGCTGCTTTCGACACAGCGAAGACCTATCGTCACTCGACCCGACTTTACGGTTTGGTTGAAAACGCACTGCTCTGGGTCTGGGAAATCTCAATGCCCGGTGCCGAACTAAAGCCGCACGCTTCGGCCCGCCTCGAACGAGTCGAATAGTCATGGCCAGTGAGGTTAAGGGCAGTTTCGCTAACCCACTAATCGAACAGCGAAAGCTCTCCGAAGGAACCGCTGCGGTCAATCTTGGCCAGCGCGGCATCATCACCGTCACTGGCCCTGACCGTTTGGACTGGCTGCACTCTCTGTTGAGCCAGAACCTGAAGAACTTGAAACCCGGCCAAAGCGCCGAGGCACTGTTGCTAGACCCAAACGGTCACATCGAGCAGGTAATTCACTTCTTGGATGATGGCCAGACATCCTGGTTGGTTGTTGAAGAAGCCGGTCGCGAACCTTTACTCAAATGGTTGAGCAAGATGGTTTTCCGTATGAAGGTCGAGATCGCCGACCGCTCGAATGACTTCGCAGTCATTGGGCGCTTGGTGCGCGGCGAAAACGCGAAACCAGAACTCGATCAGGCAGCCGAATCAAACGGCGTGAGCCTCACCTGGGTTGACCCTTGGCCAGGAGTGGTCACCGGTGGCGTGCGCTATTCGCGAGCCTGGCCGGCCAAGTGGCCATGGACCGAAACTTTGGTCGCCAACGCCGCTGTCGATGGGGTATTCAAAGACTTTGAACCGGCTGGCACCATGGCCTATGACGCGTTGCGCATCGCGGCTCACCGACCACGCCAGCTCGGTGAGGTCGACGACAAGGCTTTGCCTCACGAATTCGACTGGTTATCAACCGCCGTTCACATGAGCAAGGGTTGCTACCGAGGTCAAGAAACCGTGGCCAAGGTCCACAACCTCGGTCACCCACCGCGCCGACTAACTTTCTTGCACCTGGATGGGTCTGGGCACGCCCTCCCTGAAGAGGGGGATGAGATCTTTATCGAGGGCAATGCCAGCGCACGCGGCAAAGTAACCTCGGTTGGTCAACACCACGAAATGGGGCCAATCGCCCTTGCGCTGCTGTTTCGAGCGGTTCCCGAAGGCGCTCCTCTGATTGTAAGAACCGGTCTCGGCGACTTGGCGGCGAGTCAAGAAGTGATCGTTCCGCAGAGTGCCGGCAAGGCAAATGATGTGCCGAAGATTCCGAAGTTGTTGATGGGCGGAAAGCACTGATGCGTTGGAGTCTCAACGAGTCTGTGCGTCGTGTCATCGAGTCTGCACCGGCCATTATTCAAATCGTTTTGGCCGCCACGGCGAGCTTTGCCTTTGCTCACCTGGTGCTAGGCCATGCCAACCCGATCTTTTCGGTTACCGTCGCGATTACGGCTCTCGGTTTCACCCGCGATGCAAGACCAAGACGCATTATTTCGACCGCCACCGGCATGATTATCGGCATCGCGCTAAGTGAAGTCTTGCTCCTGGTAATCGGCCAAGGTCTCTGGCAAATGTCTTTGGTATTGCTGATCGCGCTCACGGCGGCACGACTCATCTCCGGTTCGGCGGCCTTCGCACTAACCGTGGGCATCCAGGCCATGCTGGTCTACATCATGCCTGCCCCTGAAGGTGGGGCATTCATTCGAAGCTTGGATGGAGTGATCGGTGGAGCCACCGCGCTGCTGTTTACGGCCATCATCCCGCGTGACCCACGTGGCCTTGCTGCAAAGGATGCCGGCAAGCTCTTCGACATCTTCCTCGACTCGCTCGATGCTCTGAAACTGGCGGTTCGCAACGTCGACGTGGCAATCGTTGACGAAGCCCTGACTCGAGTTCGCAGATCTCAGCCGCTGGTAGACAACTGGCGCATGTCGCTCGACAGCGCAATCGCTATCTCTCGAGTGTCACCTTTCTTGCGTAAGTATCGCGATGAACTTTCTGGCCAGGTTCGCCTTATGCGAGGCATGGATTTGGCGACTCGAAACCTGCGAGTAGTGGTTCGCCGAGTGGATTTCTTGGTTCGCGACGGCGTTGCACGCCCATACTTGGCCGACCTATTCGAACAGATATCTGATGCCACCAAACTGCTTTCGCAGGGCCTCGAGAGTGCCGAGCAGCTGCACGATGCCCAGGAAGCTTTCGTCGAAATCATCCACCAGTTAGACCCGAAGAAGTTTGGCATTGCTGATCAAATTCGCGAGGCGAGCGTGCTCTTGCTGCTTCGTCCGCTCTTGGTAGATTTGCTTTGTGCCAGCGGCATGAGTGAAGACGATGCAAGAGCCGAACTTCCGGCAATTTAAGTCAGAAAACGCCAAGTAATTCACCTTCCGTTCACCTGCTAAAAAGGTTCAGTACACGTCGAGATTCAAGTATTGAGTCATGACTGTGAATGCAGACTCAAACCAGCGCCGCAAACTCGCGACTAAACCCTTTGCCAAGGCCGACCGAATCTTCTTCGGCGTAGCCCGCGCTGCTGCCTACTCATCATTTGTGATCATTGCCCTAATCTTGATTTTCTTGGTTGGCCGAGCCTGGCCAGCATTCGAACAGCAGGGCATTCTCAACTTCGCCTTCGGAAGCACCTGGAACTCTGCCGCGACCCCAGAGACTTACCAGCTTGGCCCGATGCTTTGGGGTTCGATTCTGATCTCAATCATCGGTGTCGTAATCGCCGTTCCGCTGGCTATCTCGATCGCCTACTTCATTGAGTTCATGGCTCCTAAGCCAATCGCGAAGGCCGTGACCACCATCGTCGACCTCCTGGCCGCGATTCCTTCGATCGTTCTGGGCCTTTGGGGTGCCTTTGTTTTCTCGCCGGTAGCCGCTGGCTGGGCCAAGATGCTTCACCAGTCACTCGGCTGGATTCCAATCTTCAGCAACCCTGAAGAGAACTACCTGCGCAGCCCTTTCATCGCCGGAATCGTTGTAGCAGTAATGATCGTTCCGATCATCGCCTCGATTACCCGAGAAATCTTCAGTCAGATGGATCGCGACATTATCAATGCGTCGTTGGCTCTCGGGGGTAACCGTGAGTCGACTTTCCGCAAGGTGATTCTGCCAACCGCATCGGGCGGTGTAATCGGTGGCGTGTTGCTCGGCCTGGGGCGCGCGCTCGGTGAAACCGTGGCTGTTCTTTATGTATTGAACATCAGCTTCAACATCAACTGGTTTGATGTCCTGCAGGCGCGAGGTGGTTCGGTTGCCTCGATGATTATCTCCAAGTTCGGTGAAGCTAACCCGAGTGAAGTAAGTGCATTGATGGCTGCCGGTCTGGTTCTGTTCATCTTCACTCTGATCATCAACTCAATCGCCTCCTACATCGTTGCAAAGGCTCAGCCATGGAGAAAGTAATCGACCTGACCCCAGTTGCTCGCCCGAAAACCGCGCAGCCTTGGTCTAGAAAGTCACCTAAGTTTCTCGGCGCTCTGGCTCTGGCCTCAGTCTTGCCGGCTGCAATTACGCTCGGATTCATCGTTCTTTCGGGCGTCGATTTCATGGCGGCTCTAATCACGGTATTCCTGCCGATTCAAATCATCGCCGCGGCTCTGGTTGGCGTTTCGGTTTACGGCCGCCGAGGCATCCTTGAGAGTCTTTTGGTGGTCGCCACGATTTTCTTCAGTTCGTTTGTCTTCGTTTTGCTTGGCTCGGTGCTTTGGTCGGTTATCTCCAACGGTGCAGCTGCGATTAGCCCAAGTTTCATCTTCCAGAACAACTACTACATTCAGCCAACCACCGAACTAGGGTATGGCGGCGTGGGTCACGCAATCGTCGGTAGCCTCCTGATCGTTGGCCTCTCGACCATCGTGACAGTCCCGCTCGGTTTGGCTACCGCGGTATACCTAACCGAAACCCAAGGCAAGAGCAAGGGCATCATCCGCACGCTATTGCAGGCAATGGCAGGTCTTCCTTCGGTGGTTTCAGGTTTGTTTATCTACGCGATGTTTATCGCCAGTGGAATCACAACCTACGCCGGTTGGACAGGTTCGCTCGCGCTAATCCCGCTGATGTTGCCGACTATCGCCCGCGTGACCGAAGAAGCGCTTCGCCTGGTTCCGGCTGAGCTGCGTAACGGTGCCCTCGCTCTGGGCGCTCCGTCATGGCGCGCATTCGTTCAGGTAACCCTACCTGCCGCCAAGTCGGGCATCGTCACTGCGGTTTTGCTGGGTGTTGCTCGAGTGATCGGTGAGACCGCCCCGCTGGTTCTGACCACATTCGCAGCAGACAGAACCAACCTAAATATCTTCAGTGGCCAAATGGGCTCGCTGCCGACCTACCTTTTCGGTTACATCGCATTCGGTTTCGATGAATCAATCAAGCGAGCCTGGGGCGCTGCCCTGGTCATTTTGATGATCGTAGCCATCCTGTTCATTTCAGCAAGACTCGCGTCACGCAATCGCACCAAGGCAAGAAAGTAAAGGAAATCATGTCAAACCTCAGCTATCACCTTCGCGCCGAAGACGTAAACGTCTGGTTCGGTGAGCGTCACGTACTCAAGGATGTAAACCTTGCTTTCCCGAGCAACCAGGTGACCGCGTTGATCGGCCCATCGGGTTGCGGTAAGTCAACCTTCATCAGAACTTTGAACCGCATGCACGAGCTAATCCCATCGGCTGGCTTTGGTGGCAAGGTGTTGCTCGACGGTGAAGACATCTATGGCGACGGCGTAGACCCGGTAAAGGTACGTCTAAGCGTGGGCATGGTCTTCCAGAAGCCAAACCCATTCCCAACCATGAGCATCAAAGAGAACGTGCTTTCGGGTCTGAAGCTTTCGGGTCGCAAGCATGACAACACGGAAGAACTGGTAGAAACCTCACTTCGCCGTGCCTCAATCTGGAACGAAGTCAAGGATCGCTTGAACGACCCAGCGCTTTCACTTTCTGGTGGTCAGCAGCAGCGTTTGTGCATTGCTCGCTCCCTTGCAATGGGCCCAGAAGTGCTGCTCATGGATGAGCCTTGTTCGGCACTCGACCCAGGCTCAACACGCCGCGTAGAAGAGACGATTCTCGAGCTCGCGCCTGAGATGACCATCGTTATCGTGACTCACAACATGCAGCAGGCACAGCGCGTTGCAGATCAGACCGCGTTCTTCCTTTCAGAAGACGGAAACCCAGGCCACGTCGTTGAATTCGGCGCCACCGAGCAGGTTTTCGAGCAGCCAATCGACCCTCGCACCAACGACTACGTGAACGGCCACTTCGGTTAGTCGAGTTTCGTTACCTGAAGTTCACCAACTAGTCGATTGGTAGTCATTAGGTAAAGAACAGCGGTTAACTTCTAAGCCCTCTAATAGAACTGTCCGCAAGACATACACATTCTTACAAGGAGAAATAAATGAAGCGCTCACTAGTCGGCATCCTAGCCGCAGTAGCATTGGTCGGCACCGTTGGCCTAACCGGCACCGCTGCATCTGCAGCTGCGACCCTCAAGTCTTCAGGTTCGTCATTCGCTAACGGAATCATGCAGGCATGCAAGACCAACGTTGGTGGAGTTGACCTAACCTACACCTCAACCGGTTCTGGAACCGGCCGCAGCCAGTTCGCTGCAAAGACCACCGACTTCGGTATGACCGATGGTCTATT
>JBEGKW010000023.1:0-33173 GCA_041183865.1 Actinomycetota bacterium | reverse complement strand
AGCCTCGAGGTCTGGTCGAACGAACTCTGCGAGTTCCTTGGCGTCTGGCACATCTACCTTGTTTAGGGCGATCAACTGCGGGCGTTCGGTGAGCGGGGTCTGACCTTCAGGAACCTCGTAGGCGTCAAGTTCCTTCAGGATCTTGTCAAGGTCCGTAATCGGGTCACGGTTCGGCTCAAGAGTCGCACAGTCGATGACGTGCAGCAATGCCGCACAGCGCTCAACGTGACGCAAGAATTCGAGCCCGAGGCCCTTACCCTCGCTGGCGCCTTCGATGAGACCAGGCACGTCAGCAATGGTGAAGCGGGTCTGACCAGCCTGAACCACACCGAGGTTCGGGTGCAAAGTGGTGAATGGGTAATCGGCAATCTTTGGTCGTGCCGCGCTCAAAGCAGCAATCAAGGATGACTTACCCGCGCTTGGGTAACCAACCAGAGCAACGTCTGCAACGGTCTTTAGCTCAAGGATTACGTCTCCGCGCCATCCAGGCACGCCGAACAGCGCGAAACCAGGAGCTTTACGCTTCGAGCTTGATAGCGCAGCGTTGCCAAGGCCTCCGATGCCTCCTTCGGCAACGACGAGTTCCATGCCTGGCTCAGAGAGGTCGGCGACAACTTCGCCCTTTTCGTTCTTTACAACCGTTCCGACTGGAACAGGAAGAACCAAACTTTCACCATGAGCTCCGTTGCGGAAGTCTCCGGCACCATCGCCACCATCGCCACCGGCACGGTGTGGGTGGAAGTGGTAGTCAAGCAGAGTGGTTACGTTCGGATCAGAAATTAGGCTGATCGAACCGCCCTTGCCTCCGTCGGCGCCATCCGGGCCGGCAAGCGGCTTGAACTTCTCGCGCTTAACAGAGACGCAACCGTCTCCTCCATCGCCCGCGCGAAGGTGAAGCGTCACTTGGTCAACAAATGAAACCATGGTGAGCCCCTTTCAAAATGCTTTAGAAACAGGAAAAGCGAGCCAAAAGGCTCGCCTCCCTAGAAAAACTCGAACCGCTTACGCAGCCTCGACGATGTTTACAACGCGACGGCCACCCTTGGTGCCGAACTCAACCTTGCCTGCAACTAGTGCGAACAGGGTGTCATCCTTGCCCTTGCCAGTGTTTGCGCCTGGGTGGAAGTGGGTACCACGCTGACGGACGATGATCTCGCCTGCGTTTACTTCCTGACCTGCATAACGCTTAACGCCTAGGCGCTGTGCGTTTGAGTCGCGACCATTTCGAGTGGAACTTACACCCTTTTTCGATGCCATCTTGGATCAGTCCTTTACTTACTTGATCTCGGTGACCTGGACGCGGGTTAGGTCCGCACGGAAGCCTTGACGCTTCTTGTAACCGGTCTTGTTCTTGTACTTCTGAATGATGATCTTTGGGCCACGAAGGTCGTTTAGGACCTCAGCGGTAACCTTCACCTTGGCAAGAGCCTTGGCGTCGGTAGTGACCTTGTCACCATCAACTAGAAGAAGAGCTGGAAGCTCAATCTTGCCGTTAGCGTCGGCCTTAATACGGTCGAGAGTCACAATGGTGCCTACCGACACCTTCTCCTGGCGGCCGCCTGCGCGGACTACTGCGAAAATTGCTCGTGCGAAAAAACTCAGCAGGCAACGAGGATTTAGTCTACATTGCCTTTGCGCTGGGGTCAAACCTATTTAACCCTTATTTTCCGAACTGGAGGTGTCAGCGACGGGTGCCGCTGCTGCCCCACTTGTTGCTCGACGCGGTTTGCGACGACCCTGACCCGGAGCTTTAGGCTCTGGCAGGGCGTCTAGAACTGCTTCAAGTAGTTTCTCTGTTTCAACCGGCTGAGCCGACTCATCAGAAATCTTTGAGGTTGGCAACACGATTGGCGACTCTTCGCCAGCGGCCTCATGCGCCGCTACGGTCGAAGCCGCAATCTTGCCAATCACGTTGTTTAGTTCAACCGCGCGCTCAGGGGTAACCACCTTGGCTGCTTCGACCTTTGGCTGCTGGTTAGAGCCACCATTTGAGTTATTGCCGTTGCCGCGGTTCTTCTTGCCCTGCTTTTGCTGCTGAGGACGCTGCTCTTCGTGAGAGTTGTTCTTTGAACGCATGATTGGTTCGTGGTGCACGATCACTCCACGGCTGGCACAAGCCTCGCAAGGCTCACTGAACGCCTCGAGTAGACCGATACCCAGCTTCTTGCGAGTCATCTGAACCAAGCCCAAGGATGTGACTTCGGCAACCTGGTGCTTGGTGCGGTCGCGACTTAGGCATTCCATCAAGCGACGTGAAACTAGATCGCGGTTTGATTCCAAGACCATGTCGATGAAGTCGACCACGATGATTCCACCGATGTCACGAAGGCGAAGCTGGCGAACGATTTCTTCAGCAGCTTCGAGGTTGTTCTTAGTTACGGTCTCTTCAAGGTTTCCGCCAGAACCGACAAACTTTCCGGTGTTGACATCGACCACAGTCATTGCTTCGGTACGGTCAATGACCAATGAACCACCTGATGGAAGGTAAACCTTGCGCTCTAGGGCCTTGGCGATTTGCTCACCAACACGGTATTCGTCGAAGATGTCCTTGGTTCCGTCGTACTTCGAGACGCGCTCTAGTAGGTCTGGGGCAACCGACTTTAGGTATTCCTCAATAACTTCGCGGGCATCTTCGCCAGAGATAACCATCTTCTGGAAATCTTCGTTGAAAACGTCGCGCACGATCTTGACCAATAGGTCTGGTTCGCTGTGCAGAAGCACTGGAGCCTGGCCCTTTTCGACCTTCTTGCTGATGTCTTCCCACTGCTGTTGCAGACGCTGGACGTCCAGAGTTAGCTGCTCTTCGGTTGCACCCTCGGCTGCAGTTCGAACAATTACACCGGCATCTTCAGGAAGGATCTCCTTGAGAATCTTCTTCAGACGCGCACGCTCTGAGTCAGGAAGCTTGCGAGAGATTCCATTCATCGAACCGTTTGGAACGTAGACCAAGTAGCGACCTGGTAGCGACACCTGGCTGGTAAGACGTGCACCCTTTTGGCCGACCGGGTCTTTAGTGACCTGAACCAAAACGGTGTCGCCAGACTTTAGTGCGAGCTCGATGCGTCGAGGCTGGTTGCCGGTTTCAGCCAGCTCCCAGTCGACTTCGCCCGAGTAAAGAACTGCGTTGCGGCCGCGGCCGATGTCAACGAAAGCTGCTTCCATCGAAGGAAGAACGTTCTGGATCTTGCCCAGATAGACGTTTCCGATCAGAGAAGCCTCTGATGCCTTAGCTACGTAGTGCTCGACCAGGATGCCGTCTTCGAGCACACCAATTTGAATCTTGCCGTCCTTTGAACGAACGACCATCGTGCGGTCTACAGCTTCGCGACGGGCCAAGAACTCTGACTCGGTGATTACGGTGCGACGACGACCGGCATCGCGGCCATCGCGGCGACGCTGCTTCTTGGCTTCGAGACGAGTAGATCCCTTTACACGGGTTGGCTCGTTGCTTGGCTCTTTTGGTTCGCGTGGAGTGCGCACCTTGACAACAGCGTTTGGTGCAACCGAATCAATGGTGCCCTCTTCGCCTGCACGACGACGCGTGCGGGTACGGCGGTGACTCTCGCCGTCATCATTCTTATCTTCGACTGGGCGACCGCGCTTGGCATCGATGACCGGCGTAGGCAGATCAGGGGCCATAAACATGAGTGAGGTAGCAGAAATAGGAGCTAGAGGTGCAACGGCTGGAGCGACTACTTCGAGAGTCTCCTCTGCGACCTTCTTAGCTCCGCGCTTTGCTGGGGCCTTCTTCGCTGGAGTCTTCTCAACGACTACTTCTTCGGAGATTGACTCAGCCGGAGCCTTCTTGGCAGCAGGCTTCTTGGCAGGCGCCTTCTTTGCGGCTGGCTGCTTCGCCTCGACCTCTGGCTTTGCCACGGACATTGCTGCCGACTTGCGGGCAGGCTTCTTAGCAACTGCCGACTCGTCCGTTACAGGTGCGTTGGTATCTTCTTTTTTCACCATTTCTGGTGCACTCCAAGCTGCCTTTGAAACCTAGGCCACACTCACCAGGCCCTAAGGCGTAAAACCATGTTGCGTGCGATTGCAAACAACCAAAACTAAATGCGAACCACTTGCTTTCGCGGCACTCGCTGCCCGATGGGTCTTATGCGATTTCAACGCTGAAGTTTTCGCTAAATCTTTGGGTCGAGTCAGGTGTGGTCTGACTTAACTTCTTTAAGTATGACACCTGACCAGACAAAAGTCACCAACGCCGCGTGTAATACTGAAAAGGTGACTGAACAATCATCAAACGGCGCCGAGGTTCTACCCGCGCCTGGCAAGGGATTTGCCTGGACCCTGATCATCACCGGAATCATCGGGTGGATCGCCGCTTTCACGCTCACACTAGAGCGACTGCACGTAGCCAGTAACCCTAATGCGACTCTGAGTTGTGACCTGAACCCATTCATCTCGTGCAAGTCGGTAATGCTTACCGAACAGGCCAGATTGCTTGGCTTCCCTAATCCCCTAATCGGATTGGCTGCGTTCGTCTTTCCAATCGCAGTCGGTGCTGCCATCCTGGCCGGCGCCAAGTTTGCCCTCTGGTTTTGGCGAATGTTTGCCACTGGAATCACGATGGGCTTCTTGTTTGTGGTTTGGCTTTGGACTCAAAGCACCTTCGTGATCAACGTTCTCTGCCCTTATTGCATGATTGCCTGGGCAGGCATGATTCCTTTGTTCTGGACTGTCATTCTCTTTCTGCTCCGCGAAGGCGTTATCGAGACACCGCTTCGTTTCGCAGGGTTCTTTGACCGCGCCTACGAAAAGGCTTGGGCTTGGGCTCTCGGCACAGACCTGATCATCATCGCGATAATCATCGTGCGATTCTGGACTTATTGGCCAGCGCTCTGGAAATAGTCGGCAAATGAAAAAGGGTCCCAATCGGGACCCTTTTTCTATGTTCGCTTTAGAACCAGAGCAACAGCTCGCGTTCAGCTGACTCTGGAGAATCTGAACCGTGAACCAGGTTCTGTTGAACCTTAAGGCCCCAATCGCGGCCAAGGTCACCACGAATGGTGCCAGGCGCGGCAACAGTTGGGTCGGTTGCGCCGGCTAGAGAACGGAAACCCTCGATAACGCGGTTGCCGGTGAGCTTAATGGCAACAACATCACCACTGCTCATGAATTCAACTAGCGGCTCATAGAACGGCTTTCCCTCGTGCTCGGCATAGTGAGCGGCAAGAAGTTCACGTGAAGGGGTGAACTTCTTGAGGTCGGCTACAACATAGCCCTTTGCCTCTAGGCGAGAAATGATTTCACCGATTAGGTTTCGCTTCACCCCATCAGGCTTGATGAGAACTAGGGTTGCGTCAGTCATTCACTGCTCCTTTACTGAGGTGTCATCCACCAAGTTTTGACCAAGATTGCGCTCGTAGGCTGCGCGGGCCTTGTCGATGGTTCCACCGGCAACCATCGCCCAAATCCAGAGACACAGGAAGATTCCGCCAACCACGTACATCAACGGAACCCAAACTCCGGTGAAGATCACGATGATCTGTAGAGCCCAGCCAAAGATGTAAGAACCTGGCTTGCCTAGCAAGGCCGGCGTAACAATCAATGTGACGGCGAGGGTGAGGCCGGCGGCCCAGACGGTTGCAGCGTTTTCGGTGGTTGGCCCAAGGGCCTTGGTTCCAAATGCCACCAGCGTTGCGAAGAACACAACCAGCGACTCAAAAGCCATCAAAATCGAGCTGAGCGCTCGCTTGGTTGACTTATTGCGTTCGCGTGGAGCTCGTTGCTTAGACATCTTGTTCAGCCTCGATTTGCTTTAGGGCCAGCACTTCTCCGACGAGAGTGATTGAGCCGGTTACTAGGATTGCAGACTTTTGACCTTCCGGAAGCGCGATCGCTGCCTCGGCAAGTGCCCACTGAGGGTTTTCTTGCACCTTGACGCGGTCGGCTCCGAGAATTTCTATAGCCAATTCGGCCAGTTTCGCAGCTGGGATGGCGCGAAGAGAACTCGACTGGGTGACGATTACTTCGACCACGGATGAGTCGAGCGCCTCAAGTAGCCCGCGAGCATCCTTCTCAGCAAGGATCGAAATAATCGCTACGACGTAAGGCGAACCAAAGTTGGTCTTTAGAGCCTGCACCAAAGACTCTGCGCCACTTGGGTTATGTGCGGCATCCAGGATGGTCAAAGGCTCGCGAGAAACTACCTGAAGACGACCAGGCGATGAGAAGTCGGCGAAGGCGGCACGAACCACGTCATCCATGATGCGCTGCTGACCGCCACCCAAGAACGCCTCGACGGCAGCAATTGCCAGGGCTGCATTTTCGGCCTGGTAGTAGCCATGTACCGGCAAGTTCAGGTCTGAGTACTCGCCAGCCAGGGTTCGAATGCTGACCTTTTGACCGAGCAAATCTGGTGTCGACTCAAGAACTTCAAAGTCGCTGCCGTAGGTTGCAAAGAACTCGCCCGTCTCGGCAGCCTTCGCCTTGAGAATAGACAGCGCCTCTGCCGGCTGTGCTGCCGAAACCACGTAAGAACCAGGCTTGATGATTCCCGACTTGGTCTTGGCGATCTCTTCGATTGTCTTACCAAGGCGATCGGTGTGATCGAGTGAAATCGGGGCAAACACCGCAACGTCGCCATCGGCCACGTTGGTCGAGTCCCACTCGCCACCCATGCCAACCTCTAGAACTAAAACGTCAACTGGGGCGTCTGCAAAAACGGCAAAACCAAGCACCGCAAGCACTTCGAAGAAAGTTAGCGGACCCTCATCCTGGCCGGCAAGCTCGGCGTCGACGATCTCCACGATTGGCGCGATGTCTTCCCAAGCGGCAACCAGGGCTTCATCTGAGACGGGTTCGCCATCGATGGAGAGACGTTCGTTTAGCTTTACCAGGTGCGGGCTAGTGAACCGGCCAGTGCGAAGACCGTGCTCGCGAAGCAAACGCTCTATGAAACGAGTGGTGCTGGTCTTGCCATTGGTGCCGGTTACATGGATGATTCGGTAAATCTTCTGAGGGTCACCCAAGAGCTCAACCAGACGACGGGTCGGGTCAAGGCGTGGGCGAATCTTGTTTTCTGGAACTCGGCTTAGAAGCGCCGCTTCAACCTGCGCGGCGCGCTCTGCCCAGTAGGTCTCTTCGCTCAAAGTTTGGCCACCGAAACCTGAACCTGCTGGCCATCGCCAACAGCAACCGGGTTGCTCAATGAATCCGAAACCGAAGTCTCTAGCTCAAGAGTCAGAGTCTCACTCTTTACTAGCTCTGCGTGAGTCTCGACAGCAGCCAAGACATCGGCGGCGGCCTGCAGTGTCAGGCGAATGCGGTCGCTGACGTCGAGATCGGCATCCTTGCGAGCCTGTTGAACCGCGCGAACCACATCGCGAGCCAGACCTTCGGCGGCCAATTCAGAAGTGACATTGCCGTCAAGAATCAAGAAGCCGCCACCGGGCAGGATTCCGATGTGCTCGGTCACCACTGCGTCGTCGGCACCTTCAGCGAGGTTAGCCACCAAATCGATGGTGTACTCCCCTTCGATCAGTTCGATTCCGCCCACGGAAATAACGCCATTGACATCAGACCAGTCGCCTGCCTTTGCCGCCTGAATAACCGCTTGCACGGTCTTTCCGATGCGAGGGCCGGCAGCGCGAGAGTTGACGGTCAAACGCTTGATAACTCCGAACTCAGTGGTTGAGTCGAGTGATAGCTCGACCAGTTTGACCGACTTGACGTTGAGCTCTTCGGCAAGAATCTCGCTGAATGCTTCTAGCGCCGATGCTTTTGCGGTAACTACGGTCAATTTGGCAAGTGGCAAACGCACGCGAAGGCTGTTGGCCTTTCGCAGACTTGAAGCCACCGAGCTGACGGTACGAACCTGGTCCATAGCCGAAACCAAAGCGCTGTCCTGAGGTAGTTCCGATGAGTCTGGCCAGTTTTCGAGGTGCACGCTTCGACCGCCGGTGAGCCCCTTCCAGATCTCTTCACCGACCATCGGCAATAGCGGAGCTGCAACACGACAGAGGATCTCGAGAACGGTGTAGAGAGTGTCGAAAGCCTCGGCTGAGCCCTCCCAGAAACGATCGCGTGAACGGCGCACGTACCAGTTCGTCAAAACGTCGGCGAAGTCACGAAGCGTTGCCGCTGCCGAGTAAGAGTCGAACTTATTGAAGTGACCCTCAACCTCGTCGACCAGGTCGCGAGTCTTTGAGAGTAGATAGCGGTCGAGCACATCCTTGCTCTCGAATGAACGCTTGGCCTCGTAAGCCGAAGCATTCGCGTAAAGCGAGAAGAAGTACCAGGTGTTCCAGAGCGGCAACAAGAACTGACGAACACCCTCACGGATGCCCTGCTCGGTAACGACTAGGTTTCCACCGCGAAGGATTGGGCTCGAGAGCAAGAACCAGCGCATTGCGTCGGCACCATCGCGATCGAAGACTTCGTTGACATCTGGGTAGTTGCGGAGCGACTTAGACATCTTTTGGCCGTCATTGCCAAGGATGATGCCGTGCGAAACCGCCGACTTGAAGGCTGGACGATCGAAAAGTGCAGTCGACAGTACGTGCAGGGTGTAGAACCAACCGCGGGTCTGACCCACGTACTCAACGATGAAGTCGCCTGGGTTGTGCGAATCAAACCATTCGCGGTTTTCGAACGGGTAGTGAGCCTGTGCGAAAGGCATCGAACCAGATTCGAACCAGCAGTCGAGAACCTCAGGAACGCGACGCATGGTCGACTTTCCGGTCGGGTCGTCTGGGTTCGGGCGAGTAAGTTCGTCGATCACCGGGCGGTGGAAGTCGCTTGGGCGAACACCGAAGTCGCGCTCAAGTTCTTCCATCGAGCCGTAAACGTCAACACGCGGGTAGGCAGGGTCGTCTGACTTCCAAACCGGAATCGGTGCACCCCAGAAACGGTTGCGGCTGATTGCCCAGTCTCGTACGTTCTCGAGCCATTTGCCGAAAGACCCATCCTTGGTGTGGTCTGGGGTCCAGTCGATCTCCTGGTTGAGTTCGAGCATGCGGTCGCGCAGCTTGGTGGTCTCAACGAACCATGAAGAGACTGCCTTGTAGATCAGAGGGTTCTTGCAGCGGTAGCAGTGTGGGTACGAGTGCTCGTAGCTAGCCTGGCGTAGCACGCGGCCGGCTGCCTTCAGGTGCTGTGAAATCGGCTTGTTTGCCTCGAACACGTGCTGACCCTCGAAGTCTGTGATGATCGAGTTGAATTCACCGCGGTCATTGATCGAGATGTAGGTAGGAATTCCGGCGGCCAAACAGACTCGCTGGTCGTCTTCACCGTAGGCAGGCGCCTGGTGAACGATTCCGGTGCCATCGCCGTCGCCGACATAGTCGTCAGCCAGCACGGTCCAAGCGTTCGCGGTATCGAACTTCGACTCGTCGGCATAGTAGTCAAATAGGCGGTCGTACTTTATACCGGCAAGTTCAGAGCCTTGATAGGTTTCGACAATTCCAATTTCCAGAGCTTCGGCCGATTCATAGCCGAGATCCTTGGCAAAGCCACCAACAACGTTCTTGGCGAGCAGATACTTGGTTCCGGCTTCGCCTCCGTCGGCAGCACCGTTTGGGCCTGCAGCGACGACTACATAGGTGATCTCTGGGCCCACTGCCAAAGCGAAGTTGGTAGGCAGCGTCCATGGAGTGGTGGTCCAGGCAAGCAGACGAACACCCGCGAGTGCCTGCCCATCTGAAACGGGGAAAGTTACGGTCAGGGTCTGGTCCTGACGGTTCTTGTAGACCTCGTCATCCATGCGTAGTTCGTGGTTAGAAAGCGGGGTCTCACAGCGCCAGCAGTAGGCCAGCACCTTGAAGCCCTCATAAATCAGACCCTTGTTGTGTAGCTCCTTGAAGGCCCACAGGACGCTCTCGGTGTAGTTGGTGTCTAGGGTCTTGTAGTCGTTTTCGAAGTCAACCCAGCGAGCTTGGCGGGTGACGTAAGCCTCCCACTCCTTGGTGTACTTCAGCACGGATGAGCGGCAAGCCTCGTTGAACTTGTCGATTCCGACGGCCTCGATTTCGTGACGACCTGAGATGCCAAGCTGACGCTCAGCTTCGACCTCTGCTGGAAGACCGTGAGTATCCCAACCAAAGCGACGCTCTACTCGATAGCCCTGCATAGTCTTGAAACGAGGAACCATGTCCTTGGTGTAACCGGTAAGCAGGTGGCCATAGTGAGGCAAACCGTTGGCGAATGGAGGGCCGTCGTAGAAGACGAATTCCTCGGCGTTGGCTGCGGTGCGCTGGTCAATAGACGCCTGGAAGGTGTCATCGCCCTTCCAGAAGGCAAGAATGCCCTGCTCAACCGCCGGGAAAGATGGGCTTGGGTTTACACCCTCGCGCGCGGCTTTAGCTGAGTCGTTGTTCTTGGGATACATTCAAGGCTTTCTGGCTTGTCAGTAAAAGGAAATCTCCTATCAATGTTAACCTGTTACAAACCCGTTTTTTGGAGACTTTCACGTGACTAATGCCCATTCAGGCTCAGCCAACAACTTTCTTGCACCTGCAACCGCGCCAGACAAGGTCGGTGTTGAGGGTCTAGAAGAAAAATGGGGGCTCCGCTGGGAGTCCGATGGCACCTACCACTTCAACCGCGGCGTGGCTAAATCGCAGGTCTTCTCGATCGACACCCCACCGCCAACCGTCTCGGGTTCACTGCACGTCGGTCACGTATTCAGCTACACCCACACCGACGTCGTAGCTCGCTACAAGCGAATGACCGGCAAAGAGGTTTACTACCCAATGGGTTGGGATGACAACGGCCTCCCAACCGAACGTCGCGTTCAGAACTTCTTCGGTGTTCGCTGCGACCCATCCTTGCCTTACGTCGAAAACTTTGTTCCACCATTCGAGGGTGGCGACAATAAGAGCTCCAAGGCAGCCGACCAGGTGGCCATCTCTCGTCGCAACTTCATCGAACTTTGTGAGAAGTTAACCACCGAAGATGAGAAGCAGTTTGAAGCCCTGTGGCGCAAGCTTGGGCTTTCGGTCGACTGGAAGCAGACTTACCAGACCATTTCTCCGGCGGCAATCGCCGTTTCGCAGAAGGCTTTCTTGGGCAACCTGAAACGCGGCGAGGCATACCAGTCAATGGCTCCGACCCTTTGGGACGTCACCTTCCGCACCGCGGTGGCACAGGCCGAACTCGAAGACCGTGAACAGCCAGGCGCTTATCACCGAGTCGGTTTCAACGTTGACCCAACCCTCTGGGAGGGTGGCAAGATCTTCATCGAAACCACTCGACCTGAACTTCTACCGGCTTGTGTCGCTCTCGTGGCTCACCCAGACGACGCTCGCTACCAGAGCCTGTTTGGCAAGACCGTTCGCACTCCCCTATTCGATGTTGAGGTTCCGGTGGTCGCACACCGTCTAGCTCAGATCGATAAGGGTTCGGGCATCGCCATGATCTGTACCTTTGGTGACGTAACCGACGTCATTTGGTGGCGCGAACTCGACCTTCCAAACCGCGCCATCATCGGCTGGGATGGTCGCATTATCGACGAAATGCCTGAAGTTATCACTTCGGCAAAGGGCAAGGAAGTCTTCGCCGAACTAGTCGGCAAGACCGTGTTCTCGGCCAAGCAGCGCATCGTCGAGTTCCTTCAGGAATCGGGCGACATGGTTGGCGACCCTCGCCCAATTCAGCACGACGTCAAGTTCTTCGAAAAGGGCGACAAGCCACTTGAAATCGTCTCTACTCGACAGTGGTACATCCGCAACGGTGGTCGCGATGCAGCCATCCGTGAACGTCTCATCGAACTCGGCAAGCAGCTGAACTTTAACCCTGACTTCATGCGCGTTCGCTACGAGAACTGGGTAAACGGCTTGACCGGCGACTGGTTGATTTCGCGTCAGCGTTTCTTCGGTGTTCCAATTCCGGTTTGGTACGAACTGGACGCCAACGGTGAGGCTAACTTCGAGTCACCATTGGTCCCGGATGAGTCGCTGCTTCCAATCGACCCTTCGACCGACGTTCCTGCTGGCTTTATCGAAGCACAGCGTGGCGTTGCTGGCGGCTTCATCGGTGAAATGGACATCATGGACACCTGGGCCACTTCATCACTAACCCCGCAGCTTGCCGGTGGTTGGATCGAAGACCCAGAGAAGTTCGACCTGGTCTTCCCTTACGACCTGCGCCCACAGGGCCAAGACATCATCCGCACCTGGCTTTTCTCGACCGTCTTGCGTTCAGAGCAAGAGTTCGGCCAGCTGCCTTGGTCAAACGCTGCCATCTCGGGCTGGATTCTTGACCCAGACCGCAAGAAGATCGACAACCACGGCGCCGATGCGGTTCGCTACTGGGCCGCCTCTGCACGTCTAGGCACCGATGCCGCATTTGACGAAGGTCAGATGAAGGTTGGACGCCGCCTTGCAGTGAAGCTATTGAACGCGGCAAAGTTCTCACTTTCATTCGAGGTTCCGGCTGGCCACACAGAGGTAACCGAACCAATCGACCAGGCACTGCTGTTCGGTTTGGCCGAGGTAGTTCGAGGCGCAACCGCAGCTTTCGAGTCGTATGACCACACCAAGGCACTAGAGCTTGCTGAACACTTCTTCTGGAAGTTCACCGATGACTACCTAGAACTGGTCAAGGATCGCGCATATAACGCGAACGGTGAAGTTTCGGCAGCCCAGCAGGCATCGGCAGCAATCACCTTGCGTCGCGCCTTACACACGATGCTCCGTCTGTTTGCTCCGTTCTTGCCATTCGCCACGGATGAGGTTTGGAGCTGGTGGCAGACCGATGCCGGTTCGATTCACCGCGCTCCTTGGCCTACCGCTGACGAGCTAGTCGATGGCCTCGATGGTGCTTACGCCCCACTTCTTGGTTTGGCATCCAGCGCGCTCGTAGGTGTTCGCAAGGCAAAGTCAGACGCAAAGGTCTCGATGAAGGCAGCCGTTGAGTCGGCGATTCTCGAAGCCCCAGCCGCGGTACTAACCAGCCTTAGACTGCTAGAGACCGACCTAAAGGCTGTCGGCCGCATTGAAACCCTTGGCTATGCCGAGGGTGAAGAAGTGGCCATTGTTGACGTGATTCTTAAGGCAATCGAAGAGGCATAAAAATGAACCCGTTCGCGCATCGCTCAGAACTGCCGTATGAACTACCTCCATTCGAAGCGATACGTGACGAGCATTATCTGCCTGCCTTCTATGAAGCTTGCGAAGAGCAGCTAAACGAAGTCACCGCCATCCTTGAATCCGGTGCGCCAACCTTCGAGAACACGATCGTTGCGCTAGAGAAGTCTGGACGCATGCTTTACCGCGTGCTGTCTGTTTTCTATAACAAGTCGAGTGCCGACACCAACGACACCATCGACGCCATCGAAGAAGAGCTGGCTCCAAAACTCTCGGCACACTCTGACGCGATCAACTTGAACGCTGAACTGTTCGAACGCATTCGCAACACCCATGATGTGCGACACGAGTTGAACCTTGACGACGAGTCGATTTGGCTGATTGAGCGCTACTATCGCGACTTCGTTCACGCCGGCGCACAGTTGGGTGTAAACGAACGCGAAGAATTGAAGGTTCTAAACGAGAAGCTTTCGAAGTTGAGCACGAAGTTCAGCCAGAATGTGCTGAATGACACCAACGACCTAGCGATTATCGTCGACGATGTTAGCGACTTGGATGGTCTAGAACCTGGCCAAATTGATGCCGCCGCGGCCGCAGCCGAAGCTCGCGGACTTTCTGGCAAGTGGTTGATCGCAATGGTTAACTTCACCGGAAACCCGGTACTTTCATCGCTCACCAACCGTGCACTACGCGAAAAGATCATGAAGGCCTCGCTATCGAAGGGTGGGCGAGCAAACGACAACGATAACCGCGCTCTCATCCTTGAAATCGTCAAACTGCGTGCCGAGCGTGCCTCTCTACTTGGCTTCAAGAGCCACGCAGAATACGTGCTGTCACAGCAGACCGCCGGCCACCCAGACCGAGTTCACGAAATGCTTCGAAAGATTGCCCCGGCAGCGGTCGCAAATGCTCGTGCCGAAGGCGAAGCAATTCAGCAGATGATCGATGCCGAAAACGGCCACTTTGAACTTGCCAGCTGGGACTGGTCGATTTACACCGAACGCGTTCGCATGGCCAAATACAACGTGGACACCACGAAGTTCAAGCCGTACTTCGAACTCGAGAACGTTCTGAACAACGGTGTTTTCTGGGCAGCCAACCAGTTATTCGGCATCACCTTCACTCCACGACCTGATCTGAAGGCCTACCACCCAGAGGCGCGCGTCTGGGAAGTCAAGAACGAAGACGGGTCGGCACTAGGCCTCTACATCGGTGACTTCTACACCCGCGATTCAAAGCGCGGCGGTGCTTGGATGTCTAACTTTGTTGATCAGAACCACCTACTCGGTCAGCTTCCTGTTGTGTTCAACAACATGAACGTTCCAAAGCCACCTGCCGGCTCGCCTACCCTGCTGACCTTCGACGAGAACGCAACCCTGTTCCACGAGTTCGGGCACGCACTTCACGGATTGCTGTCGAACGTTACGTATCCTCGCTTCAGCGGCACCAGTGTCGAGCGAGACTTTGTCGAATTCCCTTCGCAGGTGAATGAAATGTGGATGTTGTGGCCTGAGGTGCTGGCCAACTACGCCAAGCACTACGAAACCGGCGAGTCGCTGCCTCTCGAATGGGTTGAAAACCTAAACCGAGCCGAGACCTTCAACCAAGGCTTTGAGACCACCAGTTACCTTGCCGCAGCCATTCTCGATCTCGCCTGGCACTCGCTGTCGGTTGATGACAAGGTCGACGACGTCGAATCATTCGAAGCCGGTGCTATCGCCGGATACGGTCTCGATTACCCACCGGTGCAAACCCGATACCGCAGCACTTACTTCTCGCACATTTTCGAGGGCGGATACTCGGCTGGTTACTACGGCTACATCTGGTCAGAAGTGCTAGACGCAGATACCGTCGATTGGTTCAAGAACAATGGCGGCTTGACCCGTGAGAACGGTCAGCGATTCCGTGATGCCTTGCTTTCTCGCGGTGGCTCTACAGATTCGATGGGCATGTTCCGCGCGTTCACCGGACACGACGCTGCGATCGAGCCGCTGTTGAAGCGCAGAGGGCTTATTTAGCCTTAGCCTTCAGGCCTAGCCAACCCCAGACGATCAAGCCGGCTAGCAAGGCCCAGAAGGCCGAACCGATTCCGTATGCCGAGACACCCGAGGCGGCCACTAAAAATGCCACCATGGCCGGCAGGCGAAGTTCTACAACCTCTACCGCCGAACTTAGCGCTGAGATGATCGTGCCAAGCAATGCGAGCCCTGCAGCCGCCAGAACCAGTTCACGTGGCGCTTGCAAAACGAACGCAACGGTTGGCACGGCCAGGAGTGCGATCACTAGGTAAACGTAACCGCCATATACCGACGACAGCCAGCGACGGCTCGGATCCTTATGAGCGTGATCGTTGGCATTCAAAGCTGCCGTAATGGCCGCTAGGTTCATTGAGAAACCGCCAAAGAACCCAGCAACGATTGCCGACAGACCGGTAGCCGCCATCACTGGCTTAAATGGAACCTCGTAGCCGAAGCTCTTCATGATTGCTACACCCGGAATGTTTTGGCTAGCCATGGTCACCAGATAGAGAGGGATGGCTATCGAGACGATTGCGGTCACGTCGAAAGTTGGCAAAACCAATTCGACCTGCGGCCAGAACTGACCCGAGACAAAACTGATTCCTTTGTCGATTGCGGTCAACGTAAAAATGATTAGCATCGCAGCCGGAGTCGCCCAAATCGTTGCGTACTTGTAGAGCACTAGCCAGACCAGGATGGCCGGGAGCACGATCCAAGGGAAGTCGGACGCTGACTTGAATGGAGCGATGCAGAAGTTGAAAATTACGCCGGCAAGCATTGCCGAAGCAATTGGCTTAGGAATCGAAGATACTAGTCGTCCCAACGCAGGCCAAAGTCCGGTTAGCAACAGCAACAAGCCCGTGACAATGAAAGCGCCGGCAGCGCTTGAGAACGGCAGGTTTAGAGTGCCAGAAGAGATCAGAAGAGCCGCGCCTGGAGTGCTCCAAACAATCGAGATCGGCATCTTGTAGCGCCAGCTGAGTGCGATGGATAGCAAGCCGTACATCGCGATGAGAACGAAGATTGCTGAGGCCGTTTGTGACTTGGTTGCATTCAGTGCAGTAAGAGCGGTAAGTACCAGCCCGGCGCTAGCCGCGGTGCCGGTGATTGATGCTACTGTGCCAGCAAGTAAGGGTGCCTTGTGGTCAGAGAAGCGACCCATTTACTAGGCCGACTTTTCTTGGCGAAGACTCTTGAACGGAATGATGGATGGTTCGACGCCAGATTCGACAACCTGCTTCGAAATCTTAACGATGCCCTGCACTTCTGAACCGGGAATCTCGAACATGATTGGGCCGAGGATTTCTTCCATGATTGCGCGAAGACCACGTGCACCGGTCTCGCGAGTTACCGCCTGGTCGGCGATTGCCTGGAGTGCGTCTAGGTCAAACTCAAGTTCAAAGCCGTCGAGTTCGAACATGCGCTGGTACTGCTTGACCAGCGCATTCTTTGGCTTGGTGAGAATCTCCATCAGAGCCTCGCGGTCTAGCGGGGTCACGGTTGCAATAACCGGCAGACGACCGATGAATTCAGGGATGAGACCAAACTTGCGTAGGTCTTCTGGCTGAACCTCGGTGAAGATTTCGACGTTGTCGTTCTTGCCAGCAATTGGTGCACCGAAACCGATGCCCTTCTTACCTGCGCGAGCCGAAATGATTTCTTCAAGACCCGCAAAGGCTCCGGCAACGATGAACAAGACGTTGGTCGTGTCGAGCTGGATGAACTCTTGCTGAGGGTGCTTACGCCCACCCTGAGGCGGCACCGAAGCGACCGTACCTTCAAGAATCTTGAGCAGTGCTTGCTGAACACCTTCACCAGAAACGTCACGGGTGATTGAAGGGTTCTCGGCTTTGCGGGAAATCTTGTCGATTTCATCGATGTAAATAATGCCTGACTCGGCTCGCTTCACATCGAAATCGGCGGCTTGAAGCAGCTTGAGCAGGATGTTTTCTACGTCTTCACCGACGTATCCCGCTTCGGTCAACGCGGTTGCGTCGGCAACTGCGAATGGCACGTTCAATCGCTTGGCGAGGGTCTGTGCCAGATAGGTCTTACCGCAACCGGTAGGGCCAATCATTAGGATGTTTGACTTTGCGATCTCGATTGAGTCGTGGTCTTTACCCGCGGCGGTAAGGGTTCCGCGCGAACGAAGGCGCTTGTAGTGGTTGTAAACCGCGACCGCCAAGGCCTTCTTAGCTTGGTCTTGCCCGATTACATACTCGTCAAGGAAACCCTTGATTTCGCGTGGCTTTGGAAGATCGATGTCTTCTACGCTCTCGGCGGCGGCACCACCAAGTTCTTCTTCGATGATCTCGTTGCAGAGCTCGATGCATTCATCGCAGATGTAAACCATCGGGCCGGCAATTAGCTTGCGAACCTGCTTTTGGCTCTTTCCGCAGAAAGAACACTTGAGCAGGTCGCTAGATTCGCCGAGCTTAGTCATACCAAAACTTTATAGCCCAGTAATGACAAAGCGGATGAGCCTCGCCCATCCGCTTTGCATACGTTTTTCTTACGCGTTTTTTCTCGAGGTAAGAACCTGGTCGATTAGACCGAAATCGAGAGCCTCTGGAGCGGTCAAAATCTTGTCGCGATCGATGTCCTTGTTGACCTCGGCTACGGTTCGCTTACTGTGCTTTGAAAGCGTTGATTCGAGCCACCCGCGAAGGCGCAACATCTCATTCGCCTGAATCTCAATGTCAGAAGCCTGGCCACGACCAGAGTCACCAGACGATGGCTGGTGAATCAAAACTCGCGCGTTTGGCAACGCTAGGCGCTTGCCTGGAGCACCAGCCGCAAGTAGAACCGCAGCTGCTGAAGCCGCCTGACCTAGGCACACGGTCTGAATCTGCGGGCGGATGTACTGCATGGTGTCATAGATGGCAGTCATCGCGGTGAATGAACCACCCGGTGAGTTGATGTACATGGTGATGTCGCGGTCTGGGTCCTGAGACTCGAGCACGAGCAGCTGGGCCATGATGTCATCTGCCGAAGCATCGTCGACCTGCACACCTAAAAATACAATGCGGTCTTCGAAGAGCTTGTTGTAAGGGTCTTGGCGCTTGAAACCGTAAGACGTGCGCTCTTCAAAGGTCGGCAGAATGTAGCGAGCCTCTGGGCTGGTGAAAACGTTTGGGTTAGTCATGTTCTTGTCTCCCTGACCCTAGTTCGAGCCCACGCCAGTGGCGCTAGCTGCATACTTCTGAATGTGATCGATGAATCCGTACTCAAGTGCCTCTTCGGCGCTGAACCAGCGGTCGCGGTCTCCGTCTGCCATAACCTGTTCGACGGTCTTGCCGGTCTGCTCGGCTGTGATTGAGGCCAGCTGACGCTTCATCGAAACAATCAACTGAGCCTGGGTTTGGATGTCTGAAGCGGTGCCACCGAAGCCGCCGTGTGGCTGGTGAAGCAAAACGCGGGTGTTTGGGGTTGCATAACGCTTGCCCTTGGTGCCCGATGAGAGTAGGAACTGCCCCATCGAGGCGCACATGCCGATGCCGACGGTGACGATGTCGTTAGGCACATATTGCATGGTGTCATAAATGGCCATGCCAGCGGTGATCGAACCACCTGGTGAGTTGATGTAAAGGAAGATGTCCTTGTTTGAGTCTTCAGCGGCGAGCAAAAGAATCTTGGCGCAAATTTCATTGGCCATGTCGTCACGAACTTCGGTGCCTAGCCAAATGATGCGGTCCTTGAGCAGACGGTCAAAGGTGCTGCTTGGTGCCTTAGCCTGATCAGCCATTGAAGTACTCCTAAATCTTGAGGTTGCTTGTCAAAGATAACTGCACAAGACGCGAAATCCGTGATGTGTTCGCCAGTGGCTAAAGAGAAATGGCCCAGACCGAAGTCTGAGCCATTCTCGTTTCGAAACTATTAGTGGTTGTGACCAGCGTGGTCATCAACTATGTCTGCAGCGTCTGACTTGCTGAATTCGCTTAGGTCAACAGCCTTGCCCTTTGAGTCGGTTACGGTTGCAGCCTCTAGAACGATGTTTAGAGCCTTGCGACGTGCAACTTCGCCAACGAATGCAGGAACCTGACCGTTTTCGCTAATCGCCTTGATGAAGTCGTTTGGAGCCATTCCATACTGCTGAGCGCTCTGAACGAGGTACTGGATAAGCTCCTGCTCGCTGACCTGGATGTCTTCCTTCTCGGCGATGGCGTCTAGCACCATCTGAGCCTGGAAAGTCTTGGTGCTCTCCTCGGTAACCTCGGCGCGGTGAGCTGCATCCTCTAGACGGCCCTCGCCCTCAAGGTGACGGTTAACTTCGGCCTCGACTAGCTCGGCTGAAACAGGAACCTTTGCTAGAGCAACAAGCTCGTCGGTTAGCAGCTGGCGTGCCTGGATTCCCTGACCGAAGACCTTAGAAGCAGCGATCTGCTTCTCAATCTCTGCCTTCAGCTCTGCCACGGTGTCGAACTCTGATGCCAACTGAGCGAAGGCGTCGTCTAGCTTCGGAAGCTCGCGCTCCTTGACAGCGGTAAGGGTAACTGAAACTTCGGCTTCCTGACCGGCCTTTTCGCCGCCAACAAGCTTTGACTTGAAGGTGGTTGATTCGCCTGCAGTGAGGGTGTCTAGCGCTTCGTCGATGCCATCAAGAAGGTTGCCTGAACCGATTTCGTAAGAAATGTTCTCGGCTGAATCGATGGTCTTACCGTCGATCTCGGCCTTGAGGTCGATGGTGGTGAAGTCACCCTTCTTTGCTGGGCGGTCTACGGTCTTTAAAGTGCCGAAGCGTGAACGAAGTGCGTCAAGCTCTTCCTCAACGTCCTTGCCAGCAACCTTAACCTCGTCAACCTTGACCTTTAGGCCTTTGTACTCAGGAAGCTTGATCTCTGGGCGTGCCTCAACTTCGATCTCGACAACTAGGTTGCCCTCAAAGGTGTTCTCGTCTGGAGCCTGCTTTACGTCTGCCTGTGGCTGACCTAGAGGGCGAACCTTGTTCTCTTCGATTGCCTGGCGGTAAATGGTGTCTAGACCGTCGTTGATCGCGTGAGCAAGGATGGCTGGGCGTCCGACGCGCTGGTCAAGAATCGCAGCAGGAACCTTACCCTTGCGGAAACCCGGGATGTTTACGCCCTCGGCAATGTGCTCGTACGCGTGGTCAAGGCTTGGCTTGAACTCAGCAGGGGTTACCTCGATGGTGAGCTTTACGCGGGTTGGAGTTAGCTGTTCAACAACAGTCTTCAAGGTTGCATCTCCTGAAAAGAAGGGCCCGCACCTATTACAGGAACGAGCCGGATTATTTTTGCCCAAAGGATTTTTAGGCCGATACACATCATTTGGCCCGGCAATCATCTAGAACGTTTAGTTTTTGAATGATTGCTGACAGGACTCGAACCTGCGATATCCTGCTCCCAAAGCAGGCGCGCTAGCCACTACGCTACACCCCGGTTGATTTTCCAGTGAACTGGAACAACCTCGTCGAGTCTATCCCATAGAATAGACATGTTGGTTCGATTTTGAAAAAAATCTTCAACAAATGCAGATCGCAAATGCGGATGTAGCTTAGTGGTAAAGCCTCAGTCTTCCAAACTGATGATGCGGGTTCGATTCCCGTCATCCGCTCCAATAAAACCGGGCCCTAGCGGCCCGGTTTTGCTTTAACCAAGTTGCCGTTTAGGCCTGGCAGTCAGGGCACCAGTAGAGCTTGCGAGCCGCGGCCATTTCGATGATCACATGTGTTCCACATGCTCGACAATCAAGCCCCTCGCGTTTGTAGACGAAGTTGCGCTCGCTCTTCTTAGGGTTCTTTTTCAAAAGCTCGTCACGAGTAATCATGACGCCCTTCAAGACGCCAACGTTAAGCAACTTGACCGAATCATCCCAGAGCGCCTGAACCTGCTCCCGAGTCAGCCTCTCCCCCGGAGTATGAGGGTTAATGCCCGCTCGAAACAGAAGTTCGGCTCGATAGACGTTGCCGATGCCGGCAATTACATCCTGGTTCATGAGTTGTAGACCGATAGGCGTCTTCGAACCAAGCACGCGATTAATGAAACGCTCTGACTCTGAGCCTTTTGGGTTCGGGTTCAACGGATCGGGACCGAGGCGCTGCTCAACCTGTCTAACCTCATCTAGCGTGATTACCTCGCACACGGTAGGGCCACGCAGGTCAGCGGCGGCCTGAAGATTGGAAAATCTCGCCCTCACCTGACCAATTGGCTCAGGGAACTCTCCGGAAGTTGACTCGTGATAGTTCCACTTGCCATAAATGCCGAGGTGAATGCGAATGGTCAGGTCGTTTTCAAAACGAAGAAACATCTGTTTCCCGATTGCGCGTGCCTCAGTCAGAGCGAATCCACTCACCAACCTGGCGCTCTCGTTGAAGCGCCCCTGAGGCGAGGTTACATTCAGCGCTGCACCGGCGAATAGACGATTGAAATCGTTCGCGATGCGGTGAACGGTATGACCCTCAGGCATGAACTAAAGAATGTCGCCAGTCTGCTCGTAAGTAGCGATCTTGCCGATGCGGCGAACGTGACGCTCATCGTTGCTAAATGACTCGGCAACGAAATACTCGATCAACTTGAGAACTTCGTCTTGCGTGTGCTGGCGAGCTCCGACGGCAATCACATTGGCGTCATTGTGCTCACGAGCCAATCTTGCGGTTGATTCATTCCACGCTAAAGCGGCACGGATGCCTTTCACCTTGTTGGCTGCAATCTGCTCACCATTGCCCGAACCGCCCAATACGATTCCCAGAGCTTGAACTCCAGCCTGCTGGTCGGCAACGACAGCAAGAGCGGCATTGATGCAGAAACTTGGGTAGTCATCGAGCGGGTCGTACGAGGTGGGTCCGTGATCGAACACCTCGTGCCCTTGCTTGGTCAGTTCACGGATGAGAAAGTGACTGAGATCTAGACCCGCGTGGTCGGTAGCAATGTGGATGCGCATGACTAGATTTTATCTTTCTTTGGTCGCAACAATAGAAACTGAGTCAGGGCAGCAGCGCCGATTGAAGTGATGAAGAAGACAATCGCCACTGCGATGAAATAGCCGCTCGCGTTCGTTTTGACCGTGGAACTCAAGGTAGAGCTGGATACGGCCGCATTCATTAGTAATAGCGCGCCGATGGCAACGGCAGAACTCACGGTCACATTCATAAAGAACCGTTGCTGAGTACCTTTCTTGCGCCACCAGTAGCCCGTGAGAATCCAAAGGACATAACTGACCAAGAGAAAGATGATTGAAATAGAGGAAGCTCTCAAGGCTTCGTTCAAGTCACCCGAGAAAATTGCGAACGCGAAAAAAGTAAGCACCCAGGTAATCGAAAAAATGACCGAAGCTTCATTCATTGGGGTTGGTTTTAGACGCACTTTTTGCTCCTCTTTGCACTATTAGGCTAATAGGTAAACCTTAGACATGGGAGTCTGTTGTGCCTGGAGAAAATCTAACTCGCCTCGAAGCTAACTTGCGTAGTGAACTTCTCAAGGTCGATAGCTATGACATTGCCTTAGATCTGACTACGAGCGAGAAAACGTTTAGATCAACCACGACCGTCAAATTCTCTGCAAACCAGGTTGGCTCCAGCACTTTTATCGACGCGATTACTGCCGAAGTTCACTCGGTTGTATTGAACGGTCATTCTCTCGATGTTTCGGTCGTCTCTGATGGAACTCGCATTCAGCTTGAAAACCTTCAGGCCGAAAACGAGTTAACGGTCGTTTCGGACGCCTACTACATGAACACCGGTGAAGGCCTGCACCGCTTTGTTGACCCGGCCGACGACGAGGTCTACCTCTATTCACAGTTCGAAGTTCCAGATTCACGACGCGTATTTGCCGTGTTCGAGCAGCCATCGCTGAAGGCCACATTCCAATTCACCATTACCGCACCGGCTCACTGGAAGGTCGTCTCTAACCAGGCAACCCCGACACCGACACCAATCGAAGATGGCAAGGCTGTTTGGAAATTCGAGCCAACTCCTGTGATCTCGAGCTACATCACAGCCCTAATTGCCGGGCCTTACAGCGAAGTACGCAGCGAATTGACTAGCAGCGACGGTCGAATCATTCCGTTAGGTGTTTTCGCTCGCGCATCAATGACCGAATTCTTGGATGCCGACTACATCTTCGACAAGACTCGCGAGGGCTTCGAGTTCTTCGAAAAGGCCTTCGACTACCCGTACCCGTTTGACAAGTACGACCAGTTGTTCGTTCCAGAATTCAATGCCGGTGCGATGGAAAACGCTGGCGCGGTCACTTTCACCGAAACCTACGTATTCCGCTCAAAGGTCACGGATGCGATTCGCGAGCGTCGTGTAATCACGATCCTTCACGAATTGGCTCACATGTGGTTTGGCGACCTGGTGACCATGCAGTGGTGGAACGACCTATGGCTAAATGAATCTTTCGCAGAATACGCCTCACACTTGGCTGTTGCCGAAGCTACCGAGTGGAAGAACACTTGGTCTACCTTCGCTTCTCTCGAGAAGTCTTGGGCCTTCAGACAAGACCAACTGCCGTCGACCCACCCGATCGTCGCCGAAATCAATGACCTCGAAGATGTTCAGGTGAATTTCGATGGCATCACCTACGCCAAGGGTGCTGCGGTTCTAAAGCAGCTCGTGGCTTGGGTCGGGCAAGAGAAGTTCCTCGCCGGAGTTTCGGAATATTTCAAGAAGCACGCCTTCAAAAACACTCAGCTCAAGGATCTTCTGATCGAACTTGAAAAGACCTCAGGTCGCGAGCTCAAGAGTTGGTCAAAGCTTTGGCTAGAGACCGCAGGAGTAAACACTCTCAAGCCGGAACTTAGCGTTTCTGAAAACGGCACGATCACTCACTTTGTAATTGAGCAGACGGCAATCGAGAGTCAGCCGACGATCCGTCCACACCGCATGGCGATTGGTTTCTACGACCTGCAGGATGGAAAACTAACTCGCACTAGCCAGATCGAATTAGATGTTGATGGGTCTCGCACTCACGTCTCTCAGCTGGTTGGTTTGAAACAGCCAGCGTTGATCCTCTTGAACGACGGTGACCTCGCCTACGCAAAGATTCGTCTAGACGAGAGGTCGTGGTCAACTGCCCTCGAGCACTTGTGCGACATCGAAGACCCACTAGCGCGAACCATCGTTTGGGGAGCAGCGGTAGATGCGTCACGTGACGCAGAGGCAGACCCAGCCGACTTCATTCGCTTGGTTTTGAGCCACATTGCCACCGAGACCGAGTCGACCACCATGATGACGCTGTTGCGCCAGCTGGTGACTACCGGAAACCTCTACATCAACGCTTCAGATCGCCAAAGCGCACTTTCTCAGATCGCTGACGGCCTCTTGGCGTTGGCGCGCGCTGCAGAAGCAGGCAGCGATGCCCAGCTTCAGTTCACGAAGTTCTTCGCTCTATTCGCTCGTTCAGAATCGCAACTAGCAGCGCTAAAGAACATCCTGCTCGGCGATGAAATATTGGCCGGGTTGACTATTGATGCCGACCTCAAGTGGGAGCTCTTGACCGGACTCGTAGTGGCCGGTGTCGCCGGTGAAGAGCAGATCGCAGAACTGGTCGCCCTCGACAAGACGGCGAACGGCGAGAAGGCCGCTGCCGGCGCTCGTGCAGCAATTCCAACCGCTGAAAACAAAACCGCGACTTGGCGCTTGTTGACCGAGACTAAGGAACTGTCAAACGCGCACGTCCAATCGGCGAGTTTGGCCTTCAACCGAGTCATCGACACCGAACTACTTCGCCCTTATGTGCAAAAGTACTTCGACAGCGCACTCGCGATTTGGGAGTTGCACACCTTCAAGATCGCCGAGTACCTTTTGGTGAACCTCTTCCCTATCCAACTTGCCGATGAAGCGACTGCAGCTGCTGCTAGAACTGCAATCGCAGACCCGAAGTTCAAGGCAATCCCTGCCTTGCACCGAATCTTGGTGGAGAATTTAGACAACCTTGAGCGCGCGCTCAAGTGTCAAAAGCAGAGTAAGTAGGTTCTGAATGAACGGTTTCCTAACGTGGTGGGGTGCTGTCTGGGATGTTTGGCACACGCCGATTCGCATCCTTGCCATCATCATTGGAGCCGTTCTGGTTCGTAGTCTGCTTCTGCTTTCGGTGAGACGCGTGATCCGCGGCGTCATCGCAGGCATGAACGGCAAGGCCGCTCAGGCTTCCGGACTCATCGCAAACGCGCGCGTAGTTCAGCGCTCTCAAACCTTGGGTTCGGTGCTGAGCAACTTCTTCACCTGGACCGTGGTGTTGGTTGCATTGTCTTCGATTCTGAGCGAACTGGGCGTCGCTGTCGGAGCATTGGTTGCCGGCGCGGGTATTCTCGGCGCAGCCCTAGGTTTCGGCGCTCAGAGCCTGGTGCGCGACCTGATTAGCGGTATCTTCATCGTGTTTGAAGACCAATACGGCGTTGGCGACAGCGTCGACCTCGGCCAAGCCACGGGAGTGGTCGAGTCGGTTGGTCTTCGAGTCACTCAGGTACGAGACGTTTCTGGTGTGCTTTGGTACGTTCGCAATGGCGAGGTAGTTCGAGTTGGCAACCAATCGCAGGGTTGGTCAAGAGTTGTTCTAGACATCCCGCTCGCCTATTCGGCTCCGATCGAAAAGGCTCGCGAGCTTATCTTGAAGGCGGCTAACTCATTGGCTACCGACCCAACGATCGCAAAGCAACTCATGGGTGAGCCAGAGGTTTGGGGTATCGAACTTCTCACCGGAGAGCAAGTGGTTTTGCGACTAGTTCAGCAGGTTGGCCCAAGCCACGCCGACGACATCGCCCGCGAACTTCGCGCTCGCATCAAGGTATCGCTCGACAAGAACAAGATTGCGCTGGCAAATACCAAGACCCCAATTCACGTCGAGGTTTCGGGCAAGGCGGTCAAGTAATTGGCCAACGGTTTTGAAGAAGCTGCCAAGATCGAGCCAGTTCGCATCAAGGGGCTTAGCGGCGAGGCGGTAGGTGGCAACTTCTATGAAACAGTCGGTGGCAAGGAGACATTTCGCCGACTTGCGGCCAAGTTTTACGAAGGTGTTAGTCAAGACGAGGTACTCAAGCCCATGTACCCAGAAGAAGATCTAGCGCCGGCAGCCGAACGACTCCAGCTTTTTCTCGAGCAATACTGGGGCGGGCCGACCACCTACCAAGAACAGCGTGGCCACCCGAGGCTTCGCATGCGTCACGCGCCCTACAAGATCAACCCGGATGCCCGTGAGCGCTGGTTGCGACACATGAGAGCTGCGGTGGATTCACTCGAACTTGCCCCTCTGCACGACGCAGAGCTCTGGGCTTATCTAGACCGGGCCGCAACCGCGATGCTGAATACTTACGAGGACTAAGCTTCTAGAACTTAGTGGAAGCCTTCGCGAGTACGTGGCCGTGCTCGCTACTCAAGCGAACCCAACCCTCTGCTTCAAACAATCCAACTTCTTCGTTCTCGGTTAGAAAACCAAGGCCCGCCGCCACAAAAGCAGCTCCGGTCGGAACGCGAGTCTCGAGGTCGATTCCTCGCCCCCAAATCTCACCACGGATGCGTGCCGCAATAGGGCCACCAACCGACTCAGGCAGACTCCCGGCCACCTCGGCGATTCCATCTCGAGCGATCTGAGTAAGTCGGCTTTCATTGATGGTGCCAACCTGAGTCCACCCCTGACGCGGTGGTGAAATTCCAGCCCATACGGCTCGCTGTGATACCGGCATTTGAATGCTGAGGTCTAGAAAGTCTTCGTTGATAACTCTCGCCAAACGGTCGAGCACTGCCGAAATTGGCACTACACCGTCAACCTCTGCAGTCTCCTTGAGCTCGCAAGTGCGTAAGCCAAGGATGGTTGGCCCCGAATCCATCAGGCTTCCCGAAAAGATTGGTGCGACGTATGCGGCCAAAACCGGGCCAAAAGCTCGCAGACGAACCAGACCCTCTGGGTCTAGGCGCTTAGCGCGCTGCAGAAATGCCTTTAGGTCAGTAACGGTCTCGGCGTCGGCCAAGGTGAAAGTATCGTTCATATCACCTTCTAAACTAGCCTGTGTGAGGCAGAGTTGCCCTAAAGAACAGGTGAAGTCGTGAACTCATTCATCCAAGCAGACCCGCTAGCCGAACTGCTCAAGGCGCTCAATCTGGTCGATGCCGAAGAAGCAAAAACCGGTGAAGACCTGTTCGTCGGCCCATCGCAATGGATGCCGCACGGACGTGTTTTCGGCGGTCAAGTGCTTGCCCAATGTTTGGTTGCTGCCGAGAAAACCATCCCGGATGACCGCCCAGCCCACTCGCTTCACGGCTACTTCCTGCGTGCCGGCGACATCGACCTACCGATCACATTCTCGGTTGATCGACTTCGCGACGGCCGATCATTCAGCACCCGCCGCGTTCAGGCCTTTCAAAAAGGTGAGGCCATTTTCTCGATGATTGCCTCCTTCCAAACTCGTGATGCCGGCCTAAATCACCAGGATGAGTTCCCTGCCGGGATTCCAGACCCAGAGACCCTGCCTTCGGCTGCGGAACTCATTGGAGAGAGCTCGCATCCGGTTGCCCAGTACTGGTCTAAGGCCCGCCCATTCGACATGCGCTATGTCACCTCCCCTATCTACTTCAAGGTTGAGGGCGAGCACGTTGCCCACCAGGCGGTTTGGCTCAAGGCGATCGGCACATTGCCGGATGACTCCGCACTGCACCGCGCCGCAATCGCCTACGCAAGTGATTACTCGATTCTCGAGAGTACCTACCGCAAGCACGGAATCGCCTGGACTCATCCCGGCCTGAAGCAGGCTAGCCTCGACCACGCGATGTGGTTTCACCGCGATGGCCGCGCCGACGAATGGATGCTCTACGTTCAGGAGTCGCCGAGTGCACAGGGCGGCCGAGGCTTATCGCTTGGGCGAATCTTCAGTCGCGATGGAAAACTACTCGCCACGGTGGCGCAGGAAGGCATGATTAGAGTGCCGGAAGTGGCAAACTAAAACCATGATCGACCGCATTCGCCTCGCGCAACTAAACGCTCTTGAACTAGAGACTTTCGCCAACCGAAACCCGAAATCCAAGGCGGCTTATGCCAAGGCCGACCACTTGTTCGGGCGGGTTCCGATGACATGGATGAATAAGAAAGCCGGCGGATTTCCGGTCTACTTTGATCGCGCGGTTGGTAATCGAATCTGGGACATCGATGGCAACGAATACATCGATTTTGCTTTGGGTGACACGGGAGCAATGGCCGGACACTCTGCACCAGCCGTGGTTGACGCCATCACCAAGCGCGTAAAAGATCTCGGTGGAATGACCACCATGCTGCCAACCGAGGACGCCGAGTGGGTGGCACAAAACCTAACCGAGCGGTTCGGAATGGCCAAGTGGAGTTTCTCTCTGACAGCAACGGATGCAAACCGTTGGGCTATTCGTCTGGTACGAGCAATTACCGGCAAGCCAAAGATTCTTTTCAACGCTTACTGCTACCACGGTTCGGTTGATGAAGCTCTGATTGTGGTTGGGCCAGACGGCGAAGGCATGAGTCGACCGGGCAACGTCGGTTCACCGGTTGATGTGACCGAAACCTCGCGCGTCGCCGAGTTCAATGACCTTGAAGGTCTCGAGCGTCAGCTCAAGAACGGCGATGTCGCGGCAGTTTTGATGGAACCAGCAATGACCAACATCGGCATCGTTCTGCCTGAACCTGGTTATTTGGTCGGAGTTCGCGAACTGACCCGTAAGTATGACGCGCTTCTGATCATCGACGAAACCCACACATTCTCAGCCGGTTACGGTGGCATGACTAAGCGTGATGCCTTGGAACCAGACCTGTTTGTAATCGGAAAAGCCATAGCCGGCGGAATTCCAACCGGTACTTACGGCCTAAGTGAGAGCTTTGCAGCCAAGGTTCTCGAACGAACCGACCTAGACCTTGTTGACATGGGTGGAGTTGGCGGAACCCTCGCCGGAAACCCACTTCAGGTCGCCGCGATGCGCGCAACTCTCGAGCAGGTTCTCACCGAAGACGCCTTTGAAAAGATGATCGACCTGGCGACCTACTTCACCGACGGGGTAAACGCACTGTTCGACAAATACGACTTGCCTTGGGCAATCAACCAGCTGGGAGCCCGCGCCGAGTATCGCTTTGCAAAGCCTTACCCGATCACCGGAACCGCCGCATACGAATCAGCAGATGCTGAATTGGAAGACTTCTTGCACCTCTACCTCGCAAACCGAGGGGTGCTACTGACGCCGTTCCACAACATGGCCCTGATGTGCCCAACGACCACCAAGGATGACGTTGACCGTCACCACGAGGTGTTCGAAGCGGCTATCGCTGCCTTAGTCGCGAGTTAGTCGACGGTAGGTCGAGCGGTGCGGCTTAGCCGCGTCAGGACCTAGGCGAGCAATCTTGTTCTCTTCGTAGGCTTCGAAGTTACCCTCGAACCAGTACCACTGGTCTGGGCTTTCGTCGGTGCCTTCGTAGGCAAGGATGTGCGAAGCAACACGGTCGAGGAACCAACGGTCGTGTGTGATGACCACTGCACAACCAGGGAATTCGAGCAATGCGTTCTCGAGGCTTCCGAGGGTTTCAACGTCCAAGTCGTTAGTCGGCTCGTCGAGCAGCAACAGGTTGCCACCCTCTTTTAGAGTCAAAGCCAAGTTCAAGCGGTTACGCTCACCACCAGACAGAACTCCGGCAGGTTTCTGCTGGTCTGGGCCCTTGAAACCAAAGGCAGCAACATAGGCACGCGAAGGCATTTCCTGGTTTCCGACCTGGATGTAGTCGAGACCACCAGAGACAACTTCCCAAAGAGTCTTGGTCGGGTCAATGCCGCCACGTGACTGGTCTACATATGAAATCTTTACGGTTTCGCCGACCTTAAGGTCGCCGCCATCAAGCTTCTCGAGACCAACGATGGTTTTGAACAGGGTCGACTTACCGACACCGTTTGGACCAATTACACCGACGATGCCGTTGCGAGGCAGGCTGAAGCTAAGGCCGTTGATTAGCGAACGACCGTCGAAGCCCTTCTGCAGGTTCTTCGCCTCGATGACAATGTCACCTAGACGAGGGCCCATAGGGATTTGAATCTCTTCGAAGTCGAGCTTTCTGGTGCGATCTGCCTCGGCAGCCATCTCTTCATACTTTGCCAAACGGGCCTTCGACTTGGTCTGGCGGGCCTTCGGGCTAGAACGAACCCAATCGAGTTCTTCGCTTAGGCGCTTAGCCAGCTTGGCGTCCTTCTTGCCCTGAACTTCGAGGCGCTCACGCTTCTTCTCAAGGTAGGTCGAGTAGTTACCCTCGTATGGGTAGGCGCGACCGCGGTCTAGCTCAAGAATCCACTCGGCTACGTTGTCGAGGAAGTAACGGTCGTGTGTGACGGCTAGAACGGCACCAGGGTACTTAGCAAGGTGCTGCTCAAGCCAGAGAACTGACTCTGCATCTAGGTGGTTAGTTGGCTCATCGAGGAGCAACAGGTCTGGCTTTTCGAGCAAGAGCTTGCACAGGGCAACGCGTCGGCGCTCACCACCAGAAAGGTTGGTGACTAGGGTATCGCCCGGAGGGCAACGCAGTGCATCCATGGCCTGCTCAAGCTGAGAGTCTAGATCCCAGGCATCGAGGTGGTCGATGCGCTCTTGCAGAGTGCCCATTTCTTCGAGCAGCTTGTCGAAATCTGCATCCGGCTCTGCCATCTCAGCAGAAATCTGGTTGAAGCGGTCGAGCATCGCCTTGGTTTCCTTGACAGCCAACTCAACGTTGCCTAGAACGGTAAGGCTCTCGTCTAGTGGTGGCTCCTGCAAAAGGATGCCCACGGTGTGCTCAGGGCTGAGGCGAGCTTCACCATTGCTTGGGGTGTCAAGGCCAGCCATGATCTTCAAAACGGTTGACTTACCGGCACCGTTAGGGCCAACAACACCGATCTTGGCGCCAGGATAGAACGCGAGGGTCACGTCATCGAGGATTACCTTGTCGCCATGCGCCTTGCGCGCCTTGATCATCTGATAGATGAATTCAGCCATGAAAAATCAGTCTCTTTCGGTAGATTTACCTCAAGTTTAGCCTGAAGGGCCGGGCCAGGATTGAGGGGGCGCACCTGACCCGGCGGCTTTCATGATCGGCTACTTCTTTTTGTTGCCCACCAACTCTGCTTCCTGCAGGAATTCCTTGCTCAAGTTATCCACAGCCTCATCAATTTCGGCCGAATCCGTGCCCGAGGATTCGGTTTCACGGACCAACACGGTGCGGGTGAATACAGCACTTCCCCAGCTCAGATCGTGACCGATTGACTCGGCCTCGATCTCGACCGAGGTTCCCGCGCGCTCACCGTTATCCCAGTCGCGAACTCGAAGCTTGCCGGTTACCAGGATTCGATCACCCTTTGACACCGAAGTCGAGGCGTTGATTGCCAGCTGTCGAAAACCGGTGACCGTGTACCAGTTGGTTTCGCCGTCAATCCACTTGTTCTGGCTGCGATCGAAACGGCGCTGCGACGATGCCAAGCGGAATGAGGTGATTGGCAAGCCATCCTGGGTAACCAGATGGCGTGGAGTGGTCGCTACTAAACCGGCGACAGAGATTAGTTCTGACATTTGCTGCCTTTCTCGAAGACACCAGGTGGCGGATGCCAAGAGGTGATTTATCGAGTGTGGCTATTCAGATGCGGCGAGCGCCCAAGCAATCCAACATCTGTGGAATTGAGCCAGTTCAGCAACCCTGTGGAAGCAGAGGCGCTACTTTACGTAGCCGGCAAACGCCTTGCGAACCTTTGCCATTTTCGGCGAAACCACGGCATTGCAGTAGCCCTGATTTGGGTTCTTAGCGAAGAAGTCTTGGTGGTATTCCTCACCCATCCAGAAAGTGTCAACTGGCACGATCTCGGTTACGAGTTCGCCATCCCAGTTATCTTTTGCGCGTTCTAGTGCTGCATTGAATAGATGGCGCTGCTGTTCGTCGGCATAGAACATGGCGCCGCGGTACTGCGTGCCAACGTCATTGCCCTGGCAGTTCAACTGTGTTGGGTCGTGCAGGGTGAAGAAAATGTCGAGGATCACGTCGGCCGGAATGACCGATTCATCGAAGTGGACGCGTGCGACCTCTGCGTGACCGGTGTTTCCGTTACAGACCGCTTCGTAGCCGGGGTTATCGATGTGTCCACCCATGTAACCAACTTCGACGTCGGTTACTCCCTTGAACTGCATGTAAGAGCTATCTAGGCACCAGAAACAGCCACCGGCAAGAACGAAAGTAGTCATGTCTCTAGCCTAGGCTTCTGTTATGACTTATAAAGCCCTTGACACCCGTTACGACTCAATGAAGTATCGACGCACGGGCAAGAGCGGTTTGCTGCTACCTGAGATTTCTCTGGGCCTTTGGCACAACTTTGGCTCGGGCGACTCGATGCGCAAGCAACGCGCCATCCTTAGGCGCGCCTTTGACCTTGGCATCACTCACTTCGACCTGGCCAACAACTACGGCCCACCTGCCGGTAGCGCCGAGGAAAACTTCGGAGTGCACTACAAGCGTGATTTCGAGCGTTACCGTGATGAGCTAATCATTTCGACCAAGGCCGGTTACGACATGTGGTCAGGCCCTTACGGCGAGTGGGGTTCTCGCAAGTACCTGTTGGCTTCTCTAGACCAGAGCCTGAAGCGCATGCAGCTTGATTACGTCGACATCTTCTACAGTCACCGCTTCGACCCAAACACTCCGCTCGAAGAAACAATGGGGGCTCTCGCCACTGCAGTGCATTCCGGTCGAGCACTGTATGCCGGCATCTCTTCTTACGACGCACACCAAACTCGAGAAGCGAAGCGCATCCTTGCTGGGATGGGTGTGCCAATACTGATCCATCAGCCTCGCTACTCGATGTTCGACCGCACCCCAGAACATTCACTGTTTGACACTCTCGGCATCGAGGGAGTCGGTTCTATCGTCTTCTCTCCCCTAGCTCAGGGCCTACTGACCGATCGCTATCTGTCGGGCTCTGCACCAAGGGGTTCTCGAGCGGCTAAGAATCACTTCCTAAAAGAGACACAGATTGACCCGACCTACCTTGAACGAGCGAACGGACTCAACGAGATTGCGGCCTCAAGAGGCCAAAGCCTTGCTCAACTTGCGCTCACCTGGGTTCTTCGCCAACCGACCGTAACCTCGGCCCTGATTGGCGCAAGCAGCGTAAAGCAGCTGGAACAGAACTATGCCGCTTTGAACGCTCCAAA
>JBEGKW010000022.1:0-20291 GCA_041183865.1 Actinomycetota bacterium | reverse complement strand
CGCAGCGATTCTTTATGCTCGTCGCTTCTTTGACCCGATGGAAGGAATGGCGATGTTCTACAACGCCTTCCAGTCGGCAGAATCGGCACTCGAAAAGATTTCAGGCGTGCTCGAAGAGGCGCCTTCCGTGCCAGAACCTGAGCACCCGACCAAGCTCGAGAACGCCGAAGGTCACCTGAACTTCAAGGATGTCGAGTTCCACTACTCCAACGGCAAGACCGTGCTTCCTGGGTTCAGCCTAGACATCCCAGCGGGTCAGACAATCGCCCTGGTTGGCACTACGGGTGCGGGCAAGTCGACCCTGGCCAAGTTGGTCTCGCGACTCTATGACCCAAGCGCAGGATCGGTCAGCCTCGATGACATCGACCTACGCTCGATCAGCAACCTTCAGCTTCGTCGCGCCATTGTCATGGTCACGCAAGAGGCATACCTGTTCTCGGGCACCGTCGCCGACAACATCGCGCTCGGAAAGCCGGATGCCACCTCGGATGAGATTCAGGCTGCCGCCAAGGCAGTTGGTGTGCACGACTTCATCATGAGCATGCCCGATGGATATGACACCGACGTAAATAAGCGCGGAGGACGTGTTTCAGCCGGTCAGCGCCAGTTGATTTCGTTTGCTCGCGCATTCATTGCTGACCCGGCAGTTCTCATCTTGGATGAAGCAACAGCATCGCTAGACATCCCAAGCGAACGGTTGGTTCAGCAGGGATTGCAGACGCTGCTCAAGGGCCGCACCTCGATCATCATCGCGCACCGACTATCGACCGTCTCGATCGCCGACCGGCAAGTTCTCTCGCATGCACGCCGCTTGGCGCGCATCCTTGGTTTAGTCGCTTACTTCAGCTTGCTTGCCGAGCTGATCGCCACCGAACTCCAGCCCGCGAGACTGATGTTCGCATTGCCATTGGCAGCCACAACTACACGCGCTGCAGCCGGGCAAGCAACCTTAGCGCCCTGCTTACCGGTAACAGCCACGTTGCAGTAAGTGCCCGCAGGCAGAGTGGTCTTCACGGTTTTAGCAAACTTCGCTGGGCCGTTGTTGAACAAGACGAAACCGGCGTTGCCGCGGCTGAAGCCGTAGGCGTTGCCCTTGTTGTAGACGGCCTGAACCGGAGCGTCAGCGACGGTCTTGCGCCACTGAATCATGCCGGTGATGCCCGCCCATCGGTGCTGGCAGACAAACTGGCCATCCTTCGGAGCCTTTGCGGCTGAGCTGCTTACCTTCGGGCAAACTGCATCCTTGGTCATGCCATTCGAACCGTAAGCCGGGCCGGCATCGCGGTCGCTGAAGGCATAGCCCGAATAGACCATTGGCTTGCCGTAAGGAATCGCGAGCATGAATTCGCTGGCCAACTCATACTTCTTAGCGCTCACGTAGGTGAGGGTGCTCGAGTCGCGCTCGGTGTCGTGGTTGCTGATTAGGTTCACGGTCGCATCGCTCTGATCGAGGGTGTCTAGGAAAGCTGACGAAGCCTGGCCGCCGAGTTGACCCGGTACGTTGAACAAGGCAGGCGTGGTCTTTGCCCAGTTGAAACCGAAGGTGTTGCCAAACTCTCGGTAGAGCTGTGGGTCGGCTGGGCCGTCATAGACCTCAAACAACCAGGATGTGTCTGCCGGCAAAGCCTTGACGATTGCCTTCAAGTCGGCAACGGCGATGTGCTTGGCAGCGTCGACTCGGAAGCCCTTCACGCCAAGCGAACGAAGGTCGTTGAGGTAGGCAACGATCTTGGCCTGAACGGTCGGGCTTGAGGTGTTTAGGTCTGAAAGGCCAAGTAGTTCACATTCCTGAACCTGAGTTAGGTCGTTCCAGTCTTCGATGCCGCCAGATGGGCTCTTGCAGTGGTGAAAGTCTGCCTCGGTGTAGAGGCCAGGGTAGTCATACTTGCCGTGCTTGGTTCCGGCCCAGCCTACATCGCTGCTCGCAGCCATGTGGTTGATGACGGCATCGGCCACGATTGAAACGCCAGCCTTACCACAGGTGTCAACCATGGCAGCGAACTCAGAGCGGGTGCCCAGATTCGACTCAATCTTGTAGCTGGTTGGCTGGTAGTGTGTCCACCACTGGTCACCAACGATGTGCTCCTGTGGTGGGCTAATCTCAACCCAGTCGTAGCCCGCAGGCCCTAAGTTGCTGGTGCATTCCTTGGCCAGCGAATTCCAGGTCCACTCGAACATTTGAACGCCAACGCTTTGGGTGGTAACAACCTGCCCCTCGGTGGCTGCGGCCGCATAACCGCTTGGTAGCAACGCTGCTACAACACCGATCGCAATGAACTTGAAAACTGACTTGACGGAGAATTTTGAGGTCATTCTTGAACTCTAGTTGAAGCCCTGTTGGTGTCAACCTCAATACAATCTGATTTGGAGGCACAAGCTTCTGAAACATCTATAACAGGGGGATTCAAATGGGATTCAAGGGATTTCTAGCAACGCTGTACAGCCCTAGCTTCGAGAAGTTCATCACTCGCAGGATTGCGGGCGGTATTTACATCGGCCTCGTGTGGCTGGTCACCGCTGCTGGTGCGCTCACGGTTTTGGCTGGCCTGTACCAGGCAACGCAGGGCTCAATCGGCACGCTTCTTATCGCTCTAATCGGTGCGCCTATCGCAACACTCATCTCAGTGGTTGTGCTTCGACTCGTATTCGAATCATCGATTGCGCTAATCGTTATCGCGGAGAACACCACGCGAGACTAATGCTTCATCAGATGTGAACAACTCCGGCAGTCAATCTGTCGGAGTTGTTTGCTTTTGACATGCATGTAAATCGAAGTGGTCGTGTAGCCAGGCTAATCCTGATCGTTGGGTTGATCTGTTTCGTGTTGGTTGGGCTCATCATTCGACCGGCATCGGCTCTGACCGCCAACCCCGCTGCGGTTTGCGTCGGCCTCGATTGCACAGTCACCTTTGGCCCATCAGACGAGATTTATGAGTGGCCAGCCCCAGCCGGAAGTTCAAAGGTTTGGGTTCAGCTCGAAGGTTCCCAGGATGTGGTTTCGGGTGTCCACGGTGATTCCGTGATTGCAACTTTCAAGGTTGCCCCGATTGATCTCTATTTACGTATCGGAGATGCAATCGAACTGCGGTCTAGCGTCTCGGGTGATTCTTTACTTACGGTTGCACAGAGTGGAACTTACCTTGCGACCTTAGGTACACCGGACCCGACAATGATGGTTCCCGATCAAATGACTTCTACTTTTATCTCCTTCGTTCGCCATGGGGGAGCGCCATCAGGCGTGGGGCATGCAATCGTTCATTACAAGCAGGCGGCAGTGCAAAGTCCAGCTCCGGTTGCGACTCCAACACCAACTGCGAACCCAACCACAACCCCAACGGCGAGCCCAACCACAACACCAACCCCAACCGCTGAACCGCAGCCGGCCGCAGTGTTGCCTAGCCCGCCGAGCGAAACGCCAACCAACCCGCCAACCAGTGAACCGACACCTGAAACGCCGACCGTAGAAAGCGTTGCAGTGGTCGCTGCTCCGGTTGTCGAGCCGCCGCGAACTCCGATAGTAATCGAGAGCCCGGTGCTACAAACCCCGACGCCCGTACCAATTGCGAGCACCACCGAAGCAACCGACAAAGAGCTAGTTATTCCTTATTTAGCGGTGCCAATCAAGCCGGCGGCGAAATCTGCAAGCCACAGCAAGGAAGTGACCTCTAGCCAGCGAGTAATCCAATTGTTTTCAGTTCCTATGGCACTCGAAACGGACGAACCCGTTGCCGAAACTCCTCCTCAAATCAAAGCCGAGCCCACATCAAGCGCTTGGCTAGCCACGTCTCTCGAGTTTGCCGCAATCGCACTCAGCGGCACCGGCGTCATCCTTGGAGTTCAAAGTTTTAGACGCAGAAAGATAGCCGCTCATCGAAAGCGGTTCAGGTTGGTGACAGCGTTTAGCTGAAGATGACGGTGCGGTCACCGTCTAGAAGCACGCGGTGCTCTGAATACCAGCGCATTGCCTGAACCAGGGTCTTTGATTCGACATCCTGGCCGATTGAAACTAGGCGCTTCTTTGAGTCAGAGTGCTCGACGCGAACAACGTTCTGTTCGATGATCGGGCCTTCATCCAAGTCGGCGGTCACGAAGTGAGCGGTGGCACCGATTAGCTTGACGCCGCGAGCGTGAGCCTGGGCGTAAGGGTTTGCACCCTTGAAGCCTGGCAAGAACGAGTGGTGAATATTGATGATTCGACCCTCGAACTCTTTGCAGAACTCTTCAGAAAGAACCTGCATGTAACGAGCAAGGACGATTAGCTCGATGCCGGCTGAGTTGATAAAGGTGCGAAGCATTGATTCGAACGCGCGCTTGTCTGCCTCACCGGTGATGGCGTGCTCTTCGAAAGGAATCGAGTAGAACTCGGCAAGTGAAGCAAGGTCCGAGTGGTTTCCGAAAACGGCTGGGATCTCAACCGGCAGCTGACCGCTGCGCTGACGGAACAAAATGTCGTTAAGGCAGTGGGCGCTCTTCGAAACCAAAACCAGGGTCTTCATTGGGCGGCCGACGATGTCGAGCACAGAATCCATGTCGTAACGAGCAATGACCGGGGCCAACTGGGCCTCAAACATCTCGCGTGGCACAGCCGATTCGATCTGCAAACGCATGAAGAAACGGCCGGTGTCTAGCGAGGTGTACTGGTGCGACTCGGTGATGTTTCCGTTCGCAGCCACAATCGCGCCAGAGATGGCGTGCACGATGCCGGGCTTGTCTTCGCAAACAAAGGTGAGAACCCAGTGGGTTGTGGCTGAAGAGGTCATAAATGCCAGTTTATCGGATGGTAGAATTACCTCACCGCATCAGGCCTTTAGGAGCCCATTAATGTCTTCTTCATTCAACTTGCCACTCAGCGAAACCGATCCAGAGATCGCAGCAGTTCTCAAAGCTGAGCTAGACCGCCAGCGCAACATGCTTGAGATGATCGCGAGCGAGAACTTCGTCTCACGCGGTGTTCTAGAAGCACAGGGCTCAGTCCTAACCAACAAGTATGCCGAGGGCTACCCAGGCAAGCGCTACTACGGTGGCTGCGAGGCCGTTGACGTCGCCGAGAACCTAGCTCGCGACCGTGCGAAGGAACTTTTCGGTGCAGAGCACGCGAACGTTCAGCCACACTCTGGCGCATCGGCTAACGCTGCCGTTCTTATGGCGCTAGCTAACCCTGGCGACCGCATCCTTGGTCTTGAACTTGCACACGGTGGTCACCTAACCCACGGTATGCGCTTGAACTTCTCGGGAAAGATGTACGAGGCTCACGCTTACGAGCTAAACGCCGAGACTCACCTAATCGACATGGACATTGTTCGTGCCCGTGCACACGAGGTAAAGCCTCAGGTTCTAATCGCAGGTTGGTCTGCTTACTCACAGCACCTTGACTTCGCCGAGTTCCGCAAGATTGCCGACGAGGTTGGCGCAAAGCTTTGGGTTGACATGGCTCACTTCGCTGGTCTAGTTGCAGCCGGTCTGCACCCGAACCCAGTTCCTTACGCAGACGTGGTTTCAACCACCGTTCACAAGACTCTTGCTGGCCCTCGCTCAGGTCTAATCATGTGCAAGGCCGAATACGCCAAGAAGATTGACTCGGCAGTGTTCCCTGGTCAGCAGGGTGGCCCGCTGATGCACGTCATCGCTGCCAAGGCGGTTGCGTTCAAGGCTGCCATGACTGAAGAGTTCAAGGACCGCCAGAAGCGCACTCTTGAAGGTGCAGACATCATCGCCAAGCGTCTGATGCAGGCCGATGTTGTTGCCAACGGCGTTCAGGTTCTAACCGGCAGCACCAAGGTTCACCTAGTGCTAGTTGACCTTCGCAACGCACCGATCAACGGCCAAGAGACCGAAGACTTGCTACACGAGGTCGGCATCACCGTGAACCGCAACTCGGTTCCAAACGACCCACGTCCACCAATGGTCACCTCTGGTGTTCGAATCGGTACCCCTGCTCTTGCAACCCGTGGCTTCGGTGCTGCTGAGTTCGCAGAGGTTGCCGAGATCATCGCCGGCGTCTTGGTTCCAAACCCAGACATCGCGGCTTTGCGCGCACGCACCACCAAGCTAACCGAGGCATTCCCGCTATACAGCGGCCTTGAGAACTGGTAATCCAGGTTCCTTTAGAGAGAAGTAGATGACTGCAATCAAGCTCGACGGCCTGGCCACCGCTAAGGCGATTAAGGCCGAACTTGCCGAACGCGTCATCCACCTAAAGCAAAAGGGAATCACCCCAGGCCTTGGCACGCTGCTGGTCGGCGACGACCCTGGCTCACACTCATACGTGGGCGGTAAGCACCGTGACTGCGCCGAGGTTGGCATTCACTCGATTCGCATCGACCTGCCTCAGTCGGCTTCGGCCGCTGATGTTCGTGCCGCGATTCGCGATCTGAACAGCGCCAAGGATGTCACCGGCTACATCGTTCAGTTGCCGCTGCCGTTTGGCATTGACACCAACGAGATGCTCGAGCTCATCGACCCTGACAAGGATGCCGATGGCCTACACCCAACCAACTTGGGTCGCTTGGTGCTCGGCGTCTCGGGAGAGCTAGCCTCACCGCTTCCTTGCACCCCAGCCGGCATCGTCGAACTGCTGTCACGCTATGACGTGCCGATGAAGGGTGCAGAGGTTGCGATCATCGGTCGCGGAGTTACCGTAGGCCGCCCACTAGGCCTATTGATGACTCGCAAGGGCATCGACTCAACCGTGACCCTGCTTCACTCAGCCTCGCGTGATCTTGAGGCCGCGGTAAAGCGCGCAGACATTGTTATTGGTGCACTTGGTGTCGCTCACTTCGTGCAGCCTGAGTGGATCAAGCCAGGCGCTGCGGTACTAGACGTTGGCATCACCCGCGTCGAGGGCCAGGATGGCAAGGCCACTCTGGTTGGCGACGTCGACCCACGAGTTGCCGAAATCGCAGGTTGGCTATCGCCAAACCCAGGCGGAGTTGGCCCAATGACCCGCGCAATGCTGGTCAAAAACGTAGTCGACTCGGCTTCGCGCTAATAATTCGCCATTTTCGCAAAAAAGAAGTCTATTTTTCACCCAATTAGGGGCTAATTTTGTGCGCCACGCGGTGAATATTTCATTAATTTCGCCAAGAAAAAAAGATTTAAAAATTCTTTGCGCGACACGCCATAAACTATTTGCGAAGCACTACATCTAGGGCTTAGTCTGGTCATCTCAACTAAATAAGCCAAAAAACGGGGAAATCTGCCTAAATCTAGCGATCGGCGAAAACTGGCAAAAACCAAGATTTTAGATTTCAGAGGAGAAACATCATGACCGTTACCGTTTACACCCTTCCTTCATGCGTCCAGTGCGACAGCACCAAGAAGTTCCTAGACCGCAATGACGTTGAGTACAACGTTGTTGACATGAGCCAGGATGAGACCGCTCTAGAGCTAGTAAAGGCTCTTGGTTACCAGGCAGCTCCAGTTGTTATTGCTGGCGACGACCACTGGTCAGGTTTCCGTCCTGACATGATCGCCAAGCTAGCCGCAGCCTAAGACCCTCCGCAGATGTTCGAAATAGCTTATTTTTCGAATGTCTCTGAGAACACCAAACGCTTCGTCGACAAACTAGGCGTCACGCACCACAGAATCCCGGTAATGGCATCGGAAACTCCTCTGATGATGTCAGACCCTTATGTTCTAATCGTTCCAACCTACGGGGGAGGAGACGATGCAACCAGTGTTCCAAAACAGGTCATTCGCTTTCTCAACCAGCAACAAAATAGAGATTTAATCCGCGGAGTAATCGCCGCGGGAAACACCAACTTCGGCGACAAGTACTGCCGAGCCGGCGAGATCGTGGCAATGAAATGCCAGGTACCGCTGCTCCACAGGTTCGAGTTGCTGGGAACCCCTTACGACGTCGAAGTCGTGCACAAAAAAATGGAGACACTATGGAATCAACACTGATGGAGAAGACTCAGGCCTCGACCCTGGGCTACCACGAGCTAAACGCGATGCTGAACCTCTACAACGATGAGGGCAAGATTCAGTTCGACAAGGACAAGCTGGCTGCGCGCCAGTACTTCCTTGAGCACGTGAACGTAAACACTGTGTTCTTCCACAACCTGAAGGAGCGCCTCGACTACCTAGTCGAGAAGGAGTACTACGAGCCTGAGGTGCTCAACATGTACAGCTTCGACTTCCTAACCAAGATCCACGACTACGCGTTCTCATTCAAGTTCCGCTTTGAGTCGTTCCTTGGTGCCTTCAAGTTCTTCACCAGCTATGCAATGAAGACCTTCGATGGCGCACACTACCTAGAGCGCTTCGAGCACCGTGTTGTTATGACCGCTTTGGTTCTTGCCGAGGGCAACGAAGACCGTGCCATGAAGCTAGTAGAAGAGATGATCACCGGTCGTTTCCAGCCGGCAACTCCTACCTTCCTAAACTGTGGCAAGGCCCAGCGCGGCGAGTTCGTTTCTTGCTTCTTGCTTCGCACCGAAGACAACATGGAGTCAATCGCTCGTGCCATCAACTCATCACTGCAGCTTTCAAAGCGCGGTGGCGGTGTTGCCCTTTCACTAACCAACATCCGTGAATCAGGCGCCCCGATCAAGAAGATCGAAGGCCAGTCATCAGGCGTCATCCCAGTGATGAAGCTTCTTGAAGACTCATTCAGCTACGCAAACCAGCTTGGTGCACGTCAGGGTGCCGGTGCCGTTTACCTAAACGTTCACCACCCAGACATCATGAAGTTCCTAGACACCAAGCGTGAGAACGCTGACGAAAAGGTTCGTATCAAGACCCTTAGCCTCGGTGTAGTCGTTCCAGACATCACCCTTGAGTTGGCTAAGAACAACGAAGACATGTACCTCTTCTCTCCATACGATGTCGAGAAGGTTTACGGCGTTCCATTCAGCGACATCTCGGTCACCGAGAAGTACCAGGAGATGGTTGACGATGCTCGCATCAAGAAGACCAAGATCAAGGCGCGTCAGCTGTTTGAGACCATCGCCGAGCTTCAGTTCGAGTCGGGTTACCCATACATCGTTTACGAAGACACCGTAAACCGCACTAACCCAATCGAGGGTCGCATCAACATGTCGAACCTCTGCTCAGAGATTCTTCAGGTCAACACCCCGACCACCTACAACGCTGACCTCAGCTACAACGAGATCGGCAAGGACATCTCTTGCAACCTTGGTTCGATGAACATCGCAATGGCGATGGACTCACCAGACTTCGGTGGCACCGTTGAGGCTGCAATCCGCGCACTAACCGCTGTTTCTGACCTGTCAGACATCGAGTCGGTTCGTTCGATTCAGTACGGCAACGACCAGTCACACGCAATCGGCCTTGGCCAGATGAACCTTCACGGCTACCTAGCTCGTGAGCGCGTTCACTATGGTTCAGAAGAAGGCATCGACTTCACCAACATCTACTTCTACACCGTGGTTTACCACGCGATTCGCGCATCGAACCTGATCGCAATCGAGCGTGGCAAGGTGTTTGGCAACTTCGAGAACTCGAAGTATGCAACCGGTGAGTTCTTCGACAAGTACACCCAGCAAGAGTGGAAGCCAGCAACCTCACGTGTTGCCGAGCTATTCGCAAACGCTGGCATCGCGATTCCTACCCAGGATGACTGGAACGCACTTCGCGAGTCAGTCATGAAGCACGGTATCTACAACCAGAACCTTCAGGCTGTTCCACCAACCGGTTCGATCTCATACATCAACAACTCAACCAGCTCGATTCACCCGGTTGCGTCAAAGATTGAGATCCGCAAGGAAGGCAAGCTAGGTCGCGTTTACTACCCAGCCCCATTCCTAACCAACGACAACCTAGAGTTCTACGACGACGCGTACGAGATCGGTCCTGAGAAGATCATCGACACCTACGCTGCCGCGACTCAGCACGTTGACCAGGGTCTCTCACTGACCTTGTTCTTCAAGGACACCGCAACCACCCGCGATGTCAACCGTGCACAGATTCAGGCATGGCGCGCCGGCATCAAGACCATTTACTACGTTCGCATTCGTCAGATGGCACTAGAAGGCACCGAAGTTGCCGACTGCGTCAGCTGCATGCTCTAAGCAAAGAAAGAGATCAAAATGGCTGCTGAAATCAAGCACAAGATCGCTCGTCCGGTCAACTGGAACAAGCTAGAGGATCCAATGGACCTCGAGGTTTGGAACCGTCTGACCTCGAACTTCTGGCTACCTGAGAAGGTGCCGATGGCAAACGACATTCAGTCGTGGGCAACTCTTCGCCCAGAAGAGCAGCTCGTGACCATGCGTGCGTTCACCGGTCTAACCTTGCTAGACACCATCCAGGGCACCGTGGGCGCAATCTCACTCATCCCAGATGCAGTGACCATGCACGAAGAAGCGGTTTACACCAACATCTCATTCATGGAATCGGTACACGCGAAGAGCTACTCGTCGATCTTCTCGACCCTTTGCTCAACCGACGAGATCGAGCAGGCTTTCCGCTGGTCAGAAGAGAACCCTTACCTTCAGAAGAAGGCCGAGATTGTTCTCAGCTACTACCGTGGTGACGACCCGCTAAAACGCAAGGTTGCTTCGACTCTGCTCGAATCATTCTTGTTCTACTCGGGTTTCTACCTACCTATGTACTGGTCATCACGAGCGAAGCTCACCAACACTGCTGACCTAATCCGCCTCATCATTCGTGATGAAGCCATCCACGGTTACTACATCGGCTACAAGTTCCAAAAGGGAATGGAAGCCGAGACCGAGGCTCGCCGCGAAGAAATCAAGGCTTACACCTACGACCTATTGCTCGAGCTTTACGACAACGAGATCAAGTACACCGCCGACCTTTACGACGGCCTTGGTCTAACCGAAGACGTCAAGCATTTCTTGCACTACAACGCCAACAAGGCGCTGATGAACCTTGGTTTTGACCCATTGTTCCCTCGCGAAGTTTCGCAGGTAAACCCAGCCATCCTTTCGGCTTTGTCACCGAACGCAGACGAAAACCACGACTTCTTCTCTGGTTCAGGTTCGTCTTACGTAATCGGTAAGCACGAGGCTACTAGCGATGACGACTGGGACTTCTAAGGCAACATCGCTTAGCCCAACACTGGGCAAACTAGGTCCGGCTTTGGTTGCCGGGGTCGCTTACTTAGACCCCGGCAACTTTGCATCTAACCTGGCTTCCGGGGCGATGTTCAAGTTTTCGCTCGTCTGGGTGGTGTTGCTCGCTAATGCAACCGCCTGGTTCGTTCAATATCTCGCGGCAAAACTCGCGCTCGGCACGGGAGAAAGCCTAACCGGGCTACTCCGCGGCCAATTCAAGACCAAATTCGCGCGCCTGGCCTACTGGCTTCAGGCCGAGTTGGTCATCCTGGCCACCGAAATCGCCGAGGTGGTCGGCGGCGCAGTAGCTCTCAACATTCTGTTTGGCTTACCGCTCGGTGCAGGCGCGGTTGTAACCGCGCTAATCTCGATGGTCATCCTGGCTAGCCATGGCAAAACTCGCGGGTTCTTCACCGCGCTAATCATTGCCCTGACCGTGGTGACCTCGGCCGGAATCATCGCAGCCGTAAACTTCGGCCTGATTGATCTCAGCCAGCTTGCCGCTGGTTTGATGCCTCGCATCGAATCTCAAGCAGCCCTGCTCGTCACGCTAGGTATGTTCGGTGCAACCGTAATGCCGCACGCAATCTATAGCCACTCGGCGTTTGTGCGCGACAAGTTCGGTTCGGTTGATTCGGCTTCGGCGAGAAAGTCGCTGCTTCGAGTTACGCGCATCGACGTAACCATCGCCCTCGGCATCGCGGGCTTCGTCAACCTTTGCCTATTGCTAATCGGTGCAACCATCTTCAAGGATGGCGCGGGCACCGGTGACCCAATTTACGAGACCTTCAGACGTCTCTTCGACACGGTCAGCCCAACGCTTGCGGTGCTCTTTGCGCTGGCGTTGTTGGCCAGCGGGCTAGCCTCATCTGCGGTTGGCGCATTCGCGGGTGGAGAAGTGATGGGCAGCCTCATCAACCGCAAGATTTCACCCTGGATTCGCCGTGCGATCACTATCATCCCGGCGGTGGCGATTTTGCTTCTCAGCAGTAGCCCAACCTCGGTCTTATTGATCAGCCAGGTGCTTTTGTCGTTTGGTTTACCGTTCGCCCTGATTCCCCTGGTCTATCTGACCTCAAAGAAGAAGCTGATGGCCGAACTGGTCAACCGCAAGCGAACAGTCATCCTTGGAATTCTAATTTCGACGGCATTGATCGCGCTGAACCTAAAGTTCGTGCTCGACACCGCTGCTCTTGCGATGCTTTAGAAGCGTGAGCGAATAGCCCAAAGGTCAGGAAATACCGGGCGGAACAAAGTCGAAGCCAAGTAACCGACTCCCGACGAGCCACCCGAACCCATCTTGTGTCCAATGGTTCGCTCAACCATCTTGACGTGACGGTAGCGCCATTCTTGAAGGCCTTCATCCAAGTCGACAAAGCGTTCACAGATTGCTGCGGCGTCTTGGTCTTCATGGTGAACGGTGAGCAAAACATCCTGCACGCCTTCGTGTGCTTCGTAACCGACACTAACGTCTCGGCTAAGAACCTCGGCCGGAATCGCGTGTCCTCGGCCGGCGAGGTAGGCAAGAGCACTATCCCATAGAGAAGGTCGGGTCATAGCAGATTCGACGCGAGCGCGAGCCGTTGAGCCAGGAATCAGGTGTTCGGCCATGCCCATGCCGGTGTGCTTTTCGGCACCCGCACCGGCCTGGTCGCGGCGGCCAAGCACCGCTTCAAACTCGCGGAACTGGGCAGACTGGAATCCGCTCGAAGACTGCAGGCGACCACGGAAGGTGTTGAACTGCAGGGGAGTCATGGTCTCGAGAATGTCTAGCTGGCCGACACAGGTCTTCATGATGGTGCGAACTCGACCAAGAATCGCCAATGCTCGGTGGGTTTCGCCAAGTGGCAGCACACGCTGAAGTTCGGCAATCTCGTGCAGCATCTGTTTGAACCAGAGTTCGTAGGTCTGGTGAATGATGATGAACAACATTTCGTCGTGCTCGCCATCAGATTCTGGCTGCTGCAGTTCGAGCAGCTCATCGACCTTGAGATAAGAGATATAGGTGATGGCCTTGCTCATTAGGTAACTCGACTTCCGTTGTCTTCTACTTCTAGGTACTTCTTCGACGCCACTAGGTCGCGCATGCGCTCAAGCCCATCCCAGATTTCGACATAGCTGGTAGGCAGCGGAGCCATGGCCAGGCGAATCGAGTCAGGGGTGCGGTAGTCGGGAACGACATTGGCAAACTTGCGCATTGCTGCGGCGATTTTCTTGGCGTCTGGGTGGCCGACGGTGATGTGGCCGCCTCGGCGGTCGGCCTCGCGCGGGGTCAACAAAGTGAACCCGAGAGGTGCCAACCAAGCATCAAACAAATCAAGGATGAGCTGGCTGCCAGCCGCCGCCTTGGCGCTGATCGCAGCCATGCCGGCTTCTTCGATCATTCGGTAGCTGGCCTGCATGATGCGAATGCCAACAATCGACGGGCTGGCAATCTGGAATCGGCGAATGCCCTCGGCAACCTCGAAGAATGGTCCCATTTCGAACTGCTTGTCGTTCGCGAACCATCCTTGAATGGTTGGTAGAACCTCTGGCTGGATGCGCTTGGCGACATAGAGCCAGGCCGGTGAACCCGGGCCCGAGTTGCCGTACTTATAGGTGCAGCCAACCGCGAGGTCGACACCCCAGGCGTCAAACTGTAGGTCGATTGCTCCCGCTGCGTGCGAGGCATCCCAGACGACCAAACCACCGTGCGAACGCACGAGCTCGGTGATGCCCTTGATGTCCGGGCGGCTGCCAGACCGGTAGTGAATCGCCTGCAGGGTTACCAGGGCGACGTCGTCGTTCAGGTGTGGGGCAAGCGCCTCCGGTGAGATGAGCTCGCAGTCTGACTCGATTTCTACGGAGCCAGGGCCACCGGTGCCGTCATTGTTCAGGGTGACCAGGTTGAGGCCGAAATCCTTGGCAATGCCGGCAAGGATGTAGCGATCGGTCGGAAAGTTCGACGCGTCGATGATGATGGTCTTGCGACCTGGACGAGCCTTGATGGCCGCCAAACACATCTGATAAAAGTTGACCGAAGTGGTGTCTTGAACCAGGGTCTGGCCCTCGGCGGCACCGAGCACTGAGCGACCCAAGAGGTTTCCGGCTGCTTGCGATTCATCGATCCAGTGGGCCCAACCGTCGACCAGTTCACGGCCCCACTCGTTGGTTAGAAAGTCGTTGACGCCCTTGACCGCGGCAAGCGGCAGGCGACCGAGAGAGTTTCCGTCGAGGTAGCACAGGTCAGGATCGCTGATCTGAAACTGGCTCTTGTATTGAGCTAGCGGGTCGGCGGCGTCAAGCGCTTCGGCGTAACTGCGTTCGGTAGGTAGAGCCATGAGTGGCACCTTTCAACATTGAAATTCTTTTCTAAGAATACAAGGATGAACGGCCGCTCAACCCCTGAAATCTGACCTAAACCAGCAGTTGCTGCTTGGCCAGCTTCTTATAAAGCGGAGTTGATTCAACCAATTCGCTGTGGGTGCCAACACCGATGACCTTGCCATGCTCGAGCACGATGATCTGATCGCTGTCGACCACGGTCGATAGGCGGTGAGCAATCACGAGCAAGGTGCGGTTCTTGGCGACTGAGTCGATTGCTTCGCGCATGCGCTGTTCGTTCAAGCCATCCAAGGATGAAGTCGACTCGTCAAGCAGCAGAATCGGCGGAGCAGATAGCAATGCTCGGGCAATCGCTAGGCGCTGACGCTCGCCACCAGACAGCATGATGCCGTTCTCGCCGACCTCGGCATCAAGGCCACGCTTGTCTCGCTCTAGAACCTCGGTTAGGTTGACCTCGGCCAGTACGGCGGTCAACTGCTCGTCGGTGGCATCCGGTGAACCGATCATCAGGTTGGCGCGTAGTGAACCGGCTAGCACCGGCGCATCCTGCTCGACGTAGCCAATCTGAGAGCGCAGCGACCCGCGGCTCAAAGTGGTCACGGCCTGGCCATCCATGAGGATCTGGCCTGCAGATGGCTCATAGAAGCGTTCGATCAGCGAGAAAATTGTCGACTTGCCCGAACCCGATGGGCCAACCAAAGCCACACGAGAGCCCCGCTTGATCGTGAACGAAACCTTGTCGAGCACCTCGCGGCTCTCGGGGTTTGGGTTTTCTTCGGTGGCGGCCGGAGCGGCATAACCGAATGAGACCCCCTCGAACTCGAGAGCGATGTCGTTGACGGCAACCGGTTTGGCAGCGTTGCGAGCCTCGGCTTCGGTTTCTTCGAGCGGCAGATCCAAGATCTCTTGGATGCGAGCCAGCGCACCGAGGCCAGACTGCACCGAGCTGTATGCGCCAAATGCTTGACCGAGAGGGCGAATCATCTGGAACATCAACAAGATGAAAGTGATCAGGCTGGCAACCGAGGTGGTGCCGGTGGCAACACGATAGCCACCCACGCCGAGAACAACGATGAAAGCGCCATTCATGGCCAAACCGGCAATCGGCGTGATCATTGCGTTGATTTTCGCGATCTTCACACCCTGTTTGAGGGCCTCGGTGGCATCCTTGACGATTGATTGGCTCTCGCGCTGTTCGGCACGAGCGGCACGGATGGTGCGAACGGCAGATAGCGCGCGGTCTACCGCAGCCGACATGTCGCCAACTCTTTGCTGGGCCTTAGTGGTTGCTGAACGCACCTGGCGAGCGGTAACCGAAATAGAAGCGATCGCGATGATGACCATCAACAAGGTGAGGCTGAGTAGCAGTGGGTCGATGATAGCCATCGCTACCATTGAGCCAACGAAAATCAGGATGCCACCAACTGCATCGACCAGACCCTGGGTGAGGACGGCGCGCAAGAGGGTGGTGTCTGAGCCGACGCGAGAGACCAAGTCGCCGGTGCGGCGAAGGTCATACTCGTGAATCGGCAACTTCAGTAGTCGGTGAGCAAGTTTCTGTCGGGCCGAAAAGACGACACCTTCGCCAGCCTTGGCCAACACGTAATACATGAAGCCACCGGTTACTGCGGAACCAAGGATCACGGCCACCAGTAGGAAAACGATCGGACCCAAGTCACCCTTCTGCTGCACGGCGGTGATTACCTGCCCGACGACCAGTGGCTGAGCCAGGCTGATGCCCGCGCCAAAAACCGATAGTGCCATGGCGATCCAGAGAGCGGCTTTGTGTTCGAGCAGGTAAGGCAAGAGCTGCGAGAACTTGGCCTTCGGTCCGGTGTCTTTTGGTGCCATTGCTCGACCGCGTCCGCGGCCACCCATCATGCTCATGTCGGTGTTAACCCTGTTCTTCTAGGTGAGGATTCCCAAGAATTCGCTCGTTCAACAGGTAGTTGATTTCGGGCAGCGCGAGGGCGGCCGTGTAAGCGGTGTTTTTCGAGAACCTATTGAAATCTACGCTCTTTAGAGCGGCCAAAGCCTCGGGGTGAATAACTCTCAGGAACATCACAGTCGAGTTTGGCCTGCGTTCAAATTCGGTGCGCACCTTGCCGCAACCGAAACCAAAAATGGTCAAGGCAACGTCTGCTTCCTCTGGGCCACACCTGGCGATTAGCCCCATGTCTTTTACCCTGACTATTGGGCGAAGCTCGGCCTTGCGCTGCCATATTTGAAAACAGGTGCTGAGGCTAGTTCGGCTCGAAAGGCGCTCGCCGAGGTCATCTTCGTAGTCGATAAGAATGTCGTGATCGGCAATCAGGTGAAAACGTCGGTCGAGGCGATTGATGACCGACCACTTTCGCCAAGATCTAGGCACGATGAAGCAGATGAACTCGCTGTGCTCGGCTGCCTTATTGAAAAACGGGATGCTCAAAGAATTGTTTCGGCCAAACGGTGGGTTCGAAATGGTCACCGCATCCTTGGCTGAAAACTTCTTAACCAAGAAATCGGCCTTCTTCACCAAAGAGTGTTTCGGCTCGATGTCGAATGACAAGAATTCGGTCACTCCGATGGACTGAGCCGCTTTGATGAATGAGCCGGTGCCGCCAGCGGGTTCAATAACCGTGCGCTTGGCCAGGTCTGGTACCAGGCCCAAAACCTCTGAGATTAGCTTTTCAGCCAGGTCTTTCGGTGTGTAGTACTGCTCTTTTCCAGTGACCCGAGTGTTGCCAAGTTTCACTCGCGGACTGGCGGATTCAGGCTTGTTGGTGGGCACTGATTAAGGCTAGTAGATTAGCGACTATGACTTCACCAGAAGAACAAACTCACATGATTGTCGCCCGTGGCCTGACCAAGGTTTACGGCGAATTTACGGCCGTTGACGGCATCGATTTCGAAGTACGCAAGGGTGAGGCTTTTGGCCTTCTCGGCCCTAATGGCGCGGGCAAGTCGACCACCATGAAAATGATCGCTTCAGTGTCGAAGCGAACCGGTGGCGAACTCACCATCCTTGGCTTAGACCCAAATAAGCGCGGCCCTGAGATTCGCGCCCACCTGGGCGTCGTGCCTCAGCAAGACAACCTAGACCGCGAGCTCAAGGTTCACGAGAACCTCTTTTCATACGGTCGTTTCTTCGGCCTAAGTCGCAAATTCTTGAAGGGCAAAGTTGAAGAGCTGCTTGAGTTTGCTCAGCTGACCGAAAAGCGCAACAGCAAGGCAGAAGAGCTTTCGGGTGGCATGAAGCGTCGCTTGACCATTGCTCGCGGCCTGGTTAACGAGCCAGAGATCTTGATGCTCGACGAACCAACCACCGGTCTAGACCCTCAAGCTCGACACATTTTGTGGGACCGCCTATTTCGCCTCAAGGAACAGGGCGTCACGCTGGTCATCACCACCCACTACATGGATGAGGCAGAGCAGCTTTGCGACCGCCTAATTGTGATGGACAAGGGCAAGATCATGGCCGAGGGCAGCCCGGCAGATTTGATTAAGCGATACGCAAGCAAGGAGGTGCTCGAGGTGCGTTTCGGTTCGAGCAAGAACATTGAAATCGCCGAGAAGATCAGCCACCTGGGTCACCGCACCGAGGTGCTTCCTGACCGCATCCTGATCTATTCGGAAAACGGTGAAGAAGACCTCCAGGCGATCCTCAAGATGGGTCTAGAGCCTGTGACATCGCTGGTTCGTCGAAGCTCACTCGAGGACGTATTCTTGCGCCTGACCGGTAGAACGTTGGTCGAGTAATGTCGAGCACCTCTATCGAAAAGCCGGTTCACAAGTCGGCTTGGCAGGGTTCGCTGAAGCTGGTGAACGTCACCAGGGCGCGCAACTTCGCGTGGCTGCATGTGACCGAGGCCCGTGTGCGGAACATGATGAAGTGGTGGGGTTCTATCGCGGCCTTCGGTCTCGGAAACCCGGTCTTGTACCTATTCTCGGTCGGCATTGGCATCGGTGCATTGGTCGACAAGAATGGCAGCGCCTCTCAGCTCGGCGGAGTTTCTTACCTGACTTTCTTGGCTCCGGCTTTGCTCGCCAGTGCCGCCATCCAGGCTTTCCAAGATGAGACTTCGTTTCCGGTCATGGAGGGTTTTCTCTGGGATAAGAACTTCTTCGCGATGAACTCCACTCCGATTACTGCACGCGACATCGTGAACGGTGTCATGGCCTCGGCGATGTTTCGCACGCTAGTGACCGTGGCGATTTACGAGGGCGTGCTTCTAGCCTTTGGCGCCATCACCTTTGACGTGGTCTTGCCTATGTTCCTTTCCGCCATATTTGCCGGAGCAGCTTTCGGCGCTGTAATGATGGCGGCAACCACCTTCGTGAAAGAAGACGACGGCTTCTTCGCCATTGTCGGCCGTTTCATCATTGCTCCAATGATGATGTTTTCGGGTACTTTCTATCCACTCGAATCAATGCCTGGTTACCTTCAGTGGGTCGGTTGGATTTCACCACTATGGCACGGCACCGACCTCGGCAGAACCATCAGCTATGGCAGCCCTCAGCAAGGCTGGGTGACTATTTCGCACTGGATCTATTTGGCACTTTGGTTGGTTGTCGGCCTAAATCTTGCCTATCGTCAAGCCGCAAAGAGGTTAGCTGCATGAGCATGATTAATCTGGCAGTTGACAGCGCGGTGGCAATTGCCGAGCGTCGACGCAACAAACCTGGCCGAGCAATCTATTCAGGCCGCTCGCGAGTCGCTCTCGAACGTAACTTCATGGCCTTCAGAAGCTCGAACTGGATCATCGTCCTTTCTGGTTTCGTCGAACCACTCTTCTATCTCTTGGCCTTCGGTTTCGGAATCGGCAAATTAATTGGCGGAGTCACCGATGGTGCTGGGCACCCGGTCTCGTACGCGGCCTTTATCGCGCCGGCACTCTTGGCAACCTCTGCAATGAACGGTGCCATCTACGACTCGACTTGGAACGTCTTTTTCAAGATGCACTTTGCCAAGTTGTATGAAACTATGTTGGCGACTTCGCTTGGCCCCTTGGATGTTGCCATCGGTGAAATCGGTTGGGCGTTACTACGCGGCTTGATTTACGCGATCGGATTCATGGCGGTCATGGCTCCGCTCGGGTTGATTCCGAGTTGGTGGGCGCTGTTGGCCATCCCGGGCGCTGTTTTGATTGCCTTCGGCTTTGCTTCATTCGGTATGGCGATTACCTCTTACCTGAAGACTTTTCACCAGATGAACTGGATCAACTTCTTTATGTTGCCCATGTTCCTGTTTTCTGGAACCTTCTATCCGCTGAGCATTTACCCGCAGTGGATTCAGGCAATAATTCAGGCAATGCCGCTTTGGCATGCAATCCAGTTGGAGCGCTCGTTCATGCTTGGCAACGTGAGTTGGGATCTAATTGGGCACGTTATTTACTTCTTGGTGATGATTGTGCTCGGATTGATCTTCACAACCCGCCGCCTAACAGCACTATTCATGAAGTAGTTTTTGTCCTACCCTTGAAATAGGTTCATGTAACCGAATAACAGGGGGCTTCACATGTTTGCACGTGCTCGTTTTATAGCGGCGGCTATCTTGGCAGTTTTGATCACGGCCGGCGTCATGCCAAGCCAGGCTTTCGCTGCTGTTTTGCGCTCCACCTACATCGTGCAGACCACCGCCGCTGGCCAAGACTCCGTCTTGAAGTCTCTTTTCGGTATGGGTGAAGTGCCAATCGATCAGCTTGATTTCGTGATGGACGGCTTCACGGTTCCCCTAACCGAATTCGAAGCCAGCGTGCTCGCTGCCGACCCTGATGTAATCAGCGTGCAACCAGACCAGCAAATGTCGTTGCTTGAAACAGAAACTCCGGTGCCATCATGGGGTCTAGACCGCATCGATCAGCAGACCAACGTTCTCGATAACTCATTCAGCTACCCGGCCGACGGCGGCAAGGGTGTTCGAGTTTACGTAGTCGACACCGGCGT
>JBEGKW010000021.1:0-13664 GCA_041183865.1 Actinomycetota bacterium | reverse complement strand
CGGCGTCAAGGATGGCATGGCCGCCCTCTGGGGAATCAACCTGGGCAACACCACCCAAGCCCTACTGATGATTTCTGGCGTCGGCCTGGTGGTCTCGAAAATCGATGCAGCCATCCTGGTGCTGAAGATTCTGGGCGGCATCTACATGGCCTACCTAGCGTTTATGGCGGCTCGCGCCGCGATTCGGCAGCCCACATCACCTGCACCAACCACGACAAACGGTGAGCCGAATGCCCTTAGCGCCGAAGGCGCTCGCCTTAAAAAGGGTTCGCCTTTCATGCAGGGTCTGATCAGCAATATCACCAACCCGAAGCCGCTGCTGTTCTATTTAGCTTTCTTTCCGCTCTTCATCTGATTTGGCAGACCGTGATTGTTTATGCGGCGGTCAAGCTAAGCGAAACCATGAAGTCGGCGCGCTTCAATCGCATCATGGATGTGGTGTGTGCGATTGCCTTCGCGGCGATTGCGGTGCTTATTTTTGCTGAGATTTGATTCTGCGGAACAAGAAGAACATTCCGCCTCCGACTAGAAGTGCACCAACGGCAACACCGGCACCGATTGCAACACCATTTTGCGCCTCGGCGGCTGGTGCGTCATACAAGACCGGCATCGGGCTCTGATCGTCAATTGCCATCGGGGTTGCTTCGCCAGATCGAGCCATGCCGTTGACGTCGAACTCATAGACACCCTCGATAGGGTGTCCGTCTTCAGAAACCACACGGTAGGTGACCTTATAGGTGCCGTCGGCCTGGTCAGGCTTGAGCGATACGGTCAATACCTCGCCGGTGACCTGGTAGTCGCCGTTGTCCACTCGAGCGCCTGCGCCATCGGTAACCTGAACCTGGTTTGCCTCGGCTTCGCCCTCGATGGTCATCAACTTCTCGCCGAAGGTGAGCGACACGAACTCAGGTGCTGCACCGATTACCGAATTCGCCTCCGGGTTCGAGCTCTCGAGCTCAGCGTGCGCAAAAGCAGCTTGGGCTGGAAGCACGCCGGCAATCGCAATAAAGATGGCGGCTAGAGCCATTGCAAACTTGTTCATCTCAACCTCTCAAGCGGTTCGACATTACGTAGAATGATTCTATGACTAAGCGCGGACGCCAACAAGGTGAACTAGAACAGCTCATCCTAGATTCCCTCTGGGATGCACCTTGCGCGCTTTCTTCACAACAACTACTCGAAGTTATCAGCCCGGATGGCGACCTAGCTTTGACCACCGTTTTGACCGTGCTCTCTCGCCTAACCGAGAAGGGGCTGGTAACCCGCGCGCCTGGCTCTGGCCGCTCGCTTCTGTTTAGCGGCGCCCAGACCCGCGAACAACATGCGGCAGACGCAATGTTGAAGATGGTCTCTGGGGCTGGCAACCCAGCGCTGGCATTTAGCCACTTTGCTTCGGGCCTAAGTGAAAGCGACTTGGCAGCACTTCGCAAGAGTCTCGAGCGCTAACCTAAAAGGGTGTCTCCACTCATCATTCCCATTGCTGTCGAATGGGTAATTCTGGTGACCACCGCGGCGCCCCTTCTGCTTGTCGGCCTCTTCGACAAAACTCCTCGACTTGGCCTTACGGTCTGGTTTGCGGCTTTTCTGTCCAGTGGGCTAGCCACCGCCCTAGCAATCGGTATCGCAATCGCCTCGATTTTCGAAACCTTTTTGAAACTGGCGGCGAACCCTGTCGGTTCTGCGAGTTGGCTTGCAACTCTCGCAGTGAGTTTCGCGCCCTGGCTCATACTTGCAATCTCTGGAATTGCACTTGCACTGGTTAGCCAACGACTTGAGCCGATTCTGGCGAACGCGCGCGAAGTAAGCCCGCTTCTTGACGCTGCCCTGCGGCCGTGGATGACATTCCAGGGATACCAAGTGATGCGAATCGAATTGCCGATCATGGTTGCTGCAGTGGCGAGGGGAAAGATTTTGATTTCGACCGCGGCCGCTCGGACCCTTCGAGAGAGCGAGTTGCACGCTGTGCTTTGGCACGAGATCGGACACCTGCGCGGTGGACACAACCAACTCAAACAGTTGGCTGGGTTTGTCAGATCGCTGTCGCCCTGGCTAGTGGCATCTAAGGCGCTCGTCAACGAAGTAACTCGCTTGAGCGAGATTGATGCAGATCGATTTGCGCGCAGGCATGTAGATTCCGAGTTGCTGAGCGCAACGCGTTCGAAATTTATAAGCGCTTAGGCGAATAGCTCTTCGGCCAGAATCTCGCCGGGCTTGACTCCGCGGGCAATCGCAAATGTTGCCGAACCTATCGGTGTAGTCCACTGATTAAGCAGATCAAAGCTCGCTAGTCGCTCTTGCACAGGAACATACTGCTTGCTGAGGTTTCTTGCATAGGCAGTCCACAGGAGGCCTGATTCGAGGTTTCCAGGCGTGCGCTTTTGGTCAGCCGAGACCACCTGATAGTTGAATGGGCGTCTGAAGAAGAGCTCATCCATGTTCTTTGCCGAAGCGCGTCGAATGTGTGCAAATTCAGGAATCACCTTGAGGCCAAACTCGTTAGTTTCCTCGAAGTCGATCGGGTCTCGTTCATTCTTGCCGTTGAGTGGGGCTCCATTGTGCAGGTAACGGCCGATTGTTTGCTCTTTTTGGGTTCGGCCTAGGCTGTCCCAAGTTTCTAGGTTCATCTTGATTCGGCGAAGGACTAACTGGGTGCCACCGACGGCCCATGCTGGGCCCTGTTCGATCCAAACCTGATTGTTGAAGTTTTCCGAGCCTAACTCTGGGTTGTCGGTTCCGTCGACCTGCCCCATTAAGTTGCGCTGGGTAGTGCCCGGGCGGTTCGTGCCCACGGCGTTGGTGAAGCCAGATTGAATCCACTTCACATCAGCAAACGCGTCGCTATCACGAAGGAGAGCGCGAGTGGCGTGGGCAAGGATTTGAAGGTCATCGGCACCGACGTGCAAGAGAACATCGCCACCGGAATATTCTTCCTTGAGTGCATCGATTTTGAACGATGGGATTTCGCCAAAGCCAACTGGCATCTTGACTTCAAGAGAAAGCTTCTTAAACAGGCTTGGTCCGAAACCAACGGTCACAGATAGATTGGCTGCTCCAACAATGAGCTCTGGAGACGGGTCAGCCAGCACGGCTTCGCCAGTAGCTAGCGCCGCTATGTCTTCAGTCAGAAGCAACATCCAACGCAACATATCGTCGCTTGTAATGCCGCGTTTTAGGTTTAGTGCGATGAAGTTCGTGTGAGCCTGGGCTGGCGCTTCGACACCACCCTGGTGCTTGCCCGACCAGGGAAGAGTAGCCTTGGCCACGCGAATTTGGCCAGCAGACTCGGCTTCCGCGAAACCGCGCTTGTATGCCTCGGCTGCGAGGGCACCCCCGCCGCCAGCTAGTGCCGAACCGCCGGCGAGACCGGCAGCTCCGAGCAATAGTTGGCGACGAGAGACCATAGCTTCAAATTTACTTGGTTGGAGTAGCGCTCGGGCTCGACATCGGTCCAGGCGTGTAAGTCTCCTCGCCTGCTGCAACCGACTTAGCGGTCAAGTTTACGGCAACTGGCTTAGCGCCGGTGAAGGTGAGCTTAAGGTCAACCTTGGTTCCAGGGAGGATGGCCTTCTTAAGTCCCATCAGCATTACGTGGAGACCGCCAGGCTGAAGGGTTACGGTCTTGCCTGGGGCGATCTTTATGCCGCCAGGTTTGTGACTCATTACACCGTTGACGACTTGGTGAACGTCAACGGTAGGAGCGAAGCTCGAGGTTCCGCCGGTTAGGGTAATGGTCTTCTTGGACTTGTTAGTGATTTTGGCGAAAACACCGGTCATTCCACCAACGTGGTCTGAATACTCAGACGCCTTAACCCACGCACCGCTTACGGTTACCTCTCCCTTAGTCGCAGCAGTCGCAGGAACAACTGAAGAGAACAAGAAGGCTGGCGCGATTAGAAGTGCTACGAGCGCTGAACGAAGCATGTGATGTCTCCAAACGTTTGTTTTACTTTTCGTAAAACAGCCTAGTTCTACATTTCGTAGAAATCAAATTCCGCGTTAGGGGAACGCGAAAATTTTGAAAATTGCTACTGTTCGAGCGGCTCGTTGCCGACGTCGGTGCGGTAGAAGTTCATGTATGAGCGTGACGCGGTAGGTCCGCGCTGCCCCTGATAGCGGTTCAGGTACTTCTCCGAACCGTAAGGGGTCTCCGATGGCGAGCTCAGCTGGAAGAAGCAAAGCTGTCCGATCTTCATTCCAGGCCAGAGCTTGATCGGCAAAGTTGCCATGTTTGAAAGTTCGAGGGTCACGTGACCGTTGAAGCCTGGGTCAACGAAGCCCGCGGTTGAGTGGGTGACTAGACCCAGGCGGCCGAGTGAGCTCTTGCCCTCTAGGCGAGCGGCCACGTTGTCAGGAAGCTTGACGAACTCGTAGGTCGAACCGAGCACGAACTCGCCAGGGTGCAGAATGAAAGGCTCATCCGGGGCAACCTCAACGAAGCGGGTTAGATCGTCTTGCTGTTCGGCTGGGTCGATAAACGCATACTTGTGGTTATCGAATAGGCGAAAGAAGCGGTCGATGCGCACGTCAAAAGACGATGGCTGCAAGAGCGACATGTCTAGTGGGTCAAGGCCAATCTGGCCGGCTTCGATTGATGCACGGATATCGCGGTCTGACATAAGCATGCTTCTAGGTTATCGGTTAGATTAGCGCCATGACTTCACTCAGCGTTCTCGAACGATTCATCGACTATTCAGACCGACTTCGCGACTCTCTAGCCGCACGCGAAAACGTGATCGGCCTAGTCTTGGTCGGCTCGACCGCAGAACACTCGCGCGTCGACGAGTGGAGTGACCACGACTTCTTTGTGATCACCAAAGAGGGCTTTGCCGAATCGATGCGCCAGGATTTGAGCTGGTTGCCCGACCGCGACCAGGTCGTCTTAGCCCCTCGTGAAACAGACCACGGTCTCAAGGTGGTCTATGCCGATTCGCACGTGCTCGAATTCGCCGTATTTGAAGATTCAGAACTCGAGATGGCCGGCGTCAATAGCTATGCGGTCACACTTGACCGCACCAACATCACCGAACGCATGGCCGTCATCGCGGCCCGCCCAGCCCAGAAGCCATACCTGTTTGATCGTGAGTGGCAGCTCTTTTTGTCATTGCTGCTGATTGGGCTTGGCCGTGCCCGACGCGGTGAGGTGCTGATCGCCGGCCAGTTCGTTCGCAGTTACTGCCTGAACCATGTGCTTGGTTTCGTGCGCCACTGGCAGTCGCCGTTGGCCGGAACCGAAAACAAAGAAGACAGCTTCAACCGCTACCGCCGTTTCGAGCAGCAGTACCCAGAGATTGGCGCGCGCCTCGAGCAGCTCGCGCAGTTACCTGTCGAGCAGGCTGGCGAGGCGTATCTGAAGTTCGCACTCGAAATGGGCGCCGCCAAACTTACCGAACAACAACGAGCCGCTGCCGGCTTGATTGCCGACCGATTCGGCTGGGCACTCTAGCGCCGTAGGCGCTCGAAAGATTTTTTAGTGATCTAGGCCAACGCGCTTGTAGATGAGCTTCATCCACTTTGGTGCCCACCAGTTGGCGTCACCGAGAAGGCGCATCAATGCCGGAACCAGAAGTGCTCGCACGATGGTTGCATCCAGCAAGATCGCAAAGGCAATTCCCAGACCAAGCATCTTCATGATGGTCACACCCGAGCTGATGAAAGCGACAAAGCTAAATGCGAGAACCAGAGCGGCGGCGGTGATGATTCGACCCGAACGCTGCAAACCAACCGCAACCGACTCGGTAGTGCCGAGACCGGCCTCGTGCTGCTCCTTGATGCGGCTGAGCAAGAACAGCTCGTAGTCCATCGAGAGACCGAATGCCACAATCGCAATCAGCACCGAAGACGAGGTGTCGATGGTTCCGGTGACAAAGAAGTCGCCGATCAACCACTTGAGGTGGCCGCCAATGAATACCCAGTTCAAGAATCCGAGGGTTGCACCGAGCGAGACAACGTTCAAGAAGACCGCCTTGAGTGGCAAGAGGATTGAGCCGGTGAACAAGAACAGCAGCACCAAAGTCCAGGCAATGATCCAACCCACAGCTGCCGGTAGGTTCTTTTCGATGCCGAGCTGTGAGTCGGTGTAAATCGCGGCGGAGCCGCCGACCAAGATTTCTTTTTCACCGATGGTGAGCTTGCGAAGCTCGTGAGTCAGATCCAGACCCTCGGTAGAACGTGAGTCGATGTCGTGAATGGCGACCACGTGTTCCAAAGAGCCCGTGGCATAGTCGGCGAATGCCGGAGCATAACCGTCATCCAGGTTTCCCTTTTGAGCGATTCCCGCTGTGCTCTGCACGCGCACGATGTGCGGCTCTTTAGACAGGGCGATTGTGTAAGCGGTGATTTCGTCTGCGGTCGCATCCTTGATGATGATGTCAACCGGTGAACCCTCACGTGCGCTGAAGCGGTCGCGAATCACATTGCTTGCAATAACGGCGCGGTCGGTGACTGGAAGAACGCGGTCATCAACCTGCCCGAAGACCACACCGTTGGAGAGGCTCATCAAACCGCCGAGACCGATCAAGGTCACCAGCAGAATCGGAAGTGGGCGACGCATAACGAAGCGGGCAATAGAACCCCAAGCGCCTGATTCCTTTGGGGTTGACGAGCCGCGAACCACCTTGAGCTTGTTGACGCGGTCACCAAGGATGTTGAGCATCGCTGGCAAGGCGATCAGCGCACCGGCAACGGCGAGCAGAACTACGACCACGCCACCGATGGCGAATGACTTCAAGAAATACTGAGGGAAAAAGAACATCGCCCCGAGCACGATCGCAACCGTCAGCCCCGAGAACAATACGGTGCGCCCAGCGGTAGCCAGGGTGATCTGAACAGCTTCGGGCACATCCGTGCCGCGCTTTCGCTCTTCACGGAATCGGTTGACCATCAGCAGCGCATAGTCGATGCCGAGCCCAAGGCCGAGGCCGGTGATCAGGTTGACCGAAAAGACCGAGGTGTCGGTGAACTGGGTCGCCAACCAAACGAAGAAGAAAGAACCAAGGATGGCGAGGCCGCCAACCAGCATCGGCAAACCGGCGGCAACTAGACCGCCGAACACGAAGACCAGAAGCAGCATGGTTAGCGGAATCGCGATTGATTCGGCAGCGGCAAGGTCTTTAGAAATCGCCCCATTGATCGAGTGGGCCATGGCCGCATAGCCGGCGACGTAAAGCTTCGCGCCTTCATACTTTCCGGTGTATTGATCGGCAATCTCGCCGGCCACCGAAGCCTGGTTCACCGAATCATCAACATCCACGAAGAAATAGACCGCCTTGCCGTCATCACTGCGCAGCGAAACCGGGCTGCCAAGTGAGTAATAGCTGGTGACCTTATCAACGCCGTCGATCTGCTTCAGTTCGTCAACCAGGTGCTGGCCGGTTGTTGCGCTGGCCGGCTGATCGGCGCCATCGGCGAAGTCGGCAAGGATGATGATCTCGGGCTGTGCCTGCTTGAAGTCTTCGCGAAGAATATCGACCACGCGCGCAGAGTCGCTGCCCGGGTCGTCATAACCGCCGGCCTTTAGGCCGCCGAAGGCTTGAAAGCCCCAGACGGTTGAAATCAAAATTAGGGCGATGAAACCCCACAGCGAGAGCTTGCTTCTGCGAACGATAAACGCTCCGAGTTTCTTCATGCTCCCAGTCTCACAGTCTCTAGAACAACTTGGCAACAGCGGTTTGGGTAACCGTTGACATGAAGCGCAGCACATCCTGGTCAACCATGATGTCGCTCATTCGAATTGCGCGGGTCAGATATAGACCCTCGAGTGAACGAACGCGGCTCAGAGCCACATAAGTCTGGCCCGGGCTAAACGCTCCGCGGCCCATATCGATAACGACCTCGTCGTAGGTCTGACCCTGTGACTTGTGCACGGTGACCGCCCAAGCCAGGCGAAGCGGAATCTGCTGGAACTCGGCTAGCGGAACTGCAACCAAGACCTCTTTGACGCGACCAAGCGCTTCATCGAATTGCTCGTCGATCTCGTAGCGAACCTTCTCCCAGGTCGAACGACCAACATCAAAGGTCTCGCCGTCAACCTCGACGACCACGCCGCCGGAGCTTGGCAGATCAACCACGGTGCCGATCGTGCCGTTGACCCAACGCTTGAGCACACCGGTGCCATTCGGGTTCTTCACGGTGCTCGAGTCGTCGTTCTTGATGAACATCACCTGAGCACCAATCTTCAGTTCGAGAACCGGCTCCGCTGGGAGAGTGCGACCGAAGGCCTTTTCATCCGCGGCGCTGAAGATTGCATTGAAAGTCTTTGGTTTGGTCTCGAGACGCGACATTCGGTGACGGTTCACCGAGTTCACGCTCTCGTTGATTGTTGCCAAACGGATTACGTCATCGTGAGGTGGGAACCGGTTTCCGCACTTGTTGATGTAGTCGAGCATCTCTTGGGTGCAAGAACCGTCACGGATGGCGTTCAGAATCTCTTTGAAGTGCTCGTCGTGCTGGCGGAAGATCTCGCTCAACTCATAGCGCTCGAGGCTGTCTTCGCGCCAGACGTGCGCGTCGAAGAACCAGTTGCTCTGATAGTTCTCGGCCATGTAGGCGCGCTCTTCGTTGTTGCCTGGCACCGGTGCCAGTTGGTACGGGTCGCCAAACATCACCACCTGCGCGCCACCAAACGGAAGCTTGCGGCGACCTCGGGCGATGCCCATCGCACGCGACATCGTATCCATGAGGTCGGCGTTTACCATCGAGACCTCATCGATCACGAGCATGTCGATTGCGGCCAACACCTCGCGGGTGCGGCGGTTCAGATGACGACCGATATCTTCGGTGCCAAGGATGCCGAAGGGAAAACCGAAAAGCGAGTGGATGGTCACGCCGCCAACGTTTAGCGCTGCCACACCGGTGGGCGCACAGACGGCGACCTTTTTCTTGGTGTTCTCGATCAGGTAGCTGAGCAGCGTTGACTTTCCGGTGCCGGCACGACCGGTAACGAAGATATTGTTTTCGGAGCCTTCGATGTAATCGAAAAGCGCCTGCTGTTCATTAGATAGCGTCACGATCTGCATTAGCGGCGGTCCTCAAGCTTGGCCAAACGCTCCAGGTAGGCGTTGTAGTCTTCGATGTCTTTGTTGCCTGAACGATCGCTCGCGCGGTCGAGGCGTCGGGCCTCGCGGGTGCCAGAGTTGAACCACTGCACGCACACGATCAGCGTCAACACTGCCGCAGGCAGTTCGCCGATGCCCCACGCAATCGCTCCACCGTTTTGCTGGTCGGCAAGCGGTGATTCGCCCCAGGTGCGTCCCATCGCGCCATACCAGTCAGCCAACAGCAGCCCGCTGCCGGTCATCAGCGACAAACCGAAGAACGCGTGGAATGCCAAGGTGCCAATCAGAAGCATCAGACGGATTGTGTATGGCAACTGGCGAGGCCCCGGGTCGATTCCGACCAGCGCCTGGATGAATAGGTAGCCGGTGATGACGAAGTGAATGACCATCCATTCGTGACCAACGTGCTCGCGGGTTGCCCAGCTGAAGATCGGGGTGAAATAGAAGATCACGAGCGAAGCGGCGAAGTTAACCGCGGCAAAGATCGGGTGGCTAACCACCTGCGCCCACTTGGTGTGCACCGCCCAGAGGGCCCATTCGCGAAGGCCGTGCGAGCCATCCTTGCGCTTCTCGGCTGCGCGAACCAAAAGGGTAATCGGGGCGCCAGGCACCAAGAACAGCGGCACACCCATGGTTAGCATCATGTGAGAAATCATGTGCACCGAGAACAGGTACTGCTCGTAAACGTTGAGGGCACCGCAGGTGATGTAGATCATGAAGAGCCAGCCGGTTATCCAAGAGATGGTTCGCACGACCGGCCACTTGTCACCGCGGCGCTTCAAGCGCCAAACGCCGAATAGATAGAGCGCGATAGCGCCGAGTGAAACCACCAACCAGAGAAGGTCAATCTTCCAGGCTGTGAACCAGGTGCTCGGCAGCAACTCGGATGGCAGCGGTTCGCCGGTCAGGATCGAAGCCGGGGTAGGCACGAAGTTGGCCAACGGGTCGGCCGGAGGTGCCGTGCGGCTTAGCGCTGTGCCCAAACCAATGGCGGCACCCATGACCAGAAGTTCGGCCATCACAATCAGCCAGAACTCGTTTGCCTTAGCCGGGATGGTCGCCATGCGCCCAATTAGGCGGTAGCGGTAGTGGCCTCCGATAGCTCCAAGCAGCAGCAAAGCGCCAACTTTTAGAGCCAGCAGCAAACCATAGGCCGTGAAGAGGTTTTCAAACTTGCCGAGGTTGATGACCGACATCGCGATGCCCGAGACGGCTACGATCATGAACGCGATTAGCGCCAGGGTTGAAAACCGCTTGACGAGGTTTGCTTGGCGTTCGGCATCCGCATCACGCGACACAACCAAAGCCACTAGGCCACCAACCCAAATCGTCACGGCGACCAGGTGAAGGCCGATCGAGTTGACCGCCATCGCGTGATTCGCCGAACCCGCAGCGTGACCGGTGAGGGCCAGCGGAACTAGGCCGAGCAGACCAAGGGCCGCCAATAGGAGAGCCGAGGTGAGGTTTTGGAATCCAAGCGCTAAAACGGTTAGGACAGCGCCGGCGAGAAGGTTCAGCGCCAGGTAGCGACCCAGCTCGATGGTTGTGATGAACAGCCACAGGCTTTGGCCGAAGGTATCCGAGGTCGAAAAGGCAGAACCGGTAACCGAAAGGTAGGTGAAGAGCAGAGTGATGGCTCCGAAGATTGTCCAGATGCCGGCACCGAGTGCACCTAGGTTCATTGCTTTGGTGAGCTGATGGGTCTTTGCCGACAGCGCATAAGCCGCAAACGCAAGGGTTCCAATGGCCACTGCCATGCCTAGATAGCTGGCTCCCTTGGCGAGCGGAAGCCCCCAACGAACGAAGTCTCCGGCGTCAGCAAGCTTGGTCGGAGTCGCCGCACCACCAAGCAGCATGCCCACGACTACTGCTGCACCCATTGCCAGCGAAAGTAGGCCAAAGGCCACGCTTGCGCGACTAAAAAGTGGGGATGGTTTGCTCACCTATTAAGCCTAGGCACAAACCTTCCGGTAGTTGACATGTATGAGCGGTATTCCGGAAAACGTTTGAGCAAAAGCGTCTCCTCGAATTTCGCTTTGTAGTCAAACAAGAACATTAGGGCGGCGACGAAAAACAGCTTTGACACCGAGCCGGCCTCGAGGGCAATGCCCAGGGTGGTCAACATCAAGCCGGTGTAGATCGGGTGTCGAATCCACTTGTAGAGGCCATCGGTCTTTAACTCTGCGTTCTCCCGTGGAATCGGGCTTGCGGTTAGCGATTGGCCGAGCTTAAAAATCGAGATCACGACAATTCCCAACCCCGGCCAAACGATGAACGACCCCAGCTCCAGAACCCATCCAGGAGTCGTCGCAGAAGGAGTGCCGTTTGGCAAAAAGAAAATCGCGGCGAGCAAGGCAAACTGAACGGTTACCAGCAGGCGGCTCTTTTTCTTCTCGGTCATGCCTCGACTCTAGCTCGACTTCGCAAAGACAATGGTCTTCTTAGACACTGTCTTCTTGCCACTGGCACTGATGGATTGGTAGCTGATGACACACGTGCCCTTGGCCTTAGCTTTGACGTTTAGCCCTGATACGGAACAGACCTTCGGCGTCAGAGATCGCGTGACAACCTTGGTGCGTTTTACGGTGTTGACGAATTTGTAGGTTGCTGCGGTCGTAATCGAAGCGGCAGCAACCGAGATTCGACTCGCTGAGTCAGATGCATCTGCCGAAGTCGTTGGGCTCGAAGACTGAACATCGACCACATCCGTTGAGTCGCCGCTTCTAGTCGAACCTGACGGGGCAATAAAGGCGTAAGCACACTCGCTGCCCGATTCACCGTAACCGGTCCAGGCTGAACACCGTCGAACACCCGGCGTTAGGTCGGCAGCCGACTGTGCCACACTCTTCGCGAGGCTCTTCAGCTTGGTGAGCTTATCGCGTCGATCGATCTCAGCGGCAACGTCGTAGGTTCCTCCAGATGACTGAAACTGGTCCCAAACACTTCCGCCGAGAACCCAAGCTTGCCAAGCAGCCTTAGTCCAACATTTTGTAGTTACCCGACCGGTAGACACATCGACCGTTAGACCATTCGCGCCTTGGTAACCAGCAGGGCAACCATCTACTCCCACTTGACCTTCGACCTCTCGAAAGAATGGCCCTTCAGTCACATCAAGACTTTGAATCGTGTTGATCGGGTCAGTTCCCACTACCGGATCTGCAGGGGCAGAAGGAAGCGTGATGGCCTCGTTAGCGCCTACGGGGTTGGCACAAACTCCACCCGAGGCGGTAGAAACGCCATTGGCGTGCACGATTGGACCCCACTGAACACATTTCTGCATTCCAGGGTTCGCTGCATTCCAGGCTTGAGATTCGCGCGTAGCTGCCGACATGGCCGCTTCTTGTGCCGCGCGGAAGTCGATATCTTGCTGACGCACAATCAGTTCGGCCTCGGTTGGCGGGGCATTGCAGATTGTGAACTCTTCGTGTGTAGAGGTGTTGACCTCGATGCCGGTGTTGTACTGGTAGCCAACCGGACACTGTTCAACCGGAATCTGGCCTGGCACGCGAACCGAGTCGGATGCAAGAGCCGGGGTAGCGGGCACCATCAGCACCAGCGCTGCAATCGCTGCTGTCAGTCGCCACTTATAAATCTTCATCGTTTCCCCCATCTAGTAAGTCAAACACTAAAACCAACCAGGGACAATCGCCTCTGACTAATAGGACAAGGGTTAAAGCAAAGTGCCCCAGCCAAAGCCGGGGCACTCTTAGGAAACAGTTATTACTTAACTGCAGCCTTTAGCTTTGAACCAGCTGAAACCTTAACGGTGTTAGCTGCTGCGATCTGGATAGTTGCACCAGTCTGTGGGTTGCGGCCCTGACGAGCAGCGCGGTGACCCTTCTCAACTGATAGCCAGCCTGGGATGGTGACCTTTCCGCCCTTAGCGACGGTCTTTGCGATGGTCTCGAACAGTGCGTCAACAACGCGGTTGACTGCTGCCTGTGACTCGCCGGTGTGTGCTGCTACTGCTGCTACTAGCTCGCTCTTGTTTAGGTTCGACATAGTGTCCTCCTGGACTCGTTACGTTTATTGACATTGTGTTGCTGTCGACAATCACGCTACAGGGGAAATAAAACTTGTAGTTCTATTCGCACGGCGTGTTGCCGACAAGTTTTCTAACGATTTTCGGCTTATTTACTGGCATATCGGCCCATTTGGTTAAAAAGAAATCCCCTCCCGGTCGAAACCGAGAGGGGATTTTCTAAAAAACTTGTTATTTAGTTTGCACTAAATGGTGATTACCAAGATGACTTGGTGATACCTGGCAACTCGCCACGGTGTGCCATGTCGCGGAAGCGAACACGTGAAACACCGAACTTTGCGAGCACACCACGTGGGCGTCCGTCGATTGCGTCGCGGTTGCGAACGCGCACTGGAGATGCGTTGCGTGGAAGCTTCTGTAGGCCTAGACGTGCCTCTTCGCGCTGTGCGTCGGTTGACTGTGGGTCAACTAGAGCCTTCTTTAGCGCTAGGCGCTTCTCTGCGTAACGCTCAACGATAACCTTGCGCTGCTCGTTCTTAGCGATCTTGCTCTTCTTAGCCATTCTTAGCGCTCCTCGCGGAATTCAACGTGCTGACGTACAACTGGGTCATACTTCTTCAGAACGATAC
>JBEGKW010000020.1:0-28082 GCA_041183865.1 Actinomycetota bacterium | reverse complement strand
GCCAGCCCGATGGTTTCGGTGCTTACTCCTTACGTAGCAGCAACCGCTCCGCAGAACTTTACCGCGGTTTATAACGCAACTACTCAGAGGGTTAATGTGACTTTCGCGGCACCAACGTATCTTGGTGGCGGCAACGTCAACTTCTATTCGTTGCAGGCTTCGGTAGATGGCGGCACAACCTGGGCCAGTGTTGCAAACCTAACCAGTTCGACGTTGGCCTATTCGAGCCCAGCACCGGCAAAGGGCACCACCCGCAGCTATCGCGTTTCAGCGGTAACTCAGTTCGGCTACGGTGCGCCTAGCAGTGTCGTAGCTGTTTCGGTTGCCCTAACCGTGCCATCAGCGCCTAACTTTAGCTCTGTTGCCTACAACTCTGACGGTTCGGTGGCGATCAGTTGGTTCAACCCTGAAAACGGTGGAACCGCCATCACCGGATACAAGCTCCAGAAGCTCGATTCAAGCAACAATTGGGTAGATGCGCTCACCGTGGGTGGCTCGACGCGGAACGCCGTGGTTGCTCGCGACCTACCTGGAACCAAGGCGACCTGGCGCATAGTCGCAATCAACTCGGTTGGCGCTTCGCTTCCGAGCGCCGCTGCGTCATACACAATTCCAGCGGTCAAGGCTTCTGCAGTGCAAAATGTTGCCGTCACAGCGACAACCTCTGCCGCAACTGTGCTCGTTTCGTTCGTTGCACCGAGCAACCTAGGTGGCAGTGCGCTGACCAGCTACCAGGTGCAGGTAAGCCGCGATGGCGGTGCCACCTGGGCTGCAACCGCCACCACCAGAAACCTAGCGATTTCAGTGGCGGCGCCTGCAAAGGGTGTCACTTGGAGCTACCGAGTCGTTGCCTCCACGAGCATCGGCCTCGGTGATGCTTCGGCATCGGTTAGCTACACCGGCAAATAAAACAGATCAAATGAGAAACCCCGCAGATCGCTCTGCGGGGTTTCTTTTTAGTTAGTCGATTACTTGCTGACTACGATGTGGCCAATGACGGCGAAGCTCATAGCTGCAACTGCAAGGGCACCAATGGTTGGCACAACCCACTTAGGAGCTGAATCCTTCTTCTGGTAGGTGTAGCCAATGAAGAAGATGCCGGTTAGCAACAGACCCTTGATTGAAAGCACAAGGTTGTTGATGTTCTCTTCGCCGATTGCATAGATCAGGCCGGTCATAACCAGACCGGTCAGAAGTGCCAACCAAGAACCGTGCAGGATGCCAGAGTTGACCTTGGCGCCAGTCTTGAAGTTCTTGGTCTCAGATAGAACGCCACCAAGGATGGTTGCGAACGCGAGAAGGTGAATAGCTAGGGTGATGTCGAGTACTAGGTTCATGCCTTCAGTCTAGCCATGAGCACTGCTGCTTCAACGGCTTCGGCACCCTTGTCTTCTTTCGAACCCTCGAGGCCGGCACGGTCAAGTGCTTGCTGCTCGGTATTCACGGTTAGCAAGCCAAAGCCCACGGGGATGCCGCTATCGAGCTGGACTCGGTTGAGTCCGTCGGTCGCAGCCGAGCAGACGTAGTCGAAGTGCGGGGTGTCACCCTGAATGACAACACCTAGTGCAACCACAAGGTCGGCACCTGCATCGATTGCATACTGGGCTCCCAATGGAAGCTCGAATGCGCCTGGGACTCGCCAGATTTCATACTCGGTGTTTCCGGCTGCCTGAAGGGCACGCTCGGCACCGGCCAGCAGGCCATCCGTGATTTGGGTGTGCCAGCTGGTTACGACAATCGCAACCTGCAGACCACTTGCATCGATTTCTAGTTTTGGGGCTCCCGCTCCACTCATGCCTTTACCTCCGGAATGATGTGACCCATGCGGGCACGCTTAGTTTCTAGGTACTGCTTGTTTTGTGCTGCCTCGCCGACGATTACCGGCACGTATGAATTTACCTTGATGCCGGCCTGGTTCAAGAAGTCGCTCTTGGCTGGGTTGTTGGTCATCAAACGAACGCTGTTGACGCCGAGGTCGCGAAGAATTGAAACTGCGGCACCGTACTCACGGTTTTCGCTAGGCAAACCGAGAGCCAAGTTGGCGTCTACGGTGTCGAGGCCGGTGTCTTGCAACGCGTAGGCCTTTAGCTTGTTCAACAGACCAATACCGCGACCCTCTTGGCCGCGAAGGTAGATCACGATGCCACCCTTAGGGTCGTTGGCAATCTGATCAAGGGCAAAGTCGAGCTGTGGGCCACACTCGCACTTGAGTGAACCGAAAGCTTCGCCGGTGATGCACTCGGAGTGCATGCGAATCAGCACGTCTTCGCCGGTTGGGTTTCCGGCGATGATGGCTACGTGGTCGGCGGTGGTGCGAGTGTCGTAATAGCCGCGAACGCGGAAGTCACCATGGATGGTCGGCAACTTGGCTTCGGCTTCGAAGCGGATGCGGTCGTTGACCGTCTCCTCAGGGAAGTCATCCTGGCTACGACGGTATTCAACGATTTGCTCGATGGTAATCACTGGTAATCCCTCTCTCTTGCCTATTTCTTTTAACTCAGGAAGGCGTGTCATTGTTCCATCGGCCGAAACCATTTCGGCAATGACGCCAACCGGGGTCAAACCGGCGAGCTTAAGTAGGTCTACGGTTGCTTCGGTGTGACCCTGGCGGGCCAGCACGCCGCCCTGGTGGGCGCGAAGCGGAAGAACGTGGCCAGGTCGAATCAGCGACTCTGGTGTGCTCACCGGGTTGGCTAACGTACGAAGGGTTAGTGCTCGATCGGCAGCCGAGATTCCGGTTGTCACGCCCTCTGCTGCATCAACCGAGACGGTGTACTGGGTGCGCAAGAAGTCTTGGTTTGAAAGAACCATTAGCGGCAACTCGAGGTGGTTGGCGCGCTGCTCGGTCATCGGTGCGCAAAGATAGCCCGACGAGTTTCGAACGATCCAGGCAATCCACTCTTCGGTGGCAAACTCGGCGGCCATGATGGCGTCGCCTTCGTTTTCGCGGTTCTCGGCGTCGGCGACCAGCACCGGCTTGCCCTCGCGCAGCGCGGCTAGCGCTTCTTCAATTGTTGAAAGCGACATTAGTTGTTCCTCGCTTCGAGCAAGCGCTCGATGTGTTTTGCCATCACGTCAGCTTCAACGTTGACCTTGTCACCGGGCTGCTTGCTGCCCAGTGTGGTTAGTTTGAGTGTTTCAGGGATGAGGCTGAGACCGATGAAGTCATCCCCAACCTCGTTGACGGTAAGTGAGACACCGTCGATCGTGATTGAGCCCTTGAGCACGATGTACTTCATTAACTGCTTTGGAATGCGAACCTTGACAACCTTGACGAGCTCCCAGTTTTCACTCGGAGTGCGGCTGATGATCTCGCCGAGACCGTCGACATGGCCCTGAACAACGTGACCACCGAAGCGGGTGGCCGCGGTCATCGCGCGCTCTAGGTTTACCGGGTCGCCAACCTTGATTCCGGCAAGCGAGGTGAGGTTTAGCGTCTCTTGCATTACGTCTGCGGTGAAGCTGGTGGCATCGTGCTCGACCACGGTCAAGCAGGTTCCGCACACAGCGATTGAGTCGCCGCGGTTTGCATCGGAGACCACTAGCGGCCCTTCGATGGTGAGGCGCAGTGCGTCTGCTTGTGGCTCGATCGCCTTTACGCGTCCAAGTTCTTCAACGATTCCGGTGAACATTAGTTCTTCCTTTCGGTGGCGCGAATGACAAGATCGGGGCCAAGTTGCTTGACCTCTGCAAACTCGAGTTCTTTGGCCTGGTCGATGCTGGAAACACCGATGTTGCCAAGCGATGTGATTGGTCCGCCGAGCAGTTTCGGCGCCATGTAAATCAGGTATTCGTTCACGAGGTTGTGGCGAACAAATTCGCTAGCCACCATCGCCCCGCCTTCGACCATCAGATGGCGAACACCCATGCTGAATAGGCTGAGAAGCGCAGAGTCGAGGTCACGAGTTCGCAACTGAACGGTTTTAGCCTTGCCGTCCGACTCGTCGAAAATGCGTGCCGCCGGGTCGAGCTCGGTTTCGCCAAGGATCACCCGCAGCGGCTGCTCCTCATAGAGTGAACCATCGAGCTGGCGAGCGGTAAGTTCTGGGTCGTCGGCAATGACGGTGCCGGTGCCGACCAAAATTGCGTCAATCTGAGTGCGTCTAAAGTGCACATCGCGTCGTGCTTCAGGGCCGGTAATCCACTTGGATGAACCGTCGGCGGCCGCACTTCGTCCATCCAGGGTGGTGCCATACTTGAGGGTCACAAAAGGTCGTTGTTGAGCGGTTGCGGTGGCCCAAACACGGATGACTTCATCAGCCTCGGCCTGTAGCAAACCAGATTCGACTTCGATGCCAGCCGCGCGCAGGGTGGCCGCACCACCGGCAGAGTTGATGCCCGCATCGCTCGAGGCATAGATGACTTTGGCAACGCCGGCCTCAATTAGAGCCAAGGCGCAAGGGCCGGTCTTGCCGGTGTGATTGCAAGGTTCGAGGGTAACCACGGCAGTTAGCCCGGCGGCGATAGGGCCGCTAGCGACTCCGCGAGCGTTTGCCTGAAGATCTTTGAGAGCGGCCACCTCGGCGTGGTCGGTGCCCGAACCTCGGTGCCAGCCTTCGCCCACGATCTCGCCCGCAGGGGTGATCAGAACGGCACCAACTCGAGGGTTGACGCCCTTGATTGGGCCTCGCTGGGCAAGCTCAAGTGCGCGACGCATCGCGTGTTCTTGTTGCTCGTTAAAAGACATAACCCCGAGTTTCTTCAAATAGAAGTAATTCGGGGCGAGATTCAAGCACGGCGGAAAATAGAACGGCAAGTTGTGCCGGTCGATTCGACGTGCTAATCGAACCCACGCCAGTCAAAGAACAACTAACGCGGGTTTGTTCTTCTACCATCCGGACTTTAACCGTCGGCATCTGAATTTCACAGATTCAACCGATGCCTCACTCTGCCCGATTACTCGGGTTTTGCTTGCCAATCTAATGGCCGATGCATCGGGTCGCGGGCTATAACCGCCGGCTCAGATTTTCACTGACCCCGAAGAACTTTTGTTGCTTGTATATCATCCCATTCCAACCAGTGAAACGGAAACCCTATTCCTACGCTGTGGACGAACCGGCCACCTGCGCGTGCCGATTAGCTAGCGGCGATAAAACCGATGCGCTCGTATACGGTAGCCAGAGTCTTCTCGGCCAACTCGTTGGCCTTGGCGGCACCCTTGGCCAGCAGTCGATCAAGTTCGGCAGGGTCGCTCAAGAGCTCTTCGGCGCGGTTGCGAATCGGCTCGATGTGAGAAACCACGACGTCGGCAAGTTCGGTCTTAAGCGCGCCATAGCCGGCACCGTCAAAGCGAGCCACCAGCGAATCGATGCTCTCGCCGGTGATCGCCGAGTAGATGCCGAGCAGGTTCGAGATTCCAGGCTTCGCCTCCCGGTCGAAGCGAATCACGCCATCCAGGTCGGTCACTGCGCTCTTGAATTTCTTCACAATCACGGATGAGTCATCCATGATGTTGACCAATCCCTTTGGATCGCCCGATTTTGACATCTTGGCGGTTGGATTCTGCAGGTCATAGATCTTTGCGGTCTCTTTGAGGATGACGCCCTCTGGAATCACAAAGGTCTCACCGAAACGAGAGTTGAAGCGGGTCGCGAGGTCTCGGGTTAGCTCGATGTGCTGACGCTGGTCTTCACCGACCGGCACGGCCTTTGGCTGATAAAGCAAGATGTCTGCGGCTTGAAGCACCGGGTAAGTAAACAAACCAACCGAGGCGGCATCCGTGCCGTTCTTCTGCGACTTGTCTTTGAACTGGGTCATGCGACCGGCTTCACCGAAACCGGTAAGGGTCATAAGCACCCAAGCCAACTGGGCGTGGGCCGGAACGTGCGACTGCACGAAAAGCGCCGACTTGTTTTCATCGATGCCGGCTGCCAAATACTGCGCCGCGGTGATGCGCGTGTTGCGGCGCAGGGCCTCAGGCTCCTGCGGAACGGTGATCGCGTGCAGGTCAACCACGCAGTAGTAGGCGTTGTAGTCATCCTGCATCTTGGTCCAGTTCACCAACGCGCCAAGGTAGTTTCCGAGGTGCAGTGAACCGGCGGAAGGCTGCATTCCGCTGAGCAGGTTTGGCTTAGTCATGGGTTAATCCTAGAGCGAGTAGTCGACAGAGACAGGGGAGTGGTCGGTCCAGCGGGTGTCATAGCTGGCCGCACGGTGCACCTTGTAGTTGGCTGCCTTTGCTGCCAAGGATGGGGTTGCCAGGTGGTAGTCGATGCGCCAACCGGCATCCGTGTCGAATGCCTGACCGCGGTATGACCACCAGGTGTACGGGCCGGCAACATCAGGGTGTGCTGCGCGACCGACGTCGACCCAGCCCTGCTGCTTCATGATGGTGTCGAAGTAGGCACGCTCTTCAGGCAGGAAGCCGGCGTTCTTGAGGTTGCCCTTCCAGTTCTTGATGTCGAGCTCGGTGTGGCCGACGTTTAGGTCACCGACGACAACCACGTTCGCGCCACTTGCGATCAACTCGGCCATGCGCTCTTGCATCGCCTCGAGAAACTTGTACTTCTCTACTTGCTTCGGGGTGTCTACCTCGCCCGAGTGCACGTAGGTGCTGATCACGGTGATGGTCTTGCCGTCGAAGTTGTAGTCGGCCTCGAGCCAGCGGCCGGCAGAGTCGAAATCGTCTGGTCCCAGTGTGGTGCGACTGGTGGTCGCTGCCTGCTTGCTAACTAGGGCAACACCGGCACGGCCTTTGGCGCTCGCCGCATCGTGCAGGATGTGCCACTGGCCGCCATCCTTGGGCGGGTTGGCTCCGAAGAGCTCGTTTAGATCTTTGTCGTCGGCACGAACCTCTTGCAATGCAATGATGTCAGCGCCAGACTCGGCCAGCCATTCGGCCATGCCTTTGCGAAATGCGGCGCGCACGCCATTTACGTTTACGGTGACGACATTGATAGGCATGGCTCAAGTTTAACCTCGCCCAAGCCGCTCACAGCCATGGCGAATAGAATCGACCCATGGCAGAGCGGTTTTTAGTGGGTGCAGGCGTGGGCAGCGGTGTCGCCCACGGCAAGGCATTCGTGCTCGCCAAGCCAGAGGCGGCACTCGCTCAAATTTCTAAACCCGGCAACCGCATCGGCTTGATTGCGATTCAAAAGGCAATGAACTCGGTGGCCGAAGACCTCGAAAACGTCTCTACCGTTGGCGATGCCAAGGATGTCATGATGGCGCTCGCCATGATCCTGCGCGACCCGGTGCTCTTCGATGTCGTGAAGGCGCATCTCGCCGAAGGCGCTGAGGCCGCCGATGCAATCCGTCGAGCCTTCGCCAGATTTGCGCGCCAGCTCGAAGTTTTAGGCGGCTACTTCGCCGAGAGAGCATCAGACCTTGGTTACCTCGCTAACCGGGTTGTTGCCGAACTCGCCGGAGAACTCCCTCCGGTGGAGTTTCCGACCGAGCCATTCATCCTGGTTTCAGAATCTATTTCGCCCATGGATGCCGCCAAGCTTGACCCAACTCGCGTTCTTGCCGTAATCACCACGGATGGCACGCCGACGTCGCACTCGGCCATCATTGTGCGAGCCGCCAAGTTGCCGATGGTGGTCGGTCTGATTGGTTCGGGTCTGATTCGAACCGGCGCCAATTTGCTGGTTGACGCCAGCGCAGGGCAAGTGTTTCTTGACCCGACTGAGGAGCGCATCGAACACTATTCACACGCCGCACTGCTTGATACGCGAGCCATTCGACTAACCGAAGACGACCGCGAGGCCCCGGTGACTTTGCTCGCCAACCTCGGCTCAAGCTTCGAGGCGGCCGGTGCTCTGGCGGCCGGCGCAAAGGGTGTCGGTCTGTTTAGAACCGAGTTGCTCTATTTGGGTCTAGATCATCCGCCACCCAAGGATGAGCAGGTCGAAGAATACTCAAATCTATTGCGCGCCTTCAATGGCAAGCGCGTAATCGTGAGAGTGCTCGACCTCGATTTCGATAAGCCCCTGCCTTTCTTGAAAGAGACCGGCAGCGGCAAGTACGCAAACCGTGGCCTTCAGGTGCTGCTTGCCAACCAGGATGTGCTCGAGACTCAGTTAGAAGCACTTGCCGAGGCCCAAAAATTGAACCCGAAAACTGACCTCTGGGTGATGGCGCCGATGGTGCTGTCGGTTGCCGAAGCACAACAATTCGTGGCATTGGCGCGTTCCGTTGGGCTCAAGACGGTCGGAGTAATGATTGAGGTACCCGAGGTTACCGAAGCATCGGTGATTTCGGGCATTCTCGCAGCGGTCGACTTCATCAGCGTCGGCACCAACGACTTGACTCACTATGCGCTTGGTAAGAGTCGTCATACCGCCGGTGATGGTGCCGTGAGTGGCACGATTTCGCTGGCAGAGACTCGCAGACCCGAGGTTTTCGGTTTGATCGAGCGCGTCGTCAAGGCTTCCAAGGATGCCGGTAAGCCGGTTGGAATCTGCGGTGAATCCGCATCAGACCCCGAATCGGCGAAATTGTTTATCGAACTCGGCGTCGACAGCCTGTCGGCTTCATCGTCATTGTTGCCGCAGCTCAAAGCCGCATTGCTGGCTTAGCCGACCAAGCCTTACAGCGAAACCTTCAGGGAGGTGCCTGCCACCGTCACCTTGTAGTTCGCCAAAGCCGATCTAGCCGGCCCGCCGGTTACCTTACCGGTGGTGGTGTTGAAGGTTGCGCCATGCTGACTGCAAGTTAAGTTGCTGCCGTTCAATCCATCGATTTGAACTCTTTCGTGTGTGCAGTAACCATTGAATGCCTTGAATACGCCCTTCTTGGGCTGGGTGACCAGAATCGGTACGCCAGCAACTGTATACATGCGCGCACTTCCCACCTTTACATCGGTGGTCTTGCCTACCGTGTAGGTTTTTGAAGCGGCGATGGCCGAATCCGCTGGCCCGGCAAGTCCGATGCCGGCCAAAACTGCGCCTAAGCCGGTTAGCAATGCGCGTCGATTGATTTGATTGGCAGGGATTTCGATGAGCTCGCGCTGGGGGATCGAGGCACTGCAAACGTTTTCACAAGTCATAGTGTTCAAGATACCTCCCGGCGCGGAATTTACGCGTAAAAGCCAATTGTGTATACAAAAACGTTTTGAAAATAGAAAATAGTGCCTAATAAAACTAATATCTGCTCTAAAACGCTTACATATTATCGTTAATGGTAATTTGTGTATACACACACCATTCCGCCGAGGTGTGCTATTTCTCACCGGACAAAGGGGTCCAAAACGAAATGACAGCATTAAGCGCAAAACAGTGGGTTGCCGAAATGGCAGACCTAACCCAGCCAGATGAGATTGTTTGGTGTGACGGATCAGCTCAAGAGTGGGCACGTTTAGCCGATTTGCTGGTGGAAAACGGCACGTTTATAAAACTCAACTCAGACCTACGCCCGAACAGTTTTCTGGCAAGAACCGACCCGGGAGATGTAGCTCGAGTCGAAGATCGCACTTTTATTTGCAGCGAAAAGATGGAGGACGCCGGCCCGACAAATAATTGGCGTGATCCACTATGGATGAAAGGCATGTTGCGGAGCCTGTTTCGTGGAAGCATGCGCGGGCGAACCATGTACGTGGTTCCTTTTTCGATGGGGCCAATTGAATCGCCTCAGGCAAGATTCGGTATCGAACTTACTGATTCTCCTTACGTTGTTTTGAACATGCACATCATGACGCGGGTATCGCCGTTGGTTACCGAAAAGATCGAATCCGGCTCAGATTGGGTGCCGGCAATCCACTCGGTAGGAGCGCCGCTTATTGACGCTGCCGGTAATCGCACCGAAGACAGCTCCTGGCCTTGCAACATCGAAAAATACATCGCTCACTTCCCAGAATCCCGAGAAATCTGGTCGTTCGGCTCAGGCTACGGCGGCAACGCGCTGCTGGGCAAGAAGTGCATGTCGCTTCGAATCGGTTCAGCAATTGGTCGAGCCGAGGGGTGGCTTGCTGAGCACATGCTTCTCATTGGCGTCACCTCGCCTGCCGGCAAGCGCTACCACTTCGCAGCGGCCTTTCCGTCGGCATGTGGCAAGACCAACCTTGCGATGCTGAAACCAACCATCCCTGGTTGGCAGGTCGAAACTATTGGTGATGACATCGCCTGGATTGCACCCGGCGTGGATGGTCGCCTGCGAGCCATTAACCCTGAGGCTGGCTTCTTCGGTGTAGCCCCGGGCACTAGCTACGAAACCAACGCCAACGCGATGGACACAATGAAGAGCAACACAATCTTCACCAACGTCGCACTGACGGATGACGGTGACGTTTGGTGGGAGGGAATGACCGAAATTGCACCCGCTCACCTCATCGATTGGCTGGGCAACGACTGGACCCCAGAATCCCTTGGGAAGGCTGCGCACCCAAACTCGCGTTTCACCGTCTCGGCTTCACAGTGCCCAACCATTGCTAGCGATTGGGATTCACCCGAGGGTGTCGCCTTGGATGCGATTCTCTTCGGTGGGCGACGAGCAAGCAATGTTCCGCTGGTGGTAGAGGCGAGAGATTGGCAGCACGGAGTGTTTATCGGGGCAACTATCTCATCAGAGCAAACCGCAGCGGCCGAAGGTCCGGTTGGAGAATTGCGTCGAGATCCATTTGCGATGCTTCCGTTCTGTGGCTACAACATGGCCGACTACTGGCAGCACTGGCTAGACGTTGGTGGCGCAATTGAGGACGCTAAGCGCCCAAAGATATTCCAGGTCAACTGGTTCCGCAAGGGTGCCGACGGTAAGTTTCTTTGGCCCGGTTTTGGTGAAAATTCTCGAGTCATCGAATGGGCGGTTGCCCGAATCGAAGGTGCCGTGGTCGCCGAAGAAACCCCTATCGGCGCAATCCCAATCCAAGAACAGTTCAACCTATCTGGCTTGGCAATCACGGATCAGCAGTTCGCCAGCCTCTTTGAAATCGGAATCGATTCTTGGTTGATAGAGTCCGGCATGACCGCTGACTACTTTGCTCAGTTCGGTGACCGAATCCCATCCGCCCTAATCGGCCAACTGATCGAACTAAGAAAGCGCTTGGATGCAGCGAGAGATATCGCCGCCTAACCTCCGTTAAATGAATAGGGACCCGAAAACGGGTCCCTATTCATTTGAGTTTGTGGTTTAGGCCTTGCCTCGAAGGATTGCCTGCTTAACCTCAGCGATAGCCTTAGTGACCTCGATGCCACGAGGGCAAGCCTCGGTGCAGTTGAAGGTCGTGCGGCAGCGCCAGACACCTTCCTTGTCATTCAGGATGTCGATGCGAACCTCGGCAGCTTCGTCACGTGAGTCGAAGATGAAGCGGTGTGCGTTCACGATCGCCGCAGGGCCGAAGTACTGACCATCGGTCCAGAAGACTGGGCACGAGGTGGTGCAAGCAGCACAAAGAATGCACTTGGTGGTGTCTTCGAACTTGGCGTGGTCAGCGGCTGACTGTAGACGCTCTTTTTCTGGCTTGTCGCTGGCGATCAAGAAAGGCTTGATGTCGCGGTAGGCCTGATAGAACGGGTTCATGTCAACGACAAGGTCCTTTTCGACCTCTAGACCCTTGATTGGCTCAACGTAGATTGGCTGAGTGATGTCAAGGTCCTTGATCAGGGTCTTACATGCCAAGCGGTTGCGACCGTTGATGCGCATTGCATCAGAACCACAAACACCGTGTGCACATGAGCGACGGAACGTTAGTGAACCATCCATCTCCCACTTGATCTTGTGAAGAGCGTCAAGAACGCGGTCGGTGCCGTGAACCTGCACGTCGAAGTCCTGCCAGCGTGCTTCCTGACCATCTTCAGGGTTGTAGCGTCGCACAAACAGGGTGACGGTGAACGATGGGACTGCGCCCATCTCCTCGAATTCAGTTGCCATTAGTACTTACGCTCCATTGGCTGGTAGTTGGTAATGACAACAGGCTTCCAGTCAAGCTTGATGTTGTCGCCAGGCTTCTTTGCCTTCTTGTTAGTTAGGTAGGCCATTGAGTGGACCATGAACTTCTTGTCATCGCGTGACTCGTAGTCTTCACGGAAGTGACCACCGCGAGATTCGCGACGCTCACGTGAGGTGAACGCTAGAACCTCGGCAAGGTCAAGCAAGAATCCGAGCTCGATTGCTTCAAGAAGGTCGGTGTTGAAGCGCTGACCCTTGTCTTGAACCGAGATGTTCTCGTAGCGAACGCGAAGTTCGGCAATCTTGTCGAGGGCCTCGTTTAGAGACTCCTCGGTGCGATAAACCTGGGCGTTCTTATCCATGGTGTCCTGCAGCTCCTTGCGAAGCACAGCAACCTTTTCGGTTCCCTTTGAGTTGCGAACCTTCTCAACCATGGCGATTACCTCGTCGGCAGCGTCGGCAGGAACTGGAACGTGCTTTGCCTTATTGGCGTACTTGACGGCTGCGATGCCGGCACGCTTACCGAAGACGTTGATGTCTAGGAGTGAGTTGGTACCCAAGCGGTTTGCACCGTGAACCGAGACACAGGCACATTCACCGGCAGCGTATAGGCCAGGAACTACCTTCTTGTTGTCGCGAAGAACTTCAGCTTCAACGTTGGTCGGAATACCACCCATTGCATAGTGCGCGGTTGGGAACACTGGCACTGGCTCGGTGTAAGGCTCTACACCTAGGTAGGTGCGAGCAAACTCGGTGATGTCAGGAAGCTTCTCGTCGATAACCTCTGGTGGCAGGTGGGTTAGGTCGAGCAGAACGTAGTCCTTGTTCGGGCCAGCACCGCGACCCTCGCGAACCTCGTTTGCCATTGCACGAGCAACCATGTCTCGAGGAGCCAGGTCCTTGATGGTCGGTGCGTAGCGCTCCATGAAGCGTTCACCCGAAGAGTTACGAAGGATTCCACCCTCACCACGGGCAGCCTCAGAAAGCAGGATGCCTAGGCCGGCTAGACCGGTCGGGTGGAACTGGTAGAACTCCATGTCTTCGAGCGGAAGACCCTTGCGGTAGATGATGCCAACGCCATCGCCGGTTAGGGTGTGTGCGTTTGAGGTGGTCTTGAAGATCTTGCCGAAACCACCGGTTGCGAAGATGATCGACTTGCCCTGGAAGACGTGAATCTCGCCAGTTGAAAGTTCGTAAGCAACAACTGCAGATGGTCGTTCTTCGCCGTCAACCTTGGCCATTACTAGGTCAAGTACGTAGAACTCGTTGTAGAACTCGATGCCAAGCTTTACGCAGTTCTGGTACAAGGTCTGAAGAATCATGTGGCCGGTGCGGTCGGCAGCGTAGCAAGAACGGCGAACCGGAGCCTTACCGTGGTCGCGGGTGTGGCCACCGAAACGTCGCTGGTCAATCTTGCCGTCTGGGGTGCGGTTGAACGGAAGACCCATGTTTTCTAGGTCAATCACGGCCTGAACCGATTCCTTGGCAAGGATCTCAGCGGCATCCTGGTCGACCAGGTAGTCGCCACCCTTCACGGTGTCGAATGTGTGCCATTCCCAGCTGTCTTCTTCGACGTTAGCTAGTGCGGCAGCCATTCCACCCTGCGCTGCACCGGTGTGCGAGCGAGTAGGGAAGAGCTTTGAGATAACGGCAGTCTTTGCGTGTGGCCCAGCCTCAATGGCTGCGCGCATGCCGGCGCCACCGGCACCCACAATGACGACGTCGTACTGGTAGTGGTGAACCTTTGGTGATGCGTTGGTCACTTTATTGTTTCCTAACGAGCAGGGCAGAAGGATGGGAGAAGTTCGGCTGGGCCGTTTGCAGGGCATGGATCGAAGGTCAAGATGACCAAGGTTCCAAGCACGATAAGCACTGCACAAATTCCCCAGAGTGCAATGTTCAAAGCTTTACGAACACCTTCGCGTGAGGTGTAGTCGTTGACGATGGTGCGCATACCGTTGGTGCCGTGGATGAGCGCTAGCCAAAGCATTAGGCCATCCCAGACCTGCCAGAACGGGTTAGACCACTTGCCACCGACGAAAGCAAAGTCAATCGCCTTGATTCCTTCGCCAGCCCAGAGGTTGGTGAAGAGGTGGCCGAAAATAAGAATGACAAGAAGTGCACCCGATGCACGCATGTACATCCAGCCGTACTTCTCCCAGTTCGCGCCGCGGCGGCTGCGAGGGCTACGTGGTTGTTCGATAACTACAGACATCTTTAGCTCCCTTGCTTAGCCCAGGTGGAATACGTGGATTAGGTGGCGAGGTGCGAAGCCCGCGAACGCGATAAGTGCTACGACTACGACGATCCAGAACATGAGGTTCTGGTGCTTGACGCCCTTGCGCCAGAAGTCGATGAGGATTACACGAACACCGTTGAGTGCGTGATAAAGAATCGCGGCCACCAGGCCGAGCTCGCCAAGACCGACAAGTGGGGTCTTGTAGGTGCTCACGACGGCGTTATAAGCCTCAGGGCTCAAACGGACGAGCACATGCACCAATAGAAAGAAGAAGATTGCTACACCAGTGATGCGGTGTAGAACCCATGACCACATTCCGACTTTGCCACGATACAAAGTTCCGGCTGGTTTTGTTGGCACGAAGACCTCCTAGTAACAGACACTTAAGTCTAAGCCCACAAACCGGCCACTATTCCCCATTTGCAACAGTTCGAAGGGGGTATTTTGCGGATGTTCGGTAGTGTTTTTAGTGTCATGACAAATCAGCGCGAACCACTAGACCGTTTCTTCAGCATCATCCCTGCCGGCGGAATCGGTAGCCGACTCTGGCCGCTCTCACGCGCCTCGGCGCCAAAGTTCTTGCACGACCTAACCGGTTCGGGCCAAACGCTGCTGCAAGACACCTGGGATCGCCTGACTCCGCTGGCTGGCCGAGACCGCATACTTGTGGTTACCGGCAAGGTGCACAAGTCGGCCGTTCTAGAGCAGATCGAAGACCTGTCTACTGACAATCTCGTTCTCGAGCTTTCACCTAAAGATTCGACGGCGGCCATTGCGCTCGCCGCAGCCATTCTTATAAAGCGTGAACCAGATGTAATCATCGGTTCATTCGCTGCCGACCACGTCATCACCGAGGATGACAAGTTTCAGGCCGTCGTTCGCGAGGCAGTCGAGGTTGCCGCGACCGGCAAGATTGTCACCATCGGAATCGAGCCTACCGAAGCATCGGTTGGTTTCGGTTACATCAAACAGGGTGACAAGCTAGGGCTATCTGCAGCACCAAATGCACGCGATGTCGCCAAATTCGTTGAGAAGCCAAACATCGCCAAGGCTCGCAAGTATGTCGAGTCGGGGGAGTACCTGTGGAACGCGGGTATGTTCATCGCCCAAGCGTCCGTGTTGTTGGCGGAGTTGGCCAAGTCGGAGCCAGAGCTCCACGCCTCGATCATGGAACTGGCCGAAGCTTGGGATACCGACGAGCGTAAGGCTGCAATCGAGCGAATCTGGCCGAAGTTGAAGAAGGTAGCAATCGATTATTCGGTTGCCGAGCCTGCTGCCGCGGCCGGTTTGGTTGCCGTTGTGCCGGCAAACTTCAGCTGGCATGACGTAGGTGACTTTGCGGCGATCGCCGAACTACAGTCACAGGGTCGCAAGGGCAACCTAGCTGTGTTGGGAAATGCCAAGGTTTTGGCCGACTCGTCGAGCGGCATCCTGGTCAGCGACACCGATCGTTTGATCGCCCTGATTGGCGTCGAAGACATCATCGTGGTTGACACCCCGGATGCGTTGCTCGTGACTACCAAAGAGCACGCCCAGCGCGTGAAGTCACTGGTCGATGCACTCAAGGCAACCGGCCACTCAGACGTTCTTTAGAGGCTACAAATATTCCGAATGTTACTTTTCGGTTAATAATTTGCTCTAAACCGCTTACAGCCCTTTTTCGTTAAGCTTCCAGGCGTAGGCTAAGCGTGCACAACGGCTATGAGAGCCATAGCTGTTTTTCGGGAGGAAATATAGTGAAGACTGTTTCACGCACCACCGCAATCAAGGGCCTAGCGCTAGCAGCTGTTGCCAGCCTCGCTCTTGCAGGTTGCGCCGCCGCACCGGCAGCCCCAACCGCGACCCCAGTTGACTACAAGGCATGTATGGTTTCAGACGCCGGTGGCTTCAACGACGCATCATTCAACCAGGAAGCCTACGCAGGTCTTCAGCAGGCAAAGGCTGAGCTTGGCGTTCAGACCGCTCAGGTTGAATCACCAGAGAAGGCAACCCAGACCGACTACGTTTCTGGTATCGACTCAATGATCTCTGAGGGCTGTAACCTCATCGTGACCGTTGGCTTCAACCTAGCTACCGCAACCCGCGACGCAGCTAAGAAGAACCCAGAAGTTAACTTCGCACTTATCGACTCAGCGTTGAGCAACGATGACTTCTCACCACTGTCATTGCCTAACGTGAAGCCAATCCAGTACGACACCGCAGAAGCTGCTTACCTAGCTGGTTACCTAGCCGCTTCAACCTCGAAGACCGGCAAGGTCGCTACCTACGGTGGCATGCTGTTCCCTTCTGTAACCATCTTCATGGATGGCTTCAAGCAGGGTGTTGAGGCTTACAACAAGGCCAAGGGCAAGAAGGTCACCGTTCTAGGTGCAACCGGAACCGACAGCTCGAAGTGGGCTGCAACCGGTGACTTCAACGACCAGGCAAAGGGTAAGACCCTAACCGAGGGCTTCTTCGCTCAGGGTGCTGACATCGTTCTTCCAGTTGCTGGTCCAGTGGGTGTTGGCTCAGGCCAGGCAACCCTAGACAAGAAGGGCACCTACGTTGTTGGTGTTGACAGCGACTGGTACGGTCTTGCAACTCACGCTGCCTACAAGGCAAACATCTTGACCTCAATCGAGAAGAAGATGGCAAAGGCTGTTCTAGACGTAATCAAGTCAGGCGTTGACGGTAACTTCACCGGTGGCGACGAGAACCAGTACGTTGGAAACCTTTCAAACGGTGGCGTAATGATCGCTGACCAGCACGACGTTGTTTACCCAACCGGCATTCAGGCAGAGCTTGACGCCCTAAAGGCAGACATCATCTCGGGCAAGATCGTTGTTTCTTCTCAGTACAAGAAGTAATAGCTAAAAAGAACCAAGGCCGGGGATGATCACTTCGTGTGGTCATCCCCGGACCACTTTTTGGGAATCAAAAATTCCAGAAAAAGTTAGACTTAAAAACACCCAAACAGGGCGAGTGAACGGATAAGCGATGAAGCTTGAACTTCGTGGCATCACCAAGCGATTTGGCTCAATGGTGGCCAACGACAACGTAAACCTGGTCGCGTTACCGGGCGAAATTCACTGTTTGCTGGGCGAAAATGGCGCCGGCAAATCGACCCTGATGAACGTTCTATATGGCCTTTACCAGGCCGATGGTGGCGAAATCCTGCTCGATGACCAAGTCGTCAAGTTCAGTGGCCCCGGTGATGCAATGGCTGCCGGCATCGGAATGGTTCACCAGCACTTCATGCTCATCCCAGTTTTCACAGTCGCCGAAAATGTGATTCTCGGTCACGAACCAACCAAGTTTGGCGGAGTTCTCGACCTAGAAGCGGCCCGCGCCAAGGTGCGCGAGGTCTCGGCCAAGTTCGGTTTCGAAATCGACCCAGACGCCATCGTCGGTGATTTGCCGGTTGGTGTTCAGCAGCGCGTAGAAATCATCAAGGCATTGATTGGTGACGCCAAGGTTTTGGTCTTCGATGAGCCAACTGCGGTTTTGACCCCACAAGAAACCGATGAACTCATGGCAATCATGAAGCAGCTGCGCGCTTCGGGCACCGCGATTGTTTTCATCACCCACAAGCTACGTGAGGTGCAAGAGGTTGCCGACAAAATCACCGTGATTCGCCTCGGCAAGGTGGTTGGCGAAGCCGATCCTAAGTCTTCGGCGAATGAACTCGCTTCGATGATGGTTGGCCGCGCGGTCGACCTGGATGTCGACAAGGCCGTGGCAAAGCCAGGCAAGCCGACCTTCAAAGTCGAGAACCTTTCGGCCTGGAATCACTCGGGCACCAAGGTGCTTGACGATGTCAGCTTCGAGATTCACGAGGGTGAAATCTTGGTCATTGCCGGTGTTCAGGGCAACGGTCAAACCGAACTCACCGAGGCAATCATTGGCATGCATGGCAAAACCGCCGGTTCGATCGAACTCGACGGGCGCGAACTGATTGGCAAGAACGTGAAGCAGGTTCTAGACCTAGGTGTTGGCTTCGTACCCGAGGACCGCACCGAGGATGGTCTGGTTGCAGAATTCACCATCGCCGAGAACCTGATGCTTGACCGCAGCGATCGCAAACCATTTGCGCGCGGCCTAAACATCCAACTCGATCTGCTCAAGAAGTTTGCTCAAGAGAAACTCATGCAGTTTGATATTCGAGCTCAGGGAATCGATTCAAAGGCGTCTCAACTATCAGGTGGAAACCAGCAAAAAGTGGTTTTGGCCAGAGAGTTGTCGCGCGAACTTCGCCTGCTGGTTGCTTCGCAGCCAACTCGCGGTCTCGACGTGGGTTCGATCGAATTCGTTCACGAACAGATCGTGGCTACCCGCGATAGCGGTATCCCGGTCTTGATCGTGGCCACCGAACTCGACGAGGCAACGCAGCTTGGTGATCGAATCGCCGTGATGTACAAGGGCAAGATCGTGGGCATTGTGCCCGCCGATACACCGAGAGCAACCCTCGGTCAGATGATGGCAGGAATCAGCGCATGAAACGCGTACTCAAGGAATTCACCGGCGGCAATGCGCTGGTTTCGGTGCTCGCCGTATTGGCTTCATTTATCGTCGGCGGAATCTTGATCGCCGTTTCGAGCGCCGAGGTTCAAACTACGATCACATACATCGGCGCTCGTCCGGCCGACTTCTTCAACGCTCTATGGAATTCGGTTTTCGGGGCTTACGACGCGATGTTCCGCGGCGCGATTTTCAACTACAAGGCTCATGACACCGTTCAGATGATCAAGCCGATTACCGAGACGCTGGCCTATGCGACCCCGATCACCATGGCTGGTCTAGGTCTAGCGGTTGCCTTCCGCTCAGGCTTGTTCAACATCGGTGGTACCGGCCAGATCATTTTTGGTGCGATGTTTGCGGGCTGGGTTGGCATTTATGTCGATCTGCCTTGGTACCTTCACTTTCCGTTGGCCGTGCTCGCCGGAATCATCGGTGGTGGCCTATTCGGCGCACTGGTTGGTTTCTTGAAGGCCACTACCGGAGCCAACGAAGTTATCGTCACCATCATGTTCAACTACATCGCGGTCTTGCTGCTCAGCTACCTTCTAAAGACCCCGGTTCTGCAGGCCCCTGGTTCGGTAAACCCGGTTTCACCGCCGGTTCGCGACTCGGCCAAGTATTGGTTCTTTGCCGGTGACCAGTTCCGCATCCATGGCGGTTTGATTGCTATGTTGCTTGCTGTGGTTTTCACCTGGTGGTTACTGAACCGTTCGACCCTTGGCTTCCGATTCCGTGCACTCGGTCACAATCCGAATGCGGCCAAGGTTGCCGGCATCAACATCGGTCTGACCTACGTTTTGGTGATGGGCATCTCGGGTGCGCTTTCCGGTCTAGCCGGTACCTCGCAGGTGCTCGGCACCGAAAAGTTCCTGACCCTTGGTGTTGCTGCCAGCTTCGGTTTTGACGCCATCACCGTCGCACTGCTCGGTCGCTCAAACCCTTGGGGTGTCTTGGTTGCCGGTCTACTCTTCGGTGGCCTACGCGCCGGCGCGGTGACCATGCAGGCAAATCAAAATGTTCCGATCGACATCGTTCTCGTTGTCCAGTCACTCATCGTGCTCTTCATTGCGGCCCCGCCACTGGTGCGTGCCATCTTTAGAGTCAAGGCATCGAGGAAGGCGGTTGCAGCATGAAGCAGAGTAAGCGCACCCCAATCTCGCTATTAGTGCTTTCACTGGTTGGTCTTTGGTTGCTGCTGTCGGCACCGGCCGGAGTCACCCAGATTTCGATCTCGACCGACACCGACATCTTCAAGCTGGCGGCATTTGACCTAGACGTTAGCTTTGTCAGCGCTCTGGCGTTCGGCGCTCAGGTAGGTGCTCTCGGAGCTTCTATCTATTACGTGCTGGTTCGCAACCACAAGACCCCGCGTTGGGTGGTCGTGCTCTTTGCTGTGGCGTTGGTCTTCGAGATCTTGGTCGGGCTTTTCGCCGGCAAGACCATGACCTTCACTTCGCTTCTTCAGGGCTCACTGGCTCTCGCGGTTCCGCTAATCTTCGGTTCACTTGCCGGTGTGCTCAGTGAACGCGTCGGCGTGGTCAACATCGCCATCGAAGGCCAGCTGCTTGCTGGTGCCTTTGTTTCGGCCTTGATTGCGTCACTTTCAGACAACATGTTTGCCGGTCTAATCGGTGCCGTGATTGCCGGTGCACTGGTCGCTTGGGTTCTCGCGGTATTCGCCATCAAGTATGTGGTTGATCAGATCATCGTCGGCGTTGTGCTCAACGTTCTGGTGGTCGGTCTAACCAACTTCATGTTCAGCACGCTGATGGTGAGCAACCTGCCGTTCTACAACCAGCCTCCGCGCTTCGACAAGATTCTGATCCCATTGCTGGGACAGATTCCGGTGCTCGGCCCGGTGCTGTTCAACCAAACGCTGATTGTTTATCTGATGTACATCGCGGTCGCAGTGGTCTACTTCGCGCTGTTCAAGACCCGCTGGGGTCTTCGCGTGCGTGCCGTTGGCGAATACCCGAAGGCTGCCGACACCGTTGGCATCAACGTTTTCCGCACTCGCTACGTCAGCGTCATCATCGGTGGTGCTTTGGCCGGCCTGGGTGGTTCGTTCTTCACCCTCGGTCAGGTTGGTGCCTTCGGTAAAGAGATGACCAATGGTGCAGGTTACATCGCCCTAGCTGCGCTGATTTTCGGTCGCTGGAACCCGATCTACGCGGCCTTTGCCGCATTGCTTTTCGGTTTCGCCGAGAACCTCCAGTATGGCCTGGCCATCATCGGCTCTTCGGTTCCGAGCGAGTTCCTGCTGATGCTTCCATACGCCTTGACCGTAGTTGCGGTGGCCGGTTTGGTTGGCAAGGTCACTGGCCCTGCCGCCTCCGGCAAGGCCTACATAAAGAGTTAGGCAATGATGTCTGTTGAAATCAACTGGGATGCCCTCCGGGCCGCCGCCAACGTCGCGATGGAGAAGGCATACGTGCCGTATTCAAAGTTCAAGGTTGGCGCTGCCGCTCTGACCGAGGATGGTCGAATCGTCTCGGGCTGTAACGTCGAGAACGCGTCATACGGTCTAACCCTTTGCGCCGAATGCTCACTAGTTAGCGAACTCTTCATGTCCGGTGGCGGCCGATTGGTTGCTTTCACCTGCGTCGACGGCCACGGAAACATCTTGATGCCGTGTGGCCGCTGCCGACAGCTGTTGTTTGAACACTCGACCAAGGGCATGATTCTCGAGACCGTTTCGGGTTTCAAAACCATCGACGAGGTCATCCCGGATGCCTTCGGCCCACGAGACCTAGAAGAGAGAAAGTAATGTCTGAATTCGCGGCCGTTGAGCTGATTATGCAGAAGCGCGAGAAGGGTGAACTTTCGACCGCCGAGATCAACTGGCTCATTGCCAACTACACCACTGGAGTGGTAGCCGACGAGCAAATGTCGGCGATGGCGATGGCGATTCTGCTTAACGGCATGAGCCGCCGCGAAATTAAAGACCTAACCATGGCGATGATCGCCTCGGGCGAGACGCTCAACTATGCGGGCCTAGCCGCACCAACCTCAGACAAGCACTCAACCGGTGGTGTTGGCGACAAGATCACCCTGCCGCTTGCTCCACTGGTAGCCGCATTCGGTGTCGCGGTGCCTCAGCTGTCGGGTCGTGGCCTCGGCCACACTGGCGGCACGCTAGACAAGCTCGAATCAATCAAGGGCTGGCGCGCGTCGCTCAGCAACGACGAATTCCACATGCAGCTGGCCGATGTCGGAGCCGTGATTTGTGCCGCTGGTGCCGGGCTCGCACCGGCCGATAAGAAGCTTTACGCACTGCGTGACGTCACCGGAACCGTCGAGGCTATTCCGCTGATTGCCAGCTCGATCATGTCGAAGAAGATCGCTGAGGGAACCTCATCCTTGGTGCTCGATGTCAAGGTCGGCTCGGGTGCATTCATGAAGAACATCGATCGCGCGCGCGAACTCGCCCGTGTGATGGTTCAGCTGGGTCAGGATGCCGGTGTGAACACCTCGGCGCTCCTCACCGACATGTCTACCCCGCTGGGTCTAGAAATCGGCAACGCGCTAGAGGTCAAGGAATCGGTTGAAGTTTTGGCCGGTGGCGGCCCAGCAGACGTCGTCGAACTGACGGTTGAATTGGCTCGCGAAATGTTGCGTTTGGCCGGCAAGACCGATGTCGACGTGGCCGCCGCCCTCAAGGATGGCCGTGCCATGGATAAGTGGCGCCAAATGATCTCTGCCCAAGGCGGCGACCCTGACGCCGAGTTGCCGACCGCGAGCGAACATCACGTCGTCGTGGCGCCGAGCGATGGCGTCTTGACGCAACTCGATGCTTTGCAGGTTGGAACCGCATCCTGGCGCCTCGGTGCCGGACGTGCACGCAAGGAAGACCCGATTCAGTTCGGTGCGGGCATCACCCTGCACGCGCAGCTCGGTTCTGCCGTGAAGGCCGGCCAGCCGCTGATGACTTTGCACACCGATGAAGCTGAGCGATTCGAGCGAGCTATGGAAGCGCTCGAGGGTTCGTTTAAGATTGAGGCTGCAGCAACCCCGGCACCACGCAAGATTTTGCTTGACCGCATCGATGGCTAACTGCCAAAACTGAAAGGCAACACCATGGCTCGCTTCAACATCCAGGCTCTTCCGAAGATCTCACTTCACGACCACTTGGATGGCGGCCTGCGCCCTCAGACCATCATCGAACTTGCCGATGCCGTTGGCCACAAGTTGCCTGCCGACAACGCCAAAGACCTCAAGGATTGGTTCGAAACCTCGGCTAACTCTGGCTCGCTGGTCAAGTACCTAGAGACCTTCGACCACACCACCGCCGTGATGCAGACCCGTGAAGGTCTACAGCGTGTGGCTCGCGAATTCGTGCACGACCTTGCCGAAGATGGCGTCATCTATGGTGAGGTTCGCTGGGCTCCAGAACAGCACCTGCAGCGCGGTCTAACCCTCGACGAGGTTGTTGAAGCCGTCCAGGATGGCCTCGAGCAGGGCATGGAAGACGTCGATTACCACGGTGGTTTCATTCGCACTGGCCAGCTGATCACCGCAATGCGTCACGCTGACCGCGGTCTCGAGATCGCCGAGCTTGCCGTTCGACACCGCAACAATGGCGTGGTCGGTTTCGACATCGCCGGTGCCGAGAAGGGCTTCTTGCCAAGCCGCCACAAGATCGCTTTCGACTACCTGGCTTCAGAGTTGTTCCCGGTCACCGTTCACGCCGGCGAGGCAGACGGTGTCGAGAGCATCAAGGATGCAATCGTGTCTGGTCGCGCACTGCGCCTCGGTCACGGCGTTCGCATCATCGAAGACATTCTGCTTTCACGCAGCGAAGGTGACGCCGACTTCGTCGAACTGGGTGAAGTTGCCCGTTGGGTTTATGACCGCGGCATCGTTCTAGAGACCTCGCCATCATCGAACCTGCAGACCGGCGCTATCTCGTTGCTCGGCAAAACCATGGCCGACCACCCGTTCGACATTCTTTATGACCTTGGTTTCAAGGTGACCGTTAACACCGACAACCGCTTGATGTCTGGCACCACCCTGACTCGCGAGCTCGAGTTGCTGGTAAAGACCTTCGATTACGGCCTGGCCGACCTCGAAACCTTCCAGCTAAACGCCGCCGAAGGTGCCTTCCAGGATCTAGAGCAGCGCGAAGAACTCATGGACATGATCTCGGATGGGTTTGCCGAGGCAGTTGAGTAGTTTTCCGGCACTAGCCAAAGCCTTTGGCGAAGACTCGATTCGAGTCGGCGCAATTGCACTCGACCGCGAACACGCAATCGAGATGGCGGGGGAGTTGCTAGTCGCCAGCGGCCGTTCAACCCCCGAATACACCGAATCGATGCTCGAAGCGGTGGCCGAAAACGGGCCATACATCGTGATCGCCCCGGGGATAGCCTTGGCTCACGGACGCCCATCCGAGGCAGTGCTCGAAATCGGTTTGAGTTTGGTGACTTTGGCCGAACCGGTGATCTTCGGCAACGAGGCAAATGACCCGGTGCGCCTAGTTATCGGGCTTTGTGCGATCGATCACAGCTCACACATCGACATCATGGCCGAGTTGGCAACCTTTCTAGGTGACAGTTCTTCTGTGAATAACTTGTTAAATGCTGTCCACAACGACCAGATTCGCTTGCTCTTCTAATTCCTCGGGTGACAATAGAAGTATGAAGATTATTGCCGTGTGTGGGATGGGTATCGGCACCTCTGTTTTGCTCAAAATGAATGCAGAGAAGGTGCTGCGCCAGCTGGGTGTAGACGCTACCGTCGATGCCACCAGCGTTGCCATCGCGCGCGAATCACGCGACGCACAGGTGATCTTGACCACGCCAGATTTGGTCGACCAGCTTCAGGGTTTGCCTTCTGAAATCATCTCGATCGAGCACTTCTTCGACCTCGAAGAGATCACCGAAAAGCTCTCGGCCTCGTTGCTCTAATCGAGCAAGAATTCTCTAACTAAGAATCGACTTCATCGCGGCATTCAAGGTCGCTAGCTTCTGCTGTGCTTCATCCTTGGATGAGCCAACCGCCTGCAAATAACACTTGAGCTTTGGTTCGGTGCCCGATGGGCGAACAATCACACGTCGGCCGTCGGCTAAGTCGAAACGAACACCGTCGGTAGGCGCAAGCCCGTTTCCGCCAAGCGCTAGATCGCGGAAGGCGGCAACCGAGCCGTCAATGATTGACGGTGTCTCGTCGCGCAACTTGGCCATCAGCCCGGCGATAACCGAAAGGTCGGTCACACGAATCGAAATCTGCCCAGTGGCATAGTGACCAAATAGCTTGCCGAGGTCATCGAGACGGTCGGCAATGGTCTTGCCCTGCGCGGCGAGACGGTTGGCTAGGTCGGCAACGATAAGTGCGGCCGAGATTCCATCCTTGTCAGGAGTGTGTTCAGCGTCTACGCAATAACCGAGTGCCTCTTCGTAACCAAAGATCAGGTCTGGCACTTTCGAAATCCACTTGAAACCGGTGAGGGTTTCGCGAAAGCCGAAGCCATAGTGTTCGGCAACTTTGCCTAGGGCCGAGCTCGAAACGATTGAACAAGCCAGGTTTCCCGAGCGTCGATCGGCAACCGCGCGGCGGGCCATTTCGTCACCGAGCAGCAGCCCGACCTCGTCGCCGGTGAGTTGGCGGAATCCGGTTGGGTAGGCGGCATCCTTGATTGCAATCGCCAGACGGTCGGCGTCTGGGTCATTGGCCAGAATCAGATCGGCGTGACGATTGCGACCAACCTCGAGAGCTAGGTCCATCGCGCCAGGCTCTTCGGGATTCGGAAAAGCAACGGTCGGAAAGTTGCCGTCGGGCAGCAGCTGAGCCGAAACGGTCTCAGGCTTTGCCAGTCCGACCGACTCGAAGAGCGATTCGACGATGTGCCAGCCGACACCGTGCATTGCGGTGTAGGCGATGCGAACCTTGTCGCCGTCGATGACCTCGCCGGTAAGCGAAGCGGTCTCGGCAACATAAGCCTGACGCAGTTCATCGCCAACCATTTCGAACGCATCGCTCTTGTTGAGCTCGTTGAAGGTCTTGGCGTTGGCAATCTCGGCGATGTGCGCGGCAATGATCATGTCGGTCGGCGAGATGATCTGTGAACCACCATTGCTACCGCCGAGGTAAACCTTGTAGCCGTTGTCGCGCGGCGGGTTGTGCGAAGCGGTCACCATGATGGCCGCCGAAGTGTTCAGGTGCTTACCTGCGAACGCCAAAACCGGTGTCGGCACTACTCCATCAAATAGAAAGGCACGGATGCCTGCCCCGGCCAAAATCTGTGCAGAGTCGCGCGCAAACACGGCGCTGTTGATGCGGCCGTCAAAGCCGATAACCACGCTTGGGGGTTCGACATCCGAGTTGAATTCGGGTTGGGTAAGCAGAAACTTGGCGATGCCCGCCGCTGCCTGTGCCACCAAAACGCGATTCATGCGGTTTGGGCCGGCACCTAGTTCGCCGCGCAAACCTGCGGTGCCAAACTCTAGGCGACCATCGAAACGCGAACTCAACGCAGCAACGTCGCGCTTATCAATCAGATCCTCGAGCTCGGCACGAGTTTCAACATCTGGGTCTTGATCGGCCCAAGCGCTGGCTGCCGCGATCAGATCGGCAAGGTTCTGGCTCATAGTTTCGAAACGATCTCCGCCAATAGTCCGCTGATGCGAATTTCGGCATCCTTGCCGGCTTGGATGACCTCTTCGTGGCTCAGCGGGGTCTTCTGGATGCCGGCGGCCAGGTTGGTGATCAGCGAAAGGCCGAGAATCTCCATGCCCGCCTCGCGAGCGGCGATGGCCTCGAGGGCGGTAGACATGCCGACGATGTGGCCACCGATGTGCTTTGCCATCTGAACTTCGGCCGGGGTTTCGTAGTGTGGGCCGCGGAACTGGCAGTAGACGCCCTCATCCAAGGATGAATCGACCGTGCGAGCGATGTCACGAAGACGCTTCGAGTAGAGGTCGGTTAGGTCAACAAACTTTGCACCCTCTAGCGGGCTGTCTGCGGTGAGGTTGATATGGTCGCTGATCAGCACCGGTGTGCCCGGCTTCCAGGTCTCTTTGATGCCGCCGGCGCCGTTGGTGAGAATCATGATCTTCACGCCGGTAGCGGCCGCGGTGCGAACACCGTGAGCCACCTGGCGCACGCCGTGACCCTCGTAATAGTGGCTTCGAGCACCAAGGATGAGCGCATGCTTACCGTTGGGCAGTTTGATCGAGCGAATGGTTGCCACGTGGCCTGGTACCGCTGGCGGAAGAAATCCTGGAATTTGTGTGGCATCAATGCTGGCCACGGTTTCGCCGATCAGATCGGCGGCCTTTGCCCAGCCAGAGCCCAAAGTTAGCGCGATATCGTGCTTTGCGACTCCGGTAAGTTCGGCGATTTTTGCTGCGGCTTCATTGGCCAGCTCAAACGGATTTGTCATGGTTCGAGTCTACGACTGGCAGAATAAAAGGGTGAGCACTGAAAAAACTAAGAAGCACCACATTGTCATCATCGGCGGCGGCCCTGGCGGATACGAAGCGGCACTAGCCGGCGTACAGCTCGGAGCAGATGTCACCCTAATCGAAAGAAACGGAATCGGTGGCGCTGCGGTGCTCACCGACGTGGTGCCGTCAAAGACTCTTATTGCTACCGCCGAGGCGGCTCAGCGCGTGGCTCACGCAACCACACTCGGTGTGAAGTTTTCATTTGCCGGTCAGGCAGTCAAGCCAAAGATTGAAATCGATTTGGCTCAGGTAAACCGTCGTTTGCTGGACCTTGCCGAAGAGTCATCTTCAGACATGCTCGAGACCCTGGTCAAGGAGGGCGTTCGCGTCATCCATGGTTCAGGAAAACTCGATGGTAACCATCATGTAATCGCCACCCCGGCCGATGGCGGCAAGTCAGAGAAGATGGAAGCCAAGACCATCATCATCGCCGTTGGCGCCCACCCGCGTCAGCTTCCGGATGCCAAGCCAGACGGCGACCGCATTCTTACCTGGACCCAGCTTTATAACTTGGATGAACTTCCAGAGCACATGATCGTGGTCGGTTCTGGTGTCACCGGTGCCGAGTTCGCTTCGGCTTACCGCGCCCTGGGCAGCGAGGTCACCCTGGTTTCTAGCCGCGACAAGGTTTTGCCAGGCAACGACAACGACGCAGCCGACCTAATCGAGCGCGTTTTCCGCGGCAACGGCATCGACATCAAGTCGAACACCCGCGCCGACAAGGTGGTCAATACCGGTTCAGGCGTTGAAGTAACCCTCGCCGACGGCAGCGTCATCAAGGGCTCACACTGCCTCATGGCGGTTGGTGCGATTCCTAACACCGAGGGTCTTGGTCTCGAAGAGGCCGGCGTGATCTTGACCGAATCTGGACACGTTCAGGTCAACAAGGTTGCCCGAACCTCACGCGCCAACGTTTACGCGGTCGGCGACTGCACCACCTTCCTGCCACTTGCCTCGGTTAGCGCCATGCAGGGCCGCACCGCCGTTTTCCACACCATGGGTGACGTCGCAGTGCCAACCGAGCTTCGCAACGTGGCCTCGAACGTTTTCACCTCGCCTGAGATTGCCTCGGTCGG
>JBEGKW010000019.1:0-17473 GCA_041183865.1 Actinomycetota bacterium | reverse complement strand
CTCGTAAAGCAGCGCACGCCAAAGCGCGCCGAATTCATCGAGAGTGTTATCGGTTCGATCGAAGAAGACCTTCGAGAGAATCGCATCAAAGGTAAGGTCGCCGGTCGACCAAAGCAGTATTACAGCATCTACCAAAAGATGGTCGTTCGCGGTCGCGAGTTCGACGATATCTACGATCTCGTAGGCATCCGTGTGCTGGTCAATGAGGTCAAGGATTGTTACGCGGTTCTCGGTTCGATCCACGCTCGCTGGAACCCGGTTCCTGGCCGATTCAAGGACTACATTGCGATGCCGAAGTTCAATCTTTATCAGTCGCTACACACTACAGTCATGGGGCCTCAAGGTCGCCCGGTTGAGATTCAGATCCGAACCTTCGAAATGCACCAGCGAGCCGAATACGGTGTGGCCGCGCACTGGAAGTACAAAGAGCAGGTTGGTAAGACGACCGAGACTCGCGAGGAAGACCTGGCGTGGCTGAAGCACCTAACCGACTGGCAGGCCGAAACACAGGACCCAACCGAATTCCTCGACTCGCTGCGCTTCGAAATTGGCGCCAAGGAAGTCTACGTATTTACCCCTAAGGGCAAGGTCATTGGCCTCAGTGGCGGCGCGACTCCGGTCGACTTCGCCTATGCCGTGCACACCGAGGTTGGACACCGAACCATGGGTGCGAAGGTCAACGGCAGATTGGTCCCGCTCGAAAGCAAGCTTCAGTCTGGTGACGTAGTCGAGATATTCACTTCGAAATCGCCAGAAGCCTCGCCATCGAAAGACTGGCTGAACTTTGTGGCATCGCCTCGCGCACGCGCGAAAATCAAGCAGTGGTTCGCTGAAGAGCGCAAGGAAGAGTCGACCGAGCACGGCAAGGAAATGCTCGCTAAGGCGATGCGTAAGCAAAACCTTCCGCTGCAGCGCCTGATGTCAGCCGATGTGCTCGTGAAGCTAGCCGGTGAACTACGTTTTCCTGACGTCTCGGGTCTCTATGCAGCAATCGGTGACAACCACATTTCGGCTCAGTCGGTGGTCGAAAAGCTTGCCGCTGCGATCAACGTCGAAGAAGACAACGAAGATACTCAGTTTGAGCTTCCGCAACAATCTCGCAGCGTAAATCGTCAGCGATCAAACGATTCTGGCGTATTGGTCAGGGGAGACGCCGATGTCATGGCGAAACTAGCTCGCTGCTGCACACCGGTGCCGGGCGACCCAATCGTTGGCTTCGTCACTCGCGGTTCGGGTGTATCGGTTCACCGAACCGACTGCAAGAACGTCACAGAACTAATGACACAACCGGAACGCATCATGGAAGTGTCTTGGGCGCCAACGACTAAGAGCCTGTTCTTGGTTCAGATTCAGATTGAGGCACTAGACCGTTCTGGCCTGCTCTCAGACGTTACCCGCGTGCTATCGGAGCACCACGTGAACATTCTTTCTGCTTCGGTATCGACTCGTTCAGACCGAGTGGCTTTGAGTCGCTTTGTGTTCGAAATGGGAGACGCGAGTGTTCTAGAACACCTATTGAACGCCGTGCGTCGCATCGAAGCCGTCTACGACGTTTACCGCGTAAGCAACGTCTAAATACTTAAAGCAAAAGGTCCCCGAAACATCTCGGGGACCTTTTCAAATGCTTTCAGACTACGAAGCAGCCTTCACTACCTCAAGCCAAGCCTTACGAGCCTTCAAAGCCTCGGTGGCTTCGTCGGTCTTCTTCTTGTCCTTCTTAGCCTTAGCTGCCTCTAGTTCAGCCTCTAGCTTGACGATTGAAGCTTCAAGCTGCTCGATAACTGCGTTAGAGCGAGCCTGAGCGGCAGGATCGGTCTTGCGCCAGTGCTCGGCCTCGGCTTCGCGAACCTTGGCTTCAATTGCACGTAGCTTGTCTTCGGTTTCGCGTAGCTTCTCGCGTGGAACCTTGCCGGCCTTTTCCCACTTCTGCTGAATCGCTGCGAGTGCCTTCTTAGCGCCTTCCAAGTCCTTGGTGGCGTCAATCTTGGCGGCTTCTTTTAGAAGTTCAAGCTTTACTGCGAGGTTTGCGGTGAACTCTACGTTCTCAACGGCAACAACCTCGGCCTTGGCGGCGTAGATTGCGTCGCCGGCGGCCTTGAAACGAGCCCAAAGGGTGTCGTCCTGCTTGCCTGGGGTTCGGCCAGCGGCCTTCCAGTCGTCGAGAAGCTTGCGGTAGTCGGTAACGGCGTCGCTGCCCTTGGCAACTAGAGCCTCGGCGGCTTCAACGATTGCAACCTTCTTGGCCTTTGCAGCCTTGGTGGTCGAGTCAAGACCAGCGAAGTACTGGCGCTTGGCAGCCTCGAAACGGGTGCGTGCGGTTGAGAAGCGACGCCAGATGGCGTCTGCGTCGGCCTTTGGAACCTTTGGGCCAGACTTTTGTAGCGCCTGCCATTCTTCGAAAAGCTTGGTCATCTCGACACCAGAGTTCTTCCACTGGGTCTTGGCTGCATCCTGGTTGGCAATGGCCTCTGCCTTGACGGCGATTGCCTCACGCTTGGCAAGCGCCTCGGTGGTTTCACCCTTAGATGCCTCTTGCTTTTCGCTTACCAGAGCCGAAATCTTCGGGTCTAGGTTGGCAACTCGGCGACGAAGGTCGGCGATGTCACCGACTGCAGCTGGTTCGCTCAAGTCTTCGGTTAGCTTCGCAGCTACCTTCTTTAGACCAGAAGCATCTACCTTGTTAGCCACACGCTGTTCAAGAATTCGAACCTGAGCCTCGAGATCAGCGAACTTACGCTCGAAGTAGGCCAAGGCGTCTTCGGCAGGAACGCCAGGATACTGGCCAACCTGACGCTCAACACCGGCTACGGTAACGAATACGTTGTTTTCGGCGTCTACGCGACCGAATGCGTTCTTAGAGGTTGACACTTCTAGCTCCTGAGGTTTACGTCCAACACCATTGGACTAGGTCTATTTTAGGTTGATTGCGCCGAGCTTGGCTTCAAGTGCCGGCTTTCCGTCTGAACTACCGCCGGCTACACCGGCATTTGCGATCTTGGTAACTGACGAAAGTCCAGTGGTGATCTTGCCAAACACCGTGTATCCGCCGACCGAGTCGGCCGGGATTGGGCTGTCTTTGTAGACGATAAAGAACTGGCTACCCATGCTGTTGGCGTTATTTCCGACTCGGGCCATGGCGAGCACGCCGGTCTTATAGACGTTGTCGGTTGGCGCGTTCTCGATTGGACCCCAGTTGTAACCAGGACCACCGGTACCATCACCGTTAGGGTCTCCACACTGCAGGACGAAAATACCAGCGGTGGTTAGGCGGTGGCACTTTAGGCCGTTGAAGAAACCCTGCTTAGAAAGTGAAACGAAGTTTGCTACCGCTTGAGGGGCAGCCTTTCCGTCGAGTTCGATGCCCAGATCGGTACCAGCAACGTTCATGGTTCCTGTCCAGGCGCGACCCTCAGCAAGCGCCGGGCTTGGAACGAGCTTTGAGTTAGTTGCCGCGGCGGTTGGGCTGGCGCTGCTGCTCGCAACCGCTTTAGGGTCGACATGACCAGGGCCAAATCCGAAATAGGCAATCTGAAGCAACCCGGCGATAGTTAACGCGGCGACACCGATGATGACAGCGCGCTTGTTGTCTGCCTTCTTGCGCTGGGCAAGCGCCTGAGCCTGGGCCTGCTTGGCCTCATAGCTGGCCAAAACCGCGTTGGCGCTGGTGTGGATGTTTTGGTGCTTCTTCTTCGATGCCATGATTGCCCTTCGCTATCAAACTCCTTGAAATATTACGCGCTAATCGGCGATGAGGCGGGCAAGGCATCGTCTAACCTGAATGCATGTCTGATCAGCCGAGCGTCATTTCAAGCACGACCCCGCTTGCCGCTCGCATGCGCCCGAATTCCATCCAAGAGGTAGTCGGCCAGACTCACATTCTGAAGCCGGGATCACCCCTGATCGCTCTTGCCACACCAGTCGAGCAGGGAGCTAAAGTTTCGGCTGCCTCGGTATTTCTCTGGGGTCCACCTGGAACGGGTAAGACGACTCTTGCGCAGGTGGTCGCCCGAAGTAGCGGCCGTCGTTTCGTCGAACTGAGCGCAATCACGGCCGGCGTGAAAGAGGTGCGCGAGGTGCTCGACCGCGCCCGCAACGACAAAGACCTTTACGGCGTAAGCACGGTCTTGTTTCTCGACGAGATTCACCGCTTCTCAAAGGCACAGCAGGACGCGCTACTGCCGGGCGTCGAAGCCGGTGTAGTAGTTCTTATCGCAGCAACCACCGAGAATCCATCGTTCTCTGTGATCAGCCCGCTCTTGAGTCGCTCTCTGGTATTGACCCTTGAATCACTTCGAGACGAAGACGTCAAGATTCTGCTCAAGCGTGCGATGGTCGAACCACAAGGGCTGGGCGGATCCGTTTCGGCGGACCACGAAATCCTTGATCAGATCTTGAGACTTGCGCTCGGTGATGCCCGCAGAGCACTGACCATCCTTGAATCGGCCGCAATTTCTGCACTGTCGAGACCAAAGAAAGCCACCAAAGCCTCAAAAGGCACATCAAAAACTGCGATCCAGATGCCTGTCGCCATTGAGCTTCAAGACATCGAAGCATCCGCCGATCGAGCACTGCTGCGTTATGACAAGGATGGCGATCAGCACTACGACGTGATCTCGGCTTTCATCAAGTCGGTGCGCGGTTCAGACGCCGATGCCGCGATTCACTACCTAGCCAGAATGATCGAGGGTGGGGAGGACCCAAGATTCATCGCCCGGCGCTTGATGATTTTGGCAGCCGAAGACATTGGCTTGGCTGACCCCCAGGCCCTGCCTTTGGCCGTCGCCGCCGCCGAAACGGTCGCCATGATTGGTATGCCTGAGGGGCGAATCCCTCTAGCCGAGGCCACTATTTACCTTGCTCTAGCACCGAAATCCAACACCGCCTACAACGCCATCAATGCTGCGCTGGCCGACGTTCGAAACGGGGTAGTAGGCCAGGTGCCCAACGCCCTAAAGAGTTCAAACTTCGCTAAGGCACAGGATCAGGGGGCTGGCGTCGGCTATGAATACCCACACGACTCGACTCGAGCCGTCATTCCTCAGCGGTATCTCGATGACAAGGTGCTGGGCCGTCGCTATTACCTACCCAAGGATGTCGGTCACGAGCGTGAGCTGGGGGAGCGCTGGTCAAAACTTCGTGACATCGTGCGCTCTTTTAGAAGCAAGTAGCAGGTTTACTGGGCAAAGGTCCTTGGTTTACCGAGCGCTCAACTGCTAGGATTGTCAGGTTGCCGACTGGAACACTCAATCGCGGCTGTGCGAGTGTTCACCTACGGTGCGACTGTCCAATAGCCAGACAGTCCGTGGCAGAGGATCACCTCGATCCGACTTGTGAACAAAAACCGCTATAAGTGATCCAACCGGATCCATTGAAAGGAAAACGTGTCAAAGACCACACGTACGCGCAGCAAGACTCGCTTGTCTCGCGCATTGGGCCTAGCCCTAACCCCAAAGGCTGCTAAGTACCTTGAGAAGCGTCCATACGCTCCAGGTGAGCACGGACGCACCAAGAAGAAGGCTGACAGCGACTACGCCGTTCGTCTTCGCGAGAAGCAGCGTCTACGCGCCCAGTACGGCATCCGTGAAGCACAGCTTCGCAAGACCTTCCAGGAAGCAAAGCGCGCCGAAGGCCTAACTGGTGAGAACCTAGTCGAGCTACTAGAAATGCGTCTTGACGCTCTAGTTCTACGTGCAGGTTTCGCACGTACCATCGCACAGGCTCGTCAGATGGTTGTTCACCGTCACATCCTTGTAAACGGAGAGCGCGTTGACCGCCCTTCATTCCGCGTAAAGCCAGGCCAGCTCGTGCACGTTCACGAGAAGTCAGAAGTTACCGAGCCTTTCCAGGTTGCAGCAGCCGGCGGTCACGTCGATGTTCTTCCTCCGGTTCCTGGTTACCTAGACGTTCAGCTAGACAAGCTTCACGCAACCCTAGTTCGTCGTCCAAAGCGTGCAGAAGTTCCAGTTACCTGTGAAGTTCAGCTCGTTGTTGAGTACTACGCAGCTCGATAAATAAAATCGGTTTAGGAGTTCAGATGAGCGGTGGAGACGTAGCGGCATTGATCGCAGCTGGAGGATTCGTCCTCCTGGTGCTTTTTGTTGCTGTGCCATTGCTAAAGCTGGGACGCGTTCTAGACGAGACTCGCAATTCAATTCGCGACCTCAACGAAAGCGTTTCTCCACTTCTCACTGAACTTACCGAAACCGTCACCTCGACCAACAAGCAGTTGGCCAAGGTTGACCAGATCACCGAGAACATCTCGGAGGTCACCACTAACGTGAGCTCGCTAGTCGCAGTATTCTCGGCTACTTTGGGTTCACCGCTAGTGAAGATCGCAGGTCTTACACAGGGCCTACGAAGCGCATTGCTTGGCAAGAAGAAGTAGGTAAGTCTATGAAAAAAGCATTTTGGTTTATCACCGGAATCGCAGCCGGACTAGTTGCAGCTAAGCAGCTTCAGGAAAACCCGAAGACCAAGACCATCGTCGATGACGTAATGGTTCGCGTCCGTGAGCTCGGCGATGTTGTCGCTGAAGGCTTCCGTGAGCGCGAGGCAGAGCTTGCTGCCGAAAAGAAGCCAGCAGCAACCAAGGCTTCAAAGCCTGCTTCGAACGCATAAGCATGCAGACTGCGGAAATCCGCCAGCGCTGGCTCGACTTTTTCGAGGGCAAAGGCCACACAGTTGTTCCTTCGGCTTCGCTGATTAGCGAAGACCCTTCACTACTTTTCACCGTCGCCGGTATGGTGCCATTCATCCCTTATATGAGCGGTTTGGTGCCAGCTCCGTTCCCACGCGCAACCAGCGTTCAGAAGTGTGTTCGCACCCTAGACATCGAAGAAGTGGGCAAGACTACTCGTCACGGCACCTTCTTCCAGATGAACGGAAACTTTTCTTTCGGCGACTACTTCAAGAAGGAAGCAATCGCCTACGCCTGGGAGTTTCTGACCAAGCCTCAGTCTGAGGGTGGCCTAGAACTCGACAAGCAGTTGCTTTGGGTGACCGTATTCCAGGATGACGACGAGTCGATTGCAATCTGGCGTGATGTTGCTGGCATTCCGATGGAGCGCATTCAGCGTCGCGGCATGAAAGATAACTACTGGTCAACTGGTCAGCCTGGACCAGCTGGCCCTTGCTCTGAGATTTACTACGACCGCGGGCCTGCCTACGGCCGCGAGGGTGGCCCTGAGGCCGATGAAGACCGCTACATCGAAATATGGAACCTCGTATTCATGCAGTACGAGCGCGGCCAGGGCACCGGCAAAGACAACTTCGAGATTCTTCGCGAACTTCCTAAGAAGAACATCGACACCGGTATGGGTCTAGAGCGCGTTGCGTTCTTGATGCAGGGTGTCGAGAACCTTTACGAGATCGACCAGGTTCGCCCGGTTCTTGACCTCGCCGCAAAGCTTTCTGGCAAGACCTATGGCGCGGTAGTTGAAGACGACGTTCGCATGCGCGTCGTTGCCGACCACATTCGTTCAGCACTGATGCTCATCGGCGATGGCGTCACGCCAGCCAATGACGGACGTGGCTATGTGCTTCGTCGCTTGTTGCGCCGCTCAGTTCGTGCGATGCGTCTTCTCGGCGTTGAGGCACCGACCTTCACCGAGCTTTTCACCGCTTCAAAGGAAGCCATGAAGGCTGCCTACCCAGAGCTCGAGACCGATTTCGATCGCATCTTGAAGACCGCGGTTGCCGAAGAAGAGACCTTCCTTCGCACGCTGGTCGCCGGCACCGTTTTCTTGGATGAGGCAATTGCCCACGCCAAGCAGGGTGGGGGCAAGGAGCTAAAGGGTGACGCGGCGTTCCTATTGCACGACACCTATGGTTTCCCGATTGACCTAACCCTAGAAGTTGCCGAAGAAGCGGGCCTCACCGTAGACCGCGATGGTTTCAAGGCATTGATGACCGAACAGCGCGATCGCGCCAAGGCAGACGCTCGTGAGAAGAAGTTGGGCGGAACCGACCTTTCGGTTTACTCGGCATTCCGCGCAAAGGGTGTCACCAAGTTCACCGGTTACGAAGAGCTTTCATCTGAGGGACGCATCCTTGGTCTGATTGTTGACGGCAAGGATTCCCAGGTTGCTACTTCTGGCCAGATTGCCGAAGTTATTCTCGACGAAACCTCGTTCTACGCCGAATCTGGCGGCCAGGATTCTGACGCCGGTTTCATCAACGGCGATGGCTTCTCGCTAGAGGTTTTGGATGTTCAGAAGCCGGTAAAGGGCCTAATCAGCCACAAGGTATTGGTTCGCTCTGGCGAAGTTTCGGTTGGCGCTAAGGCGCAGACCGAAGTAGACGCCGACTGGCGTCTCGGTGCTTGCCAGGCTCACTCGGGAACCCACATCGTTCACGCTGCCCTTCGTGAAGTGCTTGGCCCATCGGCTCTCCAGAGCGGTTCGTACAACAAGCCTGGTTATTTGCGTCTCGACTTCGCCTGGGCTCAGGCTCTTTCGCTCGAAACCCGTAGCGAGATCGAAGAAGTAACCAACCTAGCTATCCGTCGCGACCTAGCGGTCAGCGCGCAACACATGAGCCTTCCTGAGGCACGCGAATGGGGAGCCGTTGCACTATTCGGCGAGACCTACGACGAAAGCGTTAGAGTCATCCAGGTCGGTGGCCCATGGTCTCGTGAGCTCTGCGGTGGAACCCACGTTTCACGTAGCTCACAGGTTGGTCTAGTTTCGATCATCGGCGAGTCATCGGTCGGTTCTGGTTCACGCCGCCTCGAAGCCTTGGTTGGCATCGAAGCGTTCCGTTCACTGGCTACCGAACGCGCACTCGTTGCTCGTCTCGGCGAAGCCCTGAAGAGCCCAAAGGTAGAGATTGAAGAGCGTCTAACCGCGACAATCGAAGAGCTCAAGCAGGCTCAGCGCAAGTTGGCACAGCTTCAGGCGGCACAGCTAGCAACCCGCATTCCAGAGTTGATTTCAGCTGCAACCGCCGTTGGTTCAACCAAGTTTGTTGAGGCTAATCTAGGCGAAATTGCTTCGGTAGAAGACCTTCGAGGTTTGGCAACTCAGATTCGCGAGAAGCTCGGCACCGAGTCTGGTGTGGTGGCGCTGTTTGGTGTTGTAGCCGATAAGCCAATGGTTCTCGTTGCGACCACCGAAGCCGCGCGCGCAGCGGGCCACAAGGCAGGCAACCTAGTTCGCACCGCAAGCCAGATTCTTGGCGGCGGCGGTGGCGGCAAGGATGACCTAGCCCAGGGTGGCGGTAGTGATGCCGCAAAGATTGGCGAAGCTCAGACTGCCGTTCGCGGAGCACTGGGAGCCTAGTGCGCTCGGGTCGTCGACTGGCAGTTGACGTTGGCAAGGTCAGAGTTGGCCTTGCGATTTCAGACTTTCACGGCATTTTGGCATCCCCGCTGCAGAACGTTGCTCGACAAACCGATGACAACGAAACAATCCGCTTGATTTCCGCTGCTACCGAAGATCAAGACTTGCTCGAGATCTACGTGGGTTTGCCGGTATCGATGTCTGGAAGTGCAACCGCATCAACCGATGACGCCGTAGCGCTAGCGAACCTTTTAGCAGCTTCCACGGATGTGCCGGTTCGCATGATTGACGAGCGTCTCACCACGGTTTCGGCTTCGGCTGCGCTTAGAAGTTCGGGTAAGAACTCTAAAGATGGTCGCAAGGTGATCGACCAAATTGCGGCAACCATGATTCTCGAACAGGCCCTGGCAATCGAAAAGAACACCGGTCGCGAACCCGGAATCGAGTTAGCCGATATCGATGTCTAAGTTTGCTCGTCGTCGACTAATCGCCATTTTGGCCATCGGTGCAATCATCCTTGGTGCAGTTGCTTTCGCGAACCGCTCTGCCATTCGCTCGGGCTTCGATCAGCTAATTGGCAATGACTATCAGGGCGAAGGCTATAGCTCGGTATTGGTTGACATCCAGCCGGGGGATACCGGCGAAACGATCGCCAACTCATTGGTTGAAATGGGAGTGGTTAAGAACTTCAGAACCATCTACAAGCTCATCCTTGAAGCCAACCCAAAGTTCTACCCGGGCACCTACAAGCTGCGTTTGCACATGTCGGCTCAGGCTGCGCTAGAGGCCCTACTCGACCCAAACGGCTCTGTGACTAATCGCATCCTGATCAAAGAGGGCCTGCGCGCAAACGTCATCCTGGATAAGTTGTCGGCCGAAACCGGCATCTCGCGAAGTGAATTTAGCGCAGCGGCCAAACAGCGAGCCGCAATTGGGCTACCAGCCGACGCAGTTTCAATTGAGGGCTACCTGTTTCCGGCAACCTACACTTTCTCACCGAAGGCTACAGCGGTAGACATCCTGAAAACTATGATCGGCCGCATGCAGCAAGAGCTCGACAAGTTCGGGGTCAGCGCGAAGGATCGCCACCGAATCTTGACTCTGGCTTCGATTGTGCAGAAGGAAGCCCGACAGGAACCCGACTTCTATAAGGTGAGTCGAGTCTTCCTGAACCGCATCAAAATCGGTATGCACCTGCAGTCGGACGCCACGGTTAGCTACGGTGTCGATGGCAACACCGTCAGCACCTCGGCTGCCGATCGCGCCAATAACAATGGCTTCAACACCTATTTGCATGCCGGATTACCAGTCGGCCCAATTAGTTCGCCTGGTGCAGTGGCAATCGATGCCGCTTTGCACCCGGCGACTGGTTCTTGGTTATTCTTTTGTGCAGTCAACTTAGAAACCGGCGAGACGGTTTTTAGCACCACGCTCGCAGAACATGAAAAAGCCGTGGCGCAATGGCGCGCATGGATGAAGGAGCACCCAGGGTATGAATAAGCGCTTTGCCGTACTCGGTTCACCTATTGCTCACTCAAAATCTCCAGCGATTCACTTGGCCGCGTACCGAGTGCTCGGGCTTGACTGGGAGTATGGTCGCGCAGAGGTTCAAAAGGGACTCATGCGCACTTTCATCGCCGGCCTAGACGGCGTCTGGAATGGCTTCTCGGTGACCATGCCCCTCAAAGAAGAGGCAACTCGATTCGCCGAAGAGCTCGACGAGTACGCAAAACTGACCGGCGCCACGAACACTTTGTACCTGGATGAGTTTGGCAAGTGGCACGGCTTCAACACCGATGTTTTCGGTATTGTTCAGGCTGTCACCGAAGCCCGAATCGGCCTTGTCAAACACGCCCTAATCATCGGCTCTGGTGCAACTGCTACCTCGGCGATGGTCGCGATTAGCGTTTTGAACCCAAATGCACACGTCGAGGTTTTGGCACGAAATAAGGTCTCTCGAAAGGCCTTGATTGCCCTGGGCAAGCAGCTCGGTTTGAAGACCACTCGCGCCGGTGGCCTAAGAGCGGCCAGCCGAGTTTCGAACCTGACCATCTCAACGCTTCCGTCTGGCGCGCTAGACAGACAAGCCGCACGTCTCATCCGCGCTTGGAGCTGGAAGCCAAAGGGTGCCTTGCTCGACGTGTCATACAATCCGTGGCCATCAAAACTAGCCGAGGCTTGGTCTGCCAAGGGCAAGCGAACAATCAGCGGTCTAGAGATGCTCATCTGGCAAGCAGTCGCTCAGATTCGAATCTTCAACACCGGTTCTGCCGAAAAAGAATTGCCAAATGAAGTAGCAGTGGTTTCGGCGATGCATATTGCCGTCGAATCCGAGCAATAGCGCCCAACTGCCCAGATAGCGCGCCGTGGTGTGGCACAATTGAGAAATGCTACGTTGGATCACCGCAGGGGAGTCACACGGCCCCGAATTAGTCGCCGTTCTTGAGGGCTTGCCCGCAGGAATTCCAGTCACGACCTCAGATGTGCAGGATGCCCTCGCTCGTCGTCGACTAGGTTATGGCCGCGGTGCGCGCATGAAGTTTGAACAAGACGAGGTTTCGCTCAGTGGCGGCGTTCGTCACGGATTGACCATGGGTGGCCCGGTTGCCATCACCGTTGGAAACACCGAATGGCCGAAGTGGCAAGACGTGATGTCTGCCGATCCAGTTGCCCCAGAGAAACTAACCGGCGCACGTGCCGAGGCTCTTACTCGTCCACGCCCAGGCCACGCAGACTTCACCGGAATGCAGAAGTACGGCTTTCTTGATTCGCGTCCGGTTCTTGAACGTGCCAGCGCTCGAGAGACTGCAGCGCGCGTTGCGCTCGGTGCTGTCGCTTCATCGTTCTTGAAAGAACTCGGCATCGAATTGGTGACTCACACCGTTGGAATTGGCCCAGTTATGGCTCCACTTGGTTCTGCTCTGCCGGTGCCTTCGGATGTAGCCATGCTCGATGAAGACCCAATGCGTTGTTTCGACAAGACCGTTTCGGCTGCCATGGTCGCCGAGGTTGACGCCTGCCACAAGGATGGAGACACCCTTGGTGGCGTTGTAGAAACTTTGGTTTACGGCCTTCCACCTGGCCTAGGCACCTTTGTGCACTGGGATCGTCGTCTTGATTCTCAGCTAGCCGCCGCGCTTATGGGCATCCAGGCAATCAAGGGCGTTGAAGTTGGCGACGGTTTCGAAACCGCTAAGCGCCGCGGTTCGGTTGCCCACGATGAACTTGAGCGCGACGCAGACGGCATCGTTCGTCGCCTTTCTGGTCGTGCCGGTGGTGTTGAGGGTGGCATGAGCAATGGCGATGTGCTTCGTGTACGCGCCGCCATGAAGCCGATTTCTACCATTCCCAAGGCCCTGGCTACCGTAGACGTCGCGACCGGTGAGGCCGCCAAGGCCCACCACCAGCGCTCAGATGTCTGCGCGGTTCCAGCAGCCGGTGTTGTCGCCGAAGCTATGGTTGCGTTGGTGATTGCAAACTCAGTTCTCGAGAAGTTCGGTGGAGACTCGGTTGCAGAAACCAAGCGCAACCTACTCGGCTACCTGGAGAACATCCCAGCGGTATTGACCTCGTTCGACGCACCAGCCTAAATCGTGACCAAGTCGAGTGACGTAGTAGTTCTGATCGGCCCTATGGGTGTCGGCAAGACTACGATCGGTCGCAAACTCGCCAAGGTAATGAAGGTTCCATTCACAGATTCTGACAACGTCATCACCGATGAGCACGGTCCTATTCCGGCGATCTTCGAAGAGCGTGGTGAGCCAGAATTTCGTCGTCTCGAAGAAAAGGCGATGGCGAAGGCCATTTCGGTTCCTGGTGTGGTCGCAACCGGCGGTGGGGCAGTGCTAAGTGAACTCACTCGTAAACGCCTGAGAGACGTAACGGTGATCTACCTCGCTACCGATGGCAAGCACATCGGTTCGAGGCTCAAGAATGGAAACCGTCCGCTGCTTCAAAATGGTGTTGAAGACTGGCGACGCATTTATGCCGAACGCAAACCGATTTATCAAAGCATTGCCGACTTCGAGATCAACACCTCGGGTCAACCAATCAGTGCAAGCATCAAAGAGATCCTCGAGAAATTAGGCAAATAATGGCAGAACCAAAGGTCATCCAAGTCAAGGGTGTCGACTCATACGACATCACTATCGGTCGCGCCCTGCTGGGCGAGGTCGGCAAGGCGCTTGGCGGTTCAGTCAAGAAGGTTTTGGTCATCCACCCGGTCGGACTGACCGCATCGGCTGAGCTGCTCAAAGAAACCTTAGACTCCCAAGGCTACGAGGCGATTCTCGCCGGAGTTCCAGACAGCGAAGACGCCAAGCGAGTCGAAGTGGCGGCGTTCTGCTGGGGTGTGCTCGGACAGGCTGACTTCACGCGAAGTGACGCAGTGATTGGCTTCGGAGGCGGCTCAACCACCGACCTCGCGGGCTTCGTTGCTGCCACCTGGTTGCGCGGTGTGAAGCTCATTCAGGTGCCAACCACGCTCCTAGCGATGGTCGACGCAGCCGTTGGTGGCAAGACTGGCATCAACACCGCTGAAGGTAAGAACCTCGTCGGTTGTTTCTACGCGCCATCGGCAGTAATCATCGACCTAGACACCTTAGAGACCCTGCCGAAGAACGAGATCCTTGCCGGGTTCGGTGAAGTGGCCAAATACGGTTTCATCGCCGACGAGCGCATCCTTGAATTGATTGAAGCCGACGTAGCCGTTGCAACCGACCCGAAGTCTGAGGTGTTTGCCGAAATCATCGAACGCTCGGTGGCAATCAAGGCACGTGTGGTCGGGGAGGACTTCAAGGAGGCTGGCCTACGCGAGATTCTGAACTACGGACACACCCTCGGTCACGCAATCGAACTCGCCGAGCGCTATAAGTGGCGTCATGGAGCGGCCATTGCGATCGGCATGGTCTTTGTTGCCGAACTTGCTCGTCTAGCCGGTCGTCTCAGCGACGAGGCAGTCGATCGTCACCGCAGAATCTTCAAGCTGATTGGACTACCAGTCGAATACAAGGCTGAGAAGTGGGATCAACTCGTGCAAACCATGCAGCGCGACAAGAAATCACGAGCCGGAACCCTTCGTTTCGTGGTGCTAGATGCAATTGGCAAGCCAACCATCATGGCCGCTCCTGCTCCTGAGCTGCTTCACGCCGCTTACCAAGAGATCGTCGCTGGCTAGCGCTAACCTAGAGACATGCAAAAAGTACTAGTCCTAAATGGCCCTAACCTTGCTCGATTGGGTTCGCGCGAGCCTGACATCTATGGCTCAACCAACTACGAGGGCTTGGTCGCCGCCGTTACTGGGCTTGGTGCCGAACTTGGGCTCGCTGTTGACGTGCGTCAAACCGACAGCGAATCAGAACTTATTGGTTGGCTACACGAAGCCGTTGACGGCGGCTTGGATGTGGTTTTGAACCCAGCAGCCTTCACGCACTACTCATACGCTCTTCGTGACGCAGCGGTGCAGGTGACCAAGAGCGGTAAGAAGCTGATTGAGGTTCACCTGAGCAACCCGCACACCCGCGAGGAATTCCGTCACAACAGCGTAATTTCTGGTGTTGCGACCGGTGTAATCGCTGGTTTCGGAGTGACTTCATACCTGCTGGCTCTTTCGGCAATCGCTAGCTAGCCGGGCGCCAAAACCGCGCGCTTCGGTTAGACTGTTAGGCGCAGGGATTCCATCCCGCTATTTTTTTGAAACAAACCCCATGGCAACTTCAAACGACTTGAAGAACGGCATGGTCCTAAACATCGAAGGTCAGCTTTGGGCTGTCGTCGAGTTCCAGCACGTAAAGCCTGGCAAGGGCGCTGCGTTCGTGCGTTCAAAGCTAAAGAACGTTCTTACCGGCAAGGTTGTCGACAAGACCTTCAACGCTGGCGTGAAGATCGAGACCGCAAACGTTGACAAGCGCAACATGACTTACCTATACAACGACGGAGAAGGCTTCATCTTCATGGATGCCGACACCTTCGACCAGGTAACCCTTTCAGAGGCAACCGTTGGCGATGCAGTCAACTACCTGCTTGAGAACCAGGAAGCCACCGTTGCGATGCACGAGGGCAACCCAATCTACGTTGAACTTCCAGCTTCTGTCGTACTTGAAATCACCTACACCGAGCCTGGCCTTCAGGGCGACCGCTCATCAGGTGGCACCAAGCCAGCAACCGTTGAGACCGGTCTACAGATCCAGGTTCCACTGTTCGTTGACAACGGCACCCGCGTCCGCGTAGACACCCGCACCGGTGACTACCTTGGCCGCGTAACCGACTAATCAGTTGAGCGCTAGAACTAAGGCACGTAAGCGTGCCATTGATGCTGTGTTCGCGGCAGACCTTCGCAAGATCTCGCCGCTAACCCTGCTCGATGAGGTTGCGGGGCTAACCGCAGATCGTCAGAACCAGGATGAGATCTTCGGTTATGCACGTCAGATCGTCAACGGCGTAATCGAGAATCACGATGAAATCGATGACCTTCTAGACACCTACTCGCAGGGCTGGGCTCTAGACCGTATGCCTAACCTTGACCGTGCCATTTTGCGATGCGCGGTCTGGGAGATCATGCACAACGACGATGTTCCTGATGCGGTAGCAATCAATGAAGCGGTCGAAATGGCAAAAGAGCTATCGACCGACGATTCCGGTTCATTTATTAACGGGCTTTTGTCTAGAATTTCGGCGACTAAGACCGCTAAGTAACCGCTTCGGCTGTTAGACTTTTTCAAACATCCTTTAAGACTGTCCAGAGAGGCAGAGAAGGAGGTGGGCGTGTCTGCACGCACCGTCTTGAGCAGCGACGACATCGATCGCGCGGTTACCCGCATTGCTCATGAAATTCTCGAAGCCAACACTGCACTGCAGAAGAGTGGCACCTCAAATCTCGTAATCCTAGGCATTCCAACGCGTGGTGTGCTACTGGCCGAGCGCATCGCCAAGGTAATTGCTCGCAACGAGCCAGGCATCGACATCTCTCAGCTACTTGGGCGCCTAGACATCACCATGTACCGTGATGACCTTGCCACAAACCCAACCCGCGCCGTAACCGAAACCTCGATTCCAAGCCAAGGCATCGACGACAAGGTCGTGGTCTTGGTTGACGACGTTCTGTTCAGCGGACGCACGATTCGCGCCGCACTTGATGCCCTAAATGACTTTGGCCGCCCACGCGCCGTAAAGCTAGCCGTTTTGGTTGACCGCGGCCACCGAGAGTTGCCGATTCGAGCAGACTTTGTCCGTGTGCACCTAACCGAATCAGACGCAGAGAACTCGGTGGTTATCGAATCATGATTAAGTACCTACTTTCAGCCGGCGACCTGAGCCGCGATCAGGCGATCGAGATCCTGGACATCGCCGAGGGCATGGCCGACGTGAACGAGCGTGAGATCAAGAAGCTGCCGACCCTACGTGGTAAGACCGTGGTCAACCTGTTCTTCGAAGACTCGACTCGCACCCGCATTTCATTCGAGCTGGCAGCTAAGCGTCTGTCTGCCGACGTGATCAACTTCTCGGCCAAGGGTTCGAGCGTTTCTAAGGGTGAAAGCCTGAAAGACACCGCGCAGACGCTCGAAGCAATGGGCGCAGATGCAGTGGTTATTCGCCACCCAGCCAGCGGCGCGGCCAATGTCTTGGCCCACAGTAACTGGATCAACGGCGCGATTGTGAATGCCGGTGACGGAACCCACGAACACCCGACCCAGGCGTTGCTAGACGCGTTCACGATGAGAAAGCGCATTCACGGTGCTAACTCGAAGGGCAAGGCTCTCGAAGGTCTGAAAGTTGCCATCGTTGGAGACGTTCTGCACTCACGTGTGGCTCGTTCAAACCTGCTTCTGCTGAACACCCTCGGCGCCGAGGTGCACTTCGTAGCTCCGCCAACGCTGCTGCCGGCTAACCCAAGTAACTTCAAAGCGAAACTGCACTACTCGCTTGACGAGACTCTTCAGGTTGAGAAGCCGGATGTTGTCATGATGTTGCGCGTTCAGGCCGAGCGCATGAACGCTTCATACTTCCCGTCAGAGCGCGAATACTCACGCATCTGGGGCTTCAACGCCGACCGCCTAAAGACCCTGAAGCCTTCGGCTTTCTTGATGCACCCTGGCCCAATGAACCGAGGGCTAGAAATCGACGCCATTTCGGCAGATTCACCACAATCAACCGTCCTAGAACAGGTAGCCAACGGCGTATCGGTTCGTATGGCCGTT